>JAIVHB010000020.1:28709-46150 GCA_020201275.1 Rhodothermaceae bacterium | reverse complement strand
GCCCTGCTGTGGTACGAACGGGCCCTTGGCGTGTCGCCCGAACCGGAAATTTACAGCGCGCTGATAAGACTGCACCGGGAAGCCGGCACGCTCGATTCGCTGTGCGACCGGTGGCTTATTCAATACCGGAGTGAGCGGGCAGCCCCTGAACTGCGCACCCATCTGATTGAGGCTCTTCACAAGGCCGGCCGGTTTGAGGAAGCCCGCGAAATTGCAACCGCGGGCAACTGATTTACAACAGCTGGCTGGCCAGATTGGCAAGCTCCGACCGCTCCCCTTTTTCCAGGTTGATGTGGGCGTAGATCGGGTTATTCTTGATCCGGTCGATCAGGTAAGACAGGCCATTGCTCTGTGAATCCAGATAGGGGGTATCGATCTGGAAGATATCGCCGGTGAAGATGATCTTGGTGTTCTGCCCCGCCCGGGTGATGATCGTTTTGACCTCGTGCGGGGTCAGGTTCTGGGCCTCATCCACAATGAAGATCACGTTCGACAGGCTCCGGCCGCGGATGTAGGCCAATGGCACGATGTGCAGCTTTTCGGTCTCCACCAGTTCATCGATTTTCTTGTACTCCTTATCTTTCTGGTTGTACTGATTCTTGATGTAGCTGAGGTTGTCCCAGAGGGGCTGCATGTAGGGGTTTATTTTCGATTTGATGTCGCCGGGCAAGTAACCGATATCCTTGTTGCTCAGGGGTACGATGGGCCGTGCCAGGTATATCTGCTGATATTTTCGGCGCTGCTCTATGGCACCGGCCAGGGCCAGAAGGGTTTTTCCCGTACCGGCCGCTCCCGAGATGGTAACGAGCAATACATCCGGATTGAGGATGGCATGCATGGCGAACGTCTGCTCCGCATTGCGTGGCTTCACCCCGAAGACCTGCGAACTGTGGATACGTTCAACCGATTTGGATGAAGCGTTGTAAAAGGCAAGCGCCGAAGCTGTTCCGCTTTTGAGAATAAAATACTCGTTGCAGGGTGGTGTGGATTCAAGCAGGTCAGTAACAGGGATCGAGCCTTTCTCAAACAGACTGTCGAGCTGGTCCTGTGAAACCGTGGCAATTTCCGACTTGCCGGTGTAGAGGTGATCCACATTCTTGATCTTGCCGGTTTCATAATCCTCGGAATGCACGTTCAGCGATCGTGCCTTGATGCGCAGGTTAACATCCTTTGTAACCAGGATGACCTTCCGTTTCGACTCTTTTCGTGTGAGGGCAATGGCCGTATTCAGGATGTGGTGATCCTGTTTCTGAGAGCCGAATATACGGTTGGTATCGATCTCGGGGTCTTCTTCGGTGAGCACCCGCAACTTGCCCCGGGTTGCTCCGTTGAGCGGAATCCAGTTTTCGAGCAGATTCTTTGAGGATAGTGTATCAATGGAGCGGATAAACTCCCTGGCGTTGAAATTGATTACACTGTCGCCCTTTTTGAACTGATCAATTTCTTCAAGAACCGATATGGGAATGGCTACGTCGTGTTCCTGGAAATTATAAATTGCGTTGTAGTCGTAGAGGATTACCGAAGTATCCAGAACAAAAATCTTCCTGTTGTTTCTGGGCATATTAGCTGTTAGCCGGGATTTTTAAAGAGCGAATAAAAATGCATAAATCATCCTGATGATGTCACCACAAGAAACGGATTTTTCCGAAAAATGGCATCATAATTTTCAAGTGAATTCATGGACCTTTTGCAAGTTGATCATCCTGAGGTGGTCATCCTCCAGGAGTGCGACGCGAAGCGGAGCTCCCTGCAGAGTTGACCACCTGCGGGGATTTGACAATCCCCGCGAGATGACCACCACCGGGGGCTGGTGTTTCAGTTATCGGGCACCGTCGTTCCAGCTATCTGGCCACTCTTCGGGGATCTCGCTGCTCACTTCGTTCGCGACGCTCCGAAATCCCGCAGGTGGCCTGATAGCTGGTACAGGGCGATGGAGGCCGAGACGGAGGCATTCAGGCTTTCTACGTGCGGAGTATCGCCTGCGGATTCGATTTTTACACAGGTGTAGGCATCTTTGATCGGTTGGGGCAGGCCGTGGGCTTCACTCCCAAGAACGAGTACTGATCGTTTTCCCGGACGGATCGCCGACAGTTGCTTTGAATTCTCTCCGGCATCGAGAAGAAAGATCCTCCAGCCTGCTTTTTTGGCCTGCTCAAGAAAGATGGCCAGGAAGCCCGAGGCCACCGGCAGGCTGCCCGTTGATCCGGCCATGCTGCGTACCACCTTGGGGTTGTACAGGTCTACGGTGCCTGTACTAAGGAATACCCCCCGGGTACCGAACCAGGCCGCACTGCGGAGAATAGTACCCAAATTACCGGGATCGCTCATCTGGTACAACGCCAGTATTACCCCGTCGCCTTTCAGCAGCTCTCCTGCATCGGCAGGCATGGGTGTACGGCAAACAGCGAACATGTTCTGGGGATTTTCAGTAGTGGCCAGTTCCTCAAAAAGCGAATGGCCGGCCTCATAAATATCGGTATCTGAACCTGAATCTGAATCTGAATCTAAACGTGAATTTGAACCTGAACCCGAACCGGAATCTGAACCTGAACCTGAACCCAAACCGGAAATACTGCGCCCCTCCACATCTTCCCGGACAACCACAAATTCAACAGCTATACGCCGGTTCACCAGAATCTGCTCAACCACCCGGTTGCCTTCAGCTATAAACAGCCCGAACTCGTCGCGGTGTTTTTTCAGGTGCAGTTTGCGTACCAGTGTCGCTTTAGCCAGCGATAGTTTTCCTTTCGGTTCCATGACGGGATAATACTCAAAAATGTACCACACGCCAATTCCTCTAATCCTGTATCTTGGCAAAATACCAGAATGTTATGCCCAAACTTGTCCGGACCATATTATTCCTGCTTGTTGTGTTTGAAGCAGTGCCAGCCACTGCCCAGATTTTCGGGCTTGGGCTGGAAGGCAGCAGCTATTTCCGCCGCCAGCTGGATGCGTTTCAGTGGGAATATGCCGGGAGTTATACCTATGACTCGGAGCGCCTTCAGGTGAGCATCACCGACCGGTTCCAGTCGCGGCTGTTCTATCTGTCGGGACGGGCACAGAACATACAGGATCAAAACCAGGCGCTGCTGCTGGCAACCGGCTGGCTGAACCCTGCATTGGGCATCACCACCGAGGCCAGGTCGCTGCGTTTTACAACCACCGGATTGCGTCAGGATGTATTCCTGGCGGGCGTGGCCTGGGCTCCGGCCCCGGGCATCTCGCTCAGGCCCATGGCCGGTATTATGAGCGATGCACGCAGCGGAAACCTCGACCAGGGTGCTTCCTTCGTGTTTCGCGGCAGTGCCCAACCGATCGAGGCCGGGGAGGTTGTGCTTTCACCGGAGCTGTTTCTTGAATATGCCGATATCAGTGCGCGTACCCATCAAACCTACAGGTTCCTCTCCGATATTGGCTTTAAGAACGAATACATCCTGTTGCAGGCAAATGTGCAGCTTGGCGCATCCATTCGCGACAGCTATCAGGCCAGCAGCTTTCTGAACAGGGAGGAGAGCGATTTTATTGAATCCATCAGAAACGACAGCAGCATGATTTCGCTCAGCTTCAGCTTCCCGCTGTCCGGTGATATAACCGGGCTCGTTGAGACCGGCATTATGGGTAACCGGCGCAGAATAACGAACAATACCCTTCATCAAACGTTCGCACCTTGCAGCGGGTATTATCTATACTTCGGGTACGCGCGAAGCCCGCCTGATCAATACCGAAGGGCTGCCTGCCGATCAGGTCCGGCGGCGGTCAGAAATACTGCTGAACTCCAACTTCGATCAGCAGCAGATTGAGCTTTTTACGCAGAATCAGCTCAGGTTGTCGGATGTCAACACACTAAATCTGCTCGGGCGAACCAGTATTCTCAGGCATGACACCCCGGATCTGAACGCCGACGACCGCGATGAATTTTTTGCCCAGGTGAGGATTTCCGATCATCACCGCTTGAGTAATGATTTCAGGGCCGGCATCACACTGGCTGGTGAAGCCTATCACTACGTATATCTGTTTGCTGAACGGAGCGTCGAGAACAACTGGAGACGTTCAATACGGCTTATTCCCGAGTTCGAATGGCAGCCCTGGCACTGGCTTACACTGCGACAGCAGATGCTTCTGAGGGCCAATTACACCGTTGAGGATTTCGAGATCGAGGGTCGACAAAAAAATGACCAGGCATCCAGGGAGTTTGCCTTTCAGAGCGATCTCAGGGCCGCGCTCGACCGTGAATGGTCGGTCGAAACCGGTGTGTCAAGAAATGAGCTTCGCATCGGAAGGCTGCTCTGGAAAGAGTTCCGGGAGGTACCGATCGATACACTCATCACCTGGGAGGGCTATGCCATGCTCACTCATCAGCGTCCGGGGGGCACACGGATTTCAGCCGGGCTGAAGGTGTACCGTAAAATTGACTTCATCCCCATCATCAACCTTAAAGCAACCGTTACCGGACCGGCCGGGCAGGATGTAAATATATCTAGGATAGCACCTGGCAGGCAGACCACCAACCAGTGGGGGCCAGTTGTAGTGGTAACGCTGCCGCTGTACCATCGCAATGAACTCTACATCAACGGCTGGTGGCAGTTCCAGTCGGTCGGGCAGCGGCTCTTTACCGAATTCCCGGAGGATTTCAGAGACGCTTTCAGGCAGGCCGAGCGGCGGCGGTCTACACGTATGTACCCCAACCTGGAGATCAGGACCCGGATTTTCTTCTGAACGGTTTTTTATCCGCTGGCCATAAAATATGCCGGAAGTGCCGGTTAATCCTGTTGCCTCTCTGGCAGATGTCTTATCTTGGGGCACTATAAAATCTGAAGAACAGCCATTCGTTTTCTGGAAAACCGGGTGATGTTTTATCAGGTCTGTACCCATTATTAATCTTCATAACAGCAAGCGGCCCATGGAATTTTTAAAAGCACTCGGCATTAGCAGCCTCAACCACGGAACCAGCACCGGTCAGCAAAGCTATGGCAGCGACACCAATGAACTGATCACCAGCACTACGCCCATCGACGGAAAGGTTATCGGTAAAGTGACCGTAACCACAGCCGATGAATATGAAAAGGTGATCACCACGGCACAGGAGGCCTTTAAGGTCTGGAAAATGGTACCGGCACCAAAACGGGGCGAGGTTGTACGCCAGATCGGTGATGAGCTGCGAAACCACAAGGAAAATCTGGGCCGCCTCGTCACTTACGAGATGGGCAAGATCTACCAGGAGGGCCTCGGGGAAGTTCAGGAGATGATCGATATCTGTGATTTTGCCGTCGGCCTGTCGCGCCAGCTCTACGGGTTTACCATGCATTCCGAGCGCCCCCGGCACCGCATGTACGACCAGTACCATCCGCTGGGTCCGGTGGCCGTGATCAGCGCGTTTAATTTTCCGGTTGCCGTTTGGAGCTGGAACGCCATGCTCGCAGCTGTCTGCGGGGATGTGATCATCTGGAAAGCGTCGGAGAAAACGCCGCTCACCGCCGTGGCCTGCCAGAACATCATCCAAAAAGTGCTCAGGGATAATGAGGTACCCGAGGGTGTGTTCAATATGGTCACAGGGGGCCGGGAGGTGGGCGAGATGATGACCACCGACGGGCGCATTCCGCTGGTATCGGCCACGGGATCGATTCCCATGGGCAAAAAAGTCGCGCAGGTGGTTGGGGCGCGTCTGGGCAGAACACTGCTCGAGCTGGGCGGGAACAATGCCATTATCATTTCAAACAAGGCGGATGTGGAGATGGCGCTTCGGGCAACGGTATTCGGAGCGGCGGGAACCGCGGGCCAGCGGTGCACCTCCACCCGCAGGCTGATCGTTCACGACGAAATTTTCGACCAGGTGAAAGACCGCCTCATACAGATTTACAAAAGCATAACCATTGGCGATCCCATGGAAGAGGGCACCCTTGTGGGTCCGCTTATCGACAAGGAGGCCGCCGATGCCATGCAGGGTGCGCTAAAAAAACTGAAAGCAGAAGGCGGCGAGATCCTGTTCGGTGGTGAGGTGCTGGAGGGTGCCGGCTACGAGGGCGGCAACTATGTACGGCCATGCATCTGCAGGGCAGAAAACCATTACGAGATCGTACAGGCTGAAACCTTCGCGCCGATCCTCTACCTGATCCGGTACAAAACCCTTGACGAGGCCATCGGCTACCACAACGGGGTGGTTCAGGGGCTCAGCTCGGCCATCTTCACCCTTGATATGCGCGAGGCCGAAACCTTCATCAGCCATGTGGGATCCGACTGCGGCATCGCCAACGTGAACATAGGAACCAGCGGTGCAGAGATCGGCGGGGCCTTTGGCGGCGAGAAAGAGACCGGCGGCGGACGTGAGTCGGGCTCCGATGCCTGGAAGGTGTACATGCGCCGGCAGACAAATACTATCAACTGGGGAACGGAGCTTCCCCTGGCGCAGGGAATACATTTTGATGTTTAAGAGGTGAATGGGTCCGGTTAGCGTGCCAGCCTTTTCAGCCTCTCAACCATCTCAGGAATAAAACCGCGGTGTTCGGGTTTCATGAGGGTGCTGCGCAGAACTGTGATTTCCTCCGTATCTGCCTCTATACCGCAATCTTCGGGGAGCTGGGCGGCGGGCATCCGGTACAGGCTCAGGTAGAGTCGGTCTCCGGCGGGCGTCGCGGGGTCCATTCCCCTTCGGAATACGGTTTTTGAGCTTTCGCTAACCTGCGATGAGAGCCGGCCGGTACTGAGCGGAGCGAATATCACGATGTCCAGTTCGGGGCTGCCGATCATCGTGTAGTCATCAAGGCCAGCAACAGCACCGGCGAATTCCAGTGCCGCCATCCGGCACTGCTGCAGAACAGGCCCGAAACCGGTATCCCCGCTGAGCGGGAAGGCCTTCAGGGTAGCCCACAGCGCAGCCGCTGAAGCCCCTGCTCGCGAGCATTCGAGGCTGATCTCGCCCAGGTGCAGCTCATCTGAGGTGAAATAGGTATACGGGGAGTCGTGTTTGTAGAGCCTGCCAACGGATGCATCCCTGAACAATACGCAGCCGCAGCCATAGGGCTGCAATCCGTGTTTATGCGGATCGATCACGATACTGTCGGCCAGGGAGGTCAATTCCCAGGGGGCGTCGTCAATCAGACTGCTGCCCTGCAACAGCTTGAAGAAACCTCCGTAGGCAGCATCCAGGTGAATTCGTATGCCCTTTTTCCGGCAAAATCCGGCGAGCACGTGCAGCGGCTCCACCGCGCCGGTACCTGTTGTGCCCATGGTTACAACCAGGGTACCGATATCCGGCGCATGCTTCATGAGGAAATCCATATCGGGATGCCCGCCGGGGCTCATCGGTATTTTGATGCACGGCAGTCCCAGCACCGCCGATATACGTTCATGGGTGTAGTGGGCCGCCGTTGTGCATGCAATCGCCTTGCCGGGGTGCAGCCGGCCGGCCACCCAAAGGGCCTCCAGATTGGCGATGGTACCGCTGCTGCTGAGGTGGCCCAGATAATCGGCCCGGAATCCGAACATGGCAGCCAGCTCACTTACACATTCCTTCTCCATTTCGGAGGTTGGCGGACCGCCGTCGAGGGCATGGTTGTTGGGGTTTATAGCCATGGCAAGTGCATAGGCTGCCCAGGCGATACCATGGGGCGGTTTGAGCATCTGACCGGCATACTCGGGATGCCCGAACGGATAGTTGCCCCCGAGTTTTGCCACGAGTTCTTCCATAATTTCTGCAACCCGGCCCTCGCCGATTACCATGGTCTTATCAGGTTCAGTTCCCGGCCAGACATGTCCGCGAACCTGGAGGTGCTCAAGTCCGGTTTTAAGCCATTTCAGGTATTCTGAGTACATCACATTTTATTATTGTTACCCGCTTTAAAGAGGCAGTTGTGCCATCTGTTTCATAAACACCTGTTACAACAGTGTAAACGTAAGGCCTACCGAGAGTACCTGCTTGATCTGCAGTTCTTTTGTGATGTCGTCGTTATAGACAACCATGAACTGGAAGTTGGTGGTGAGGTAGTTGTTGATTCGGGCCGTAAATTCATTGTTAAATGTTACATCGGTGCTCCCCAGGGCGTTTTCTGCATTCCAGAAGGTTTCAAGGGTGCCCGAATAAAATACATTCGTCCATATCTCCTTTTCCAGTTTAAAAAAGGAAGAGAGACCGGCCTCGTTTCTGAAGCTCTCCCCGGCATCAAGTCCGTAAAAGGTCGACAGATCGGTGTCATTTACTATGGTCTGCTTCATTGCCACACCAAACTGGGCCTCGAAAAATTCGACCGGTTTATAGGCAATACCGAGCATTTCAGTAATATAGGCAGGCGACATAAATCCGGATATCACATTTTCATTATCGTCGTCATAGCCATTGGCGAACTGGCTCTGAAAACTTCCGCTCAATACCGCGCTCCATCTGTCGTCGTTGAAAAAATAATTTAGCTGATTTCTGAAGAGAATCTGGTCATCGCTTTTGCGCATGTCCTGACCTTCCAGCTTTGTCTGCCCGTATTTCAGGTTCAGGTTGAAATCATAACCGATCCGGTCTTTTTTATAAACGCCGGAAAAAACGGATGAAGAGGTGAGGGAGACTGTATTTGTGCCCCCCTGGCTCCAGTTTCGAAATGTGGCCTGGCTTCCATTAAAAGAGGCACGCCAGCTTAACTCCCAATTTTCTGTGGTATCGTTCGGCTGATATTTCTGATCACGCACAACGTGGTATTTGCTGTACCGGGCAGGCACGTCATATAACCTGGCTCAACAGAACCACCATCAATACGCGATTTACCTGCTGCAAAGTTCCCCGGCATAAAACTTTGTAATATTGGCAAAAAAGCAGACTGTTTAAGTGGTTCGAATGATGATAAGATCCTGAGTTCAGGATTTGGTTAAAATAACACTTTCCAGCAAACCCTCAGGATTGAACTTTACAGCCACATGTTCATCCAGCTTTGTGGGAGAGTTGATGCCAGTGTACCGGGCCGTAATGGGAAAACGGCGGTGCCCCCTGTCAACAAGTACCGCTATCTGCAGGTCTGCCGGAACAGCAAGGTCCATAATGCGTCGCATGGCTTTAAGCATTACCGTACCGCTAAAGAGCACATCATCAACCAAGATCAGATTTTCATGACTGCCGGTAAGCTGATCTGTCTCATCATTGTGGTCTGAACCCCCACGTACAGCCAGACGTATACATTTGATTGTGCCACCAGAATGCTTTTTGAGGGCATCACACAGACAAACAGCCAGGTTATACCCGCGAATATCAATGCCGAGAACGGCAAGATTTTCTGCTGATGGCACATCCTCGAGAATTTCACAGGCCATCCGGTCGAGGGCTCTATGAATACGGGGAGCATTCATTAAAACGATACCGGCCTTCGACGCTAAACGTTCAACCATCACTGAAACATGGCCTTGATACTGCCCCACGTCCGGCGGATTGCCGTTGAGGTGAAGTTGACGGAAGCCTGGCCAATATGCTGCTCTTTGTTGTCAACGAAAACAGCAGATAATTCGTAAACGACCGGTTCACCACCCGATGTGGCTTTGAAAACCCCACTATCGCGCCATGTGTAGGTTCCGGATCCTGAACTATTCGCAGGTTCATTGTGAATGGCCATGAAATCGATATCATTTAACATTTTACGCTTAATGATATAGTGTTTCACGTCCTGCTCATACTCAACCACCCATGTCAGCTGAATGGTATTCTGGGATTGTGCCGGAATTTCAGCATCAAACCTGGTCACATTAAAGCTTCCCGCCCCAATAATAATTGCCGACACAAGTAATAAAACGGCTTTATTTTTCAAAATACTCATCGTGATGTAACTATTTGATGTAAAATACTCAAAATTTGAAACAATGAAAGCAATCAGTGAAATTATTTTCACAAAGCAGCCTGAGAAAAAAAGCGGGCTTTGTATGATATTTTACTTAAAAAACAACAGAAACTGCAGTAAATTACATCTACTATGAAAGCATTATAATTTAAGAGAGATCACATCAAAAAAACGGAATTGGATATGGCAACCAATAACACACTGAAGCTCATTGCCTTTACCGCGGGCGCGTTCCTCGGCGGTATTTTGACCGGTCTTTTGATATCACCCAAATCGGGGTCGGAGAACCGAAAATGGATTACCAATAATACCGACGAATTAAGCGGCTGGGCAGATCGCAAGGGGCGCGAGTTAAAATCAAAAACGGATGAGCAGGTAAGTCATCTGAAAGAGAACGTTAAAAAAAGCGTAAAAAAGACCGTTCCCGACCTCTACGAAGCCACTGAAGATCTGGGCCTGAAAGACGAAGATCTGGAACCGCGCCGCTACTGATGCACGAACGGCTGCTTCATACCGCCTGGGCTGATCTGGCCTTTAAGCTTAAGGGGCTCATGACATTAGACGGGGATCGCCTTGAAATAATTGATCAGGGTCGCCTCAACGGCGGCAGTGGTCCCGATTTCAGTATGGCATGCCTGCGCATCGGGGGCTTAAGGATATGCGGCAGTGTAGAAATCCACCTTCGTGCTTCCGACTGGTACCGGCATGGGCACCAAAGGGATCCAGCTTACAACAATGTGATTCTGCATACAGTTCTGGAAGACGATCTCGGCAGAAGGGTTGAACTGGAAGATGGAACACATCCTCCCACCTTTTGCATTAAATCGTGCCTGAGTCCCTCATTTCTGCGGATTCTTGAAATGGGCAGCAGCAGGGCGATACCCTGTGCAGGCCAGATCAGCTATATCAGCGATGAGGTGATAGAGAAACAGCTCGCAAGTGCCGGCAGAGAATATTTCGGAGAAAAAACCCGCAAACTACTCACATACTACGACGAGCATCTACCCCTGACCGATGCCTGGAGGAAAATGCTTTTGCACGCGATTTTCGATATACTGGGCGTGCACCTTAAGGGCTGCAGGCCTGCCTCCTCCCCGCACGTCAGAATTCCACAGGCCGTGTACCTTTACAACCGGATATTGGAATTCGATATCCGTTCGATTCCGGGCAACGATCCCGCCGATAGCTGGAAATCGATCTGCAATTACGGAACCAATCCGGATAGTGCAAGACCGGGGGCCGATACGCTGAAAACATGTTTTTACACGGCTTTTTTACCCTGTGCGTACATACTCGGGAATCTGATTCACAGCAACAAGCTGCAAAAAAGCGCCTACAGCCACTGGGAGAAGGCGCGTTTGCCGTTTGCAGGGCAGATCAGCAAGCCCCTTTCCGAGGCCGATGAGCGGTTTTCGTTGCATGCCGGTTCACCCGGCAGCTTGTACCAGTTTCGTAATTTTTGCAGGCAGCGGCGGTGCGATGAATGCAGAATATTTTCTGCTTTGTTATCTGCTTGACTTGCAGATCAAAACTTGATAAATTTGGAGTCTGTCAATAAATCAGTAATGCCCGGTCGTCTAATGGCAGGACAGCGGGTTTTGGTCCCGTATGTGGGGGTTCGAATCCTCCCCGGGCAACACAATTCACTTTCTGTGTTGTGAGTGCAAAAAGGATGGTCGCAGCAGCGTACATCCTTTTTTTCTTACAACAAACAAGTAGTTCACTAATCATTGGAAAAGCCTTTAGCAATATTCGCTGGTCGTAGCAATATCGCGCTTTCGCGGGCAATAGCCGAGCAATACGGAGCTACCCTCGGAGATGTGACCATAAAGGAATTTTCCGATGGTGAAATTTATGTGAAATTTCAGCAGAGTATACGGGGTTACGATACCTACATTGTACAGTCAACCCCGCCGCCCAGCAACAATATAATGGAACTGCTGCTGCTGATCGACGCCGCAAAGCGTGCTTCGTGCGACCGTGTTACAGCTGTAATGCCCTATTTCGGATATGCACGTCAGGACCGTAAAGATCAGCCCCGCGTATCGATTGCGGCCAAACTGATGGCCAACCTTCTCACTACGGCCGGGGCCAACAGGGTTCTCACCATGGATCTGCATGCGCCCCAGATACAGGGCTTTTTCGATATTCCGCTCGACCACCTCTATGCAAGCAGTATTTTTGTGGACTATTTCGAGCAAAACCCGATCGATGACCTGGTGGTGGTTGCCCCCGATGTAGGAAGTCTGAAAATGGCCAGATCGTACGCAAAAAGGCTGCATGCCGGTCTGGCATTTGTCGACAAACGCCGCCCTACGCAAAATGTAGCCGAAGTGATGAACATAATCGGCGAGATTAAGGGCAAAAACATACTGCTTGTTGATGACCTCATAGATACAGCCGGTACCATCACCAATGCAGCGACTGCCCTGCGGGAACGCGGAGCCAGAAACATCATGGCCGCCAGCACCCACCCCATACTGTCCGGGCCGGCCTATCAGCGAATTGAAGATTCGCCGATAGATCTGATGCTGGTTACCGATTCCGTGCCCCTTAGCAAACCTTCACGAAAACTGAAGGTGTTGAGCACGGCCGAAATTTTCGCTGATGCAATCCGCAGAATACACACCAACGATTCGATCAGCACCCTTTTTGATGACTAATCCATAATTCCTTTAAACTGATGAAAACACCTGAAACAATAGAGTTTGCCACCGACACAAGAACCCCGGGCAGAAAATCGGCAAAAGATCTGAGATCACAAAAATCTGTTCCTGCAGTGCTGTATGGCCCTGGCATCAAGAATAATACGCACTTCTCTGTGTCTGAAATCCAGCTTGAGAAAGTTCTTGCCAGCAAGAATGCCAAGTTTATCCAGCTTAACCTTGATGGCGGCAAGCAAACCAAAGCGATTGTAAGGACGGTAGATTTCGGCCCTGTGCATGTCGATTTTTATGCACTCAGCGATAAAACCAAAGTAACTATTACCGTACCCATCCGGCTTACCGGAACATCGGTAGGTGTTACCGAGGGCGGGCGCCTCTACCAGCCGTTACGCGAGCTTACCATCCGTTGTCTGCCCGGCAAAATCCCCTCCGAATTCATGGTCGACATTACCAAATTAAAGATCGGAGCCACACTGAAGGTGAATTCACTGATAACCGAGGAAATTGAAGTGATCACAGCCGGTGAACGAACCATCGTGGTAATCCGTCCGCCCAAAGGTGGTATCGGCGGCCTGGATGAAGATGAAGAAGGAGAAGAAGGAGAAGGAGAAGGAGAAGGAGAAGAAGGTGGAGATGAAAAAGGTTCTGAAACCGCATCTGATAAAGGTGCATCCAAATCCACTGAAAATTAAACGCTGTTTTTTTTAACAGCAAATGAATGCCCATCATCGCAGGTCTGGGAAATATCGGCGCGGAATATGAAGGTACACGTCACAATATCGGATTCGATATTGTGCGTAGACTGGCAAAATCATTGTCGGTTGATCTCAGGCCGGGGCCCGGTCCGTTTTTATGCGGGGTGGGCCGGCACCGGGGGAAAAAGACCATTTTGGTAACGCCCACCACCTACATGAACAACAGTGGCAAGGCTATCGCCAAAGCACTGGCGCATTACGGTGTAGTGCCGGAAGACTGCCTTGTATGCTGCGACGACATCAACCTGCCGACCGGGTTGATCAGAATGCGAAAAAACGGGGGTGCCGGTGGTCATAATGGCCTCAACGACATCATTGAAACCATCGGCAGCACGATGTTCCCCCGTCTGCGTTTCGGAATTGGCGATAATTTTCCGAGAGGAAAACAGGCAGATTACGTATTATCCCCTTTTTCTAAGGATGAACTCGACATTGTTGCTGTATCGCTCGAAAACGCCCACGACGGGGCTCTCTGTTTTGTAAGAGAAGGAATTGAACAGGCAATGAACAAATACAACGGATAATCATTCACTAACCAACCAATAACAATCACCATGATTAATACAATTATCTACCTGATTCCGGTAGCCGGGGTTATCGCCCTGTTGTTTACCTACCTGAAATCAAAATGGGTTACCAGGCAGGATGTCGGTACCGAGAAAATGGCACGGATCAGTGCAAATATCGCCGCCGGGGCCATGGCATTCCTCAGAGCGGAATACAGGGTGCTGGCCATTTTCGTGGTATTCGTCGCTGTATTACTGGGCATTCAGGGTTACCTGAATCCTGAAACCTCATCCCCGCTTATTGCACTCTCCTTCGTTGTAGGTGCCTTCTGTTCGGCTCTGGCCGGTTTTATCGGGATGCGGGTAGCTACCAAAGCCAATGTCCGCACAACCCAGGCAGCCCGTACCAGTCTGGGTGCCGGTCTTCACGTTGCCTTCAACGGCGGGTCGGTTATGGGAATGGGCGTTGTTGGTCTGGGCGTTCTCGGTCTCGGCCTCCTGTTCATGCTCTATACCAACCTGTTCGGTGTTGAGGTTCAGAACATTCAGCAAGTGCTCACGGTAATTACCAGCTTCTCCTTCGGTGCCTCCTCCATCGCACTTTTTGCACGTGTTGGCGGTGGTATTTATACCAAGGCAGCCGATGTGGGTGCCGACCTGGTTGGTAAGGTTGAAGCGGGAATTCCTGAGGATCACCCCCTTAACCCTGCAACCATCGCCGACAACGTAGGCGACAACGTGGGTGATGTGGCCGGCATGGGTGCCGACCTTTTTGAATCGTACGTCGGTTCCATCATCGGCACCATGGTTCTTGGTGCTGCCTTTATGGGGCTTGGCGGATTTGAAACCAGCAACGCGTTTGGCGGGCTCAATGCTGTTGTTCTGCCGCTTGTTCTGGCCGGTGTTGGTATTCTGACCTCGATACTTGGTACTTTTTTCGTAAGGGTAAAAGAGGGTGGAAACCCGCAGACCGCCCTGAATATCGGGGAGTTTGTTTCCGCTGCTGTAATGCTTGTGGCCACTTTTTTCATCATCCGCTGGATGATGCCCGCCGAATGGACTTTTAACGGCATCACCTACAACGCCACGGGCGTATTCTGGGCAACCATTTTCGGCCTTGCTGCCGGTCTGCTTATTGGTATGATTACCGAATACTTCACCGGTACCGGAAAAAAGCCGGTCATTGGAATTGTTAACCAGTCAGTTACCGGTTCTGCCACAAACATCATTGCAGGTCTCGGTGTAGGGATGATTTCTACGGCCATACCTATCATTATTATCGCGACAGCCATTATCGGCGCCTATCACTTTGCAGGGCTTTATGGTATTGCCATTGCCGCTGTTGGTATGCTTTCAAATACCGGGATTCAGCTTGCTGTCGATGCCTACGGTCCGATATCTGATAATGCCGGCGGTATTGCCGAAATGGCGGAACTCCCGCCTGAAGTTCGCAAGCGTACCGACAAGCTGGATGCCGTGGGTAATACCACTGCCGCCATCGGAAAAGGCTTCGCCATCGGTTCTGCCGCCCTTACCGCACTGGCTCTGTTTGCTGCCTTCATAACCTCATACAATTCCGCCAACCCCGGCAGCCTTATCACTGCCATCGATGTAACCTCACCCAGTGTGATGGCCTCCCTGTTTGTGGGAGCCATGCTTCCCTACCTGTTCTCAGCCCTGTCGATGCAGGCTGTTGGCCGGGCTGCAATGGCCATGATCGAAGAAGTTCGCCGGCAGTTCAAAACCATCCCCGAGCTTACCGAAGCCCTCAAGGCGATGACCCGCAACCAGGGCAAGGAGATGAGCGAGTGGAGCACCGACGACCGCAAGATTTTTGACGCTGCCGACGGCAAAGCCGAATATGCGAAATGCGTTGAAATTTCAACCACCGCGTCCATTCGTGAGATGGTTGCCCCCGGTCTGCTGGCAGTAATTGTACCTGTTCTGTTCGGATTCCTTGGTGGCCCGCAAATGCTGGGCGGCCTGCTCGCAGGTGTTACCTCATCCGGTGTGCTGCTGGCCCTGTTCCAATCCAACGCCGGCGGAGCATGGGACAACGCCAAGAAGATGATCGAAGAAGGTGTTGAAATCAACGGTGTGAAGTACGGTAAAGGATCGGAGCCTCACAAAGCAGCCGTAGTTGGCGACACAGTGGGCGATCCGTTCAAGGATACCTCCGGTCCATCGCTGAACATCCTGATCAAGCTGATGGCCGTGGTAGCACTGGTAATTGCAACCATGATCTGATCCGGAACCACCCGAAATCATGAACTGGATTTGCTTTATATTTAAGGCCCCGGCGTAATCCGGGGCCTTTTTTTTGACCGTACTCCTGATAGTGCAGGTAAAACGGCTGTTCAGGCAATGGCCCGTCAGCTTTGGCATACAGAACGAATTTGGCGTACAGAACAAAAACCGGAAAAATTTTCCCCTATGGACCTATTCAAACTGCTATTCGAACACGACATGCTACTCGACGAGGGTGGATCGTCGCCATCCGGCAAACAGTCAACACTTGAAGACTTCCTGAAGCCTCAACCCACCTTCTCCCGCTTTTATTTCAGCGGTACGGTGCTGGATGAGCGGCTGTTCGGTCTCGACCAGCTTCAGCATTTTAACGAGATAATACAGGGTATCGACAACGCACTGGGCAAGCCGATGTACAGTCTGAAGGGGGGGCGGCAAATGCACGGACTGCAGAATGTACTGGAAGTTTCGTCCGCGTTCGACGCATTTGTGGTTGCTCACGGCATGCAGGTACCGCCCGTAGACGATCTGCAACTCGGCATTCAAACAGGAGTACGGCAGAAGCTGCCCCTGCTCCGATCCCTTCTCAGTGTGGGACACATTATCATCTTCATCGAAAAAACGGACGACGGCTGCGACCTGCACCTTTTTTCAAGGGAGAATATCTACCCTGCTTTCTTCTGGGAACTTAAGCCTCTTGTTGGCTCCGGATTCCGCTTTTTCAGCATTAATGGAAAGCGGGCCAAAAGCGACCGATTATTTTTCTTTGAAACATGGACTCTCGACCGGCCGCCCCATGGCTTTGAAGAGGTTTTCCAGGAAACGGTATTGTAAGCGCCTCAGACCGTCTTCCTTGAGAACAGGATGATCCGTGGACTTTTCAGTTCATCAAATGCATCGCCGTTGTAATTGCCGTAAACTGCACAGGTTTTCAGACCTGCGGCTGCATAGGCTACTCTGAACCATTCCCTGTCGCAAAGTCTTACGCGTTCAGTAAATGAAGCCGTACTGCCGGTTCTGTGATCAGTAAAGTTCATCATTTTCTTCACAAATCCGTTTTCAATTTTCCGCTGTATCGAAAAGCCTGTATGATCGATGTGGCCGCTTTCACTTTTACGCAGATTGGAGCGGACCCATTGCGGATTCAGGTAGTCCTGCACAAACCAGCCATCCTTCAGCAGCATCTGATGAACATTTTTGATTACCTTCAGATTATCATCATCATTTTCAAAATATCCGAACGAGGTAAAAAGGTTCACCACCACGTTGAACCGGCTATCGAGGGGTTTACGCATATCGCCGGTCCGGAACAGGGGTCTGTTTCGCGTAATGCCAGCCACTTTTTCTTTTGCAATCCGGATAGCACGTTCCGATAAATCCAGACCGGTAACCCTGAAACCCCGCTCCGCAAGCTGCAGGGAGTGCCGGCCTCTGCCGCAGGCGAGATCGAGCAACACCGGAGAT
>JAIVHB010000020.1:16119-28631 GCA_020201275.1 Rhodothermaceae bacterium | reverse complement strand
GAATATGTTTATCAGAATATTACCAGATTTACCATCGGGCATTTTAACGATTTCATTATAGGTATATTAATATTAAAGTTAGCAACTATTAAACAGCTATTTGAGAAATATGTAAATAAATTTATTTTGGATATGTTATATGGAACCGCTTCCAACTGGGTTATCGCAAACGCTACTCTATCTAACTAACCTAACCAAGGACTATCATGAAGTTTCAATTTACGATTCTGATCATCGCAATCTTATGTCTATTTCTGGCCTCTGAGATTGTTCATGCCCAGGGCACTTTACGAGGTGTTGTTACCGATCAGCAGGATGGAGAACCTCTTGTGGGTGCCAACATACTTCTTACTGCGGAGGATGGCAGAACCCGTGGTGCCGGTACAGACCTTGACGGGGTATATGAAATCCGCAATCTTGCTGCCGGTCTGTACAATGCAAGAATTTCCTATGTTGGGTACACTGATGTGAGGATAACCGAAATTACCGTTGTAAGCGGCCAGACAGAAACACTGAATGTTGCCATGACTCCCGGTCTGAGCCTGAACCCGGTAGTTTTCTCTGCTTCACGGGTGGAGGAGAATATTCTGGATGCTCCGGTAACCATCGAACGGATGGATGTTATTGCAATCAACAGTACTCCGTCGGACAATTATTATAAGTCGATCGGAAACCTGAAGGGGATCGATATAACCACAAGCAGCATCAATTTTCAGATCCTGAACGCCCGCGGATTCAGTTCTACAGGAAACACCCGCATGGTGCAGTTAATCGACGGCATGGATACCCAGGCGCCCGCGCTCAACTTCCCCATAAGCAACCTGAACGGTCCGTCTGAGCTGGATGTGGAAAGCCTGGAATTCATTCCCGGTTCCGCCTCGGCCCTTTACGGAGCCAACGCGTTTAGCGGGGTTCTGCTGCTGAACAGTAAAAACCCGTTTTCCTATCCCGGTCTGAGTGTTTTTGTACGATCTGGTTTTAACCACATCGGCAGTGATGAAAACCTGGGTGAGCCGGGATCGGCACAGCCCATGTTTGAAACCTCCTTCCGCTACGCGCATGTATTTAACAACAAATTTGCCTTTAAGGCCAACTTCTCTTACATGCAGGCCGACGACTGGAGAGGCATCAATTACAGCGACAAGAATGCCAGCATGCAGGGAAATCTGAGTGTAAACCCTGCCTTCGACGGGGTTCACCTTTATGGTGACGATGGTTCGTTCAACATAGGCCTGCTTGCATTCAGCAGTGCTTTCATTCAGTCTTTCAGTGCCGCAACCGGTCTTCCCATGCAATTGGCGCAGCAGTATGCAGGTGCGATCCCTGCACAGCCGGTTAACCGTACAGGATACCGTGAACAATATCTGGTGGATTCCAACGCAGAGAATATGAAAATCAACACCTCCCTGCACTACCGCCTTACCGATGACCTTGAAGCAAGTTACTCCTTCAACTACGGATACGGAACCTCTGTTTACACCGGTGCACAGCGGTACAGCCTGAAAAATTTCTTTATTTCCCAGCATAAACTGGAATTAACAGGCGATAATTTCATGGTGCGCGGTTACGGAACGTTTGAGAATTCCGGCGATTCGTACATCGCCGACTTCCTTGGTTTTGCTGTAAACGAAGCATACAGGCCGAATGCCGTGTGGTTTGGAACATACGGGGCCACGTTTGCCGGAGCTCTTCTGCAGCAGGTGGTTCAGGCCACAGGCTCACCTGCCTATAACCAGGCAGTGATAGATGCCATCCTTAGTAACCCCCAGGCTGTTTCGCAGATTCACATGGCCGCAAGGAATGCTGCCGATCAGGGGCGTTTCGAACCCGGATCTGATCAATTCAATAATGCTGTTGCTGCTGCCCTTGAGCAAAGGGTACCCGACGGGGCCCTTTTCAACGATGAATCACGCTTCTATCATATTGAAGGACTGTACGATTTCAAAAACGAGATCGATGTTGTTGACATGCAGGTTGGAGCCAGTTTCCGTCAGTTCCAGCTGCGTTCAAACGGAACCATCTTCGATGATCAGGACGGGATCGATATCAATGAGTATGGTGCTTTCCTTCAAATGGCCAAACCGGTTCTTGAAGACCGCCTACGGCTTTCCGGGTCTGTCCGTTATGACAAGAATGAGAACTTCGACGGGCAGTTCAGCCCGCGGGTTGCCGCTGTGGTGAGCGTGGTACAGAATCACAATATCCGGGCATCCTTCCAGACCGGTTTCAGGAATCCATCAACCCAGGGGCAGTATATCGACCTGAACGTTATTTCTGCAAGGTTGCTGGGCGGCCTACCCCAGTTTGCCGATAAATACCGCGTAAATGAAAGTACCTTCACGATAGAATCCGTTAATGAATTTACCAATTCTGTGCTCGCCGGCACCCCTAACCCGGGAGTCCTTGTTCCGTTCACTCACATACCGGTTAAACCGGAGCAGATCAAAGCGATCGAGTTCGGTTATAAAGGCTTGTTTGGCAACAATCTGTTCATCGACGCCGCCTATTACTACAACATATTCGACGATTTCATTACACAGATTCGTGTGCGCCAGCTGCAGGGACCCGATGGAAGCATTCTGCCGGCAGCACCTCAGACCCTCCCCTCACTGCTGAGCGGCGACTTCAGGAACACGTTCCAGATATACACCAATACCGATAAAGAGGTGCATGCTCACGGTGCCGTTTTGGGTCTCGAATACAATCTGCCGCGTAATTACCATTTCGGATTCAACTACAACTGGAACAAGCTGATCTCCAGTCTGGGCACATTCCAAAACGACTTCAATACGCCTGAACACAAATTCAACATCATGTTTGGTAACCGCAGGGTTACCCAGAACCTGGGCTTTAACATCACGTACAGATGGCAGGATGCCTTCAGATGGGAATCTTCTTTCGCATTTGCCGATGTACCGGCCGTATCGATGCTGGATGCACAGGTTACCTACCGCGTACCGCAGGTAAACACCACCTTGAAAGTGGGCGGTTCAAACGTACTGAACGATAGCTACATCCTGAGTGGCGGCGGACCCTCCCTAGGCGCCATCTACTACATATCACTCACCTACGATTCCGTCTTCAGAAGATAACGGGCCTCCTTCAATAGTCCGGAGCATGGCCTGAGCGCAGCGCAGCGAAGCCGAAGGACGAAGCGGAGGTCATTGAAGAGTGGCCCGTGGCACTGGCCTGAGCCAGTGCCACGCTATTACCTGGTCATTACCCTGCCCTTACTTTCACCTGCACCATCAAAAACTAAAATCCAGACCCACTGTAATAAAACGTGGAAGGCCCACGCGTATACCCTGTGGCCTGCGCGATACGATATACCGCTCATCAAGCAGATTTTTGACTGCCACCGACAAACTCAGACCGGTTACACGCGGAATCCTTACTAATGCGCGCGCATCGAGTACCAGGTAACTGTCCAATGTACCCTGGCGGCCGTTCAGCGAGCCGTCGCCAAGATTCAGTACATCACCGTACTGTTCTGCGATATATGTGGCTGTAAGGCCAGCCTCAATACCGGAAGGCAGGAAGAAATCAAGAACTCCGTTCACGAGATATTTCGGAGCATACGGCAGCATATTCCCTTTAACATTTACGCTTTCGCCGCCACTCATTACAAAACGGTCTTCGCTGAACGTGGCATTTGTCCATGTAAAGGTACCCTGGAACCGTGCCCGCAAATTATCGGCCAATAAGTTCATATTGTCGAGGATCAGACCCGATTCGATACCATAATGACGTGTCGAACCGCCGTTGGTGAGCCCTGTGGCACCGGGTACTCCCTGCCCTCCCGATGATTCCGATACCGGGATTACCTGGTTTGAGAAATCAAGCCAAAAGGCAGTCAATTCCAGTGAAACATTGCTGTTTAGCCTCGAACGGGTACCCAGCTCAAAATTCCAGCTTTTTTCCGCATCCAGCTCCTCACTCTGCCCGGTTGAACTTATGGCATCCTTGACCCTTGGCGGACCGAATCCGCGGTGAATGCCTCCGAAAAATGAGCTGCCCTCTCCAAGTACATAACTAAAACCGGCGCCGGGGATCACCTCCAGCAGATAGTCTTCCGAGGTTATGTCAACATCGACAAAATTGAGCCTGAGTATTTCCCGGCTGTAGCTGAACGACTCAATACGTACACCCGGTGTCACTGAAAAACGGTCGGTAAACCCGATCTTGTTCTGCACATAACCACTGATTGCATGACCGGTCCTGATTTCATCATCCCTGAGGCTACCCGTGGTAGGGCTGATTACCTGCCCATTGATCCGTTGTTCAAAAGCGCGTTCATACAAATACCTTACACCAGTGTCGAGTTCGTTGCGAGTACTGCCGATTTCAAAATTGGCCGTCAGGCGCGGCTCAATTCCTCCCACTTCGAACTGACGGTTTCTGTTACCGGTCTGGTTGCGGAACCAGATGGCACCTCCTGCCTGTGATGTATTCCCGACAGTTCTGATATACTCCCGGCCGGCCACCGGCGAATTGTCAAAATCCTGGCGCGACCAGTTCCTGGAGGTAGTGTAGCCGTAGGCAGTAGTTCTCAGCCTCAGATTATCACTGAAAAAAACATCATGGGTTGCGCTCAACGAATACCTGCGTATACTCAGTTGGTCGTCGGGGGCAAGGTGTGTAAAGTCGAAACGGCCGCTGTCGAACATGGCCTGCGTGAGGCCGATGTAGGTGGAATTGGAGTTCTCATCATAAACTCCCAGTTTCAGGCCCAGCACCGAGCGGTCGCCAGATATAAGCTTGAATTTTGCAGTCAAATCATTCAGGCTAAAATCAAGGATGCCAACATTATTTCCCTGTTTTCTCAGATAATTGACCTGAAAACCCGCATTACCGACTGTTGTACCATAGCCGATGCGGCCCACAAAGAATCCATGCTGCCCGCCCCTCAGATGTAAACTTGTGGTCGGTGTTGCAGGCGGGTTGGCCGTCAGGTAGTTGATAACGCCACCGAATGTCTGCGGCCCGAAAATGATGGAACCGCTGCCTTTCACCACCTCTACACCAGCCATGCGGTCCATCGAGGGTGTATAATACATCTCGGGTTCCCCGTAGGGAGCAAGGGCAACAGGTATACCGTCTTCAAGCACAAGCACAGTGCGGCTTTTGTCAGGATCAAGCCCACGGATACCGATATTTGCCCTCAGACCCAGACCCTCCTCCTCAACGGCATGTACACCGCTGATCCGCCTGAAAATCTCATTGCTGCTCACCGCTGAAACTTCTCTGATATCGGATGAGGTGATCAGACTGGCCGAGCCGGGAACACGCTCGAATCGACCCGGGCTGGCCCCGATAAGCTCAATCTGAGGCATGTCGAATGTTTTACTGAGTACTACATCGACCATGGATATCTCTCCAGGTACTACCTCTACCTCCCTTTCCGCCTTTTCATATCCCACATAGCTGATAACAAGCCGGTGGGTCCCCGATGAAATTCCGGCAAGGTAAAACTTCCCGAATTGATCGCTGATAGTGCCAATGGTTGTCTGTGCGATCATGATATTGGTGCCGGAGAGCGGTTCACCCTTTTCATTAACTACCCTGCCTTCAATCGCTATTTGCCGGGCAATCAGTGCTGCGGGAAGCAGCATTAGAATAATGATGGCGGGGATAAGAATACGTTTTATATTGATAGCTTTCATAAATTGATATAGATTTAAGTTGTCGCCTGGATTAGACTTACGATTTTCCAGATAAATCCGGGTATTCATTTGCCGGCTGCGTTAATACATCATTAATTAATAGTGTCGTTCACTTCAGTTCTGTTCAGGCTGGATTCATTGCCGATGGCTTATGATGCACGGTTACCACTTACGGCATTCAAATTTCTGGCTATATAGCTACAGACATCACTCTTCCAGTTTATTTGTTTAGACCGCTTCTAAATTAAATCTGTCTATTCTATTTTGCAATAGTTATTTTTACTTAATCTAAATAAAGACAATAAAAAAGATTTACCACTCCAATTTTGCTGAAGCAATCGATACTTCACATTTTATTTACACTGTCTTGGTTCATTATTACAATCTTGATATCTGATATTTATCGTGCTCCGCATGACCACTCCGAAAGAGCTCACCGGCTGGCTGAATGCACCGGTACCCCGATACACCTCGTATCCCACTGCGGTTCAATTTGGCCCGGCTGATGAAGCCCTGGCGCGCTCTGCATACCGTGAGCAGATAACCGACGGAAGCCCGGTCTCTCTCTATCTTCATCTGCCCTTCTGTAAATCGCTGTGCTGGTATTGCGGATGCGCCACGGTCATTACCAGAAAACAGGATCAGAGCGATCGCTACATTGATTACCTCGAAAAAGAGATACTCCTGCTCAAACGCGATCTGCATCCCGGCCACCGTGTGGTACAGATCCACTTTGGGGGTGGAACGCCCAACTTTCTCACTGCCGCACAGCTTGAGCGCCTCATGCTCCTGCTCGAAAAACATTTCAACTATGCCCAGGAAGTTGAATTCGGAGTGGAATTTGATCCGCGGGGCCTCGACCGCGACCAGATTGCCGTGCTGGCTGCCCACGGGCTGAACCGCGCTTCGATCGGTATTCAGGATGTGAACCCCGTAGTGCAGGAGGCCATCCACAGGATTCAGCCCGAGCAGATGAACATGAATGCCATTGCCATGCTTCGCGGGGCCGGCATCAACTCCATCAACACAGATCTCATCTACGGGCTCCCGCATCAGACACCGGATTCGTACAACGAAACCATAGATGCTGTACTTCGCATGGATCCCGACCGTATTACCACCTTCGGTTATGCCCACGTGCCATGGATGAAACCAGCCCAGAAACTGCTGGACCCGGAAGCCCTGCCCGGCCCGGAAGTCCGGCTTGAATTGCTGCAAACAGGTATCCTCCGGTTCACCGAAGCCGGATACCGGTTCATCGGCATCGACCACTTCGCCAAGCCCGGCGACGAGCTGAGCCGGGCCCAGGACGCGGGCAAACTGCACCGCAACTTCCAGGGCTATAGCACCCACAGCGGTGTGAGTATTATTGGTCTGGGGATGACATCCATATCGCAGCTTCCCGTCGTCTACCTGCAGAATGCCCGGGATCTCGACGACTATTACCGCATGCTTGATGAAGGAAGGCTCCCCGTCATAAAAGGTTACCGGCTAAACGACGATGATATTATTCGCAGGGATGTGATCATGACTCTAATGTGCGGGCTGGAGCTGCAATTTGACCGGATTGAAGAGAAGTACAACATTACATTTACAGACTATTTCAGCGAAGAACTCGAAAAAATGGAACCGTTCAGGCTGAAAGGGCTCCTGGTTACCGGCAGCGATCACATCCGTGTAACCGAAACCGGGAGGCTCTTTGTACGGAACCTGGTTCATCCTTTTGACCGGTACAGCCGCACGATTTCCCGTAACGTCTATTCCAAAAGCGTCTGATGAACACTGAAGCAGACCGCCGGATTGCAGTGGTTGGTGGTGGCATCAGCGGCCTGACCGTTGCCTGGCTTCTGCAGCGGAAAAATTACCATGTAACCGTATTTGAGTTACGTGACGGTGCGGGCGGGTCAATCGGAACCGATCTGGATAATGGCTGGCTGGCCGAAAAGGGGCCGAACTCCCTGCTTCTCACTTCCCGGTACATCAGTGAACTGATCGACGGGCTCGGCCTCAATGACCGGCTGTTGCATGCCCGTCCCGAAGCAAAAAAACGGTTTATCGTACGGGGCGGCAGGCCGCTACAGCTGCCTCTGTCCGCACTCTCTTTTCTGACTACTCCGCTCTTCGGGTCCGGCGCCAAACTGAGACTGCTCCGTGAGCCTTTCATTGGACCCGGCGATGCTGAAACGGACGAATCACTGGCCGGGTTTGTTCGCCGCAGGCTCGGAAGGGAGTTTCTCGACTATGCCATTAATCCTTTCGTTTCGGGAGTTTATGCCGGCGATCCCGAAAAGCTTTCCGCACGCCATGCATTCCCTAAACTGCACAATCTGGAGCAGAAATACGGCTCCCTGATCCGCGGACAGTTTCTCGGGGCACGGGAGCGCAAAAAAAGCGGCGAGGTCGCCAAAGACCGTGCTGCCATGCTCTCGTTCAGGGGCGGGCTGGCCGACCTGATCGGTGCCCTCGAAAACGGACTTGCGGGCAACATTACCTATGCTACACCTCTCTCCGGGGCCCGGTATGAACGTGAAAGCAACAGCTATTACCTGACAACGGACGACAGCAGCAAAACCGGTTTCGGTCCGTTCGGCCAGGTCATTTACGCGGGAAGCGCCCACGACATTGCCGCCTGGTCGTTTTCCGGCGGCATCACCGGATCACTGAAGGAGCTGGCCGACATCCACTATCCACCGGTAACATCGGTTACGCTCGGGTTCCGCCGGAGCGATGTGCGTCACCCACTCGACGGGTTCGGTATGCTGGTACCTGAAATTGAACCATACCGCATTCTCGGCACGCTGTTCACCTCATCGATATTCGATGGAAGGGCACCCTCGCCCGACCACGTTACGCTGACCACCTATGTTGGCGGAACACGAAAGCCCGAATATGCATCCCTCTCCGACGATGACCTGCTCCCCCAGGTAACCGGCGATCTGGATGCTCTGCTCGGCCTCGACGGAGAGCCCCTGTTCATCAGGATCACCCGCTGGCCCAGGGCCATACCACAGTACAATGTCGGCTACGGACGGTACAAAGAGGCAATGTCGCGTTTTGAGTCAGACAATGCGGGCATCCACATCCTCGGGAATTTCAGGAACGGGATTTCGGTTTCCGACTGCATCAAAGCCGCATTTGAACTGGCTGAAGCCATTCACGGGTAAGACTGGCAGATCAGGTAATGCAATGCGTTTAATGCGAAATCACTCACACTTCAGTAAATTGACGGCATGAACACCATCAGCATTGTCGGTTGCGGATGGCTGGGGCTCCCCCTGGCCGAACACTTGATCAGGGCGGGATTCCAGATCAAGGGATCGACCACCCGTCAGGAAAAACTGGGCGCACTGGAGAAGGCCGGCATCGAGCCCTATCTGCTATCGCTCGATCCGGGCCTTAAATGCAAACCGGCGGCGGCGTCACTGCTGGATGCCGATGTACTGGTGATTAACATTCCTCCGGGTCGATCCCGTGAAAATGTGGTGAGTTACCACAAACTGCAGATCAGCAACCTGATTACCGCTGTAGCCGCATCAACCGTTCGTTTTGTCGTATTTGTGAGTTCCACCTCAGTCTACCCCGACCTGAACCGGGAGGTGGGCGAAGAGGATGCCGCTGCGGATGAGGGATCCGGCAAAGCCCTGCTACAGGCGGAAAGCATGCTGTTCGCCCGACCGGAGTTCAGTACCACTGTTCTGCGGCTCTCCGGTCTCTACGGCCACGGCAGGCACCCTGTTCACTATCTGGCAGGCAAAACAAACCTTCCGAATGCCCGCGCACCGGTAAACCTTGTACACCGGGATGATTGCGTACGCGTGATCAGCTCGGTGATCCGCAAAAATGTTCGGGGCCAGATTTTCAGTGTCTGCTCCGACCGGCACCCCTCCCGCAAGGATTTATACACGACCGTTGCAGCCAGGCTTGGCCTTACCCCGCCGCAGTTTGCTGAAAACGGAAAGGAAGGCTTCAGGATAGTGAGTAATGCCAAGCTGAAGGCCCATCTGAACTACGAGTTCCTGTATCCCGACCCGTTGGACGAGGCGCCTTAATTTTAAGCCCTTCGGAGTTTCAGCTCACCACATAAAAACGGCAATTACCGGGCCAGAACGCCCCTTGCCTCAAACAAATACTCGGTTTTGGGTTCGGTAATCGCTTCTATATCTTCGGCTGATTTGCCCCCATCCTCCGCGAAGTGCCGCAGTTCGTCAACACCGGTAACTTTTTTAAAACCGATCCCTTCTGCCACCACCGTTTTACCGGCATAATCAATCGGCAGGAAGAAGGAATAGTCCTTGAAGGTCATCCTTATGTCGCGCCCGTCGTCGGTTTCGAGGGTTGTCCAGCATCCTTTTTCCTGGCATACGGAAACAAGTGTACCCGTTATTTTAAACTCTTTTTCCACGTCAAGTTCAAATTCATCGATCACATCACCTACAGAAACCGATCCGGCAGGTGTTATCTCATCACCGAATGTTTCCCATTCATCAGATGGTGCGGCTTCATTTGAACATGATATAAGTGTTCCGAAAATAAAAAACGCTGCAAAAAGTGTTTTAAAGTGTCTCATATCAGGGTATCCGGTAATGGTACTGTGGTTATTGGTGCGGCTATATTATGAAGATTTGCCATTTATCGGAAATTCATTTCGGCAGTCTATGCCGGATACCGATGTACCCGGCTGGCAGTTTTAGCCCTGGGGTGTCCCGAAAATCATATTTGAACTCATTTCCTTTTCTTTTAAATTACTACCCACGAACTATTTACAAGAAAGTGTATGATTGCTTTAGCCATCAGGCAGGAAATCTGATTTGCTGTGATACCTGGCTTGCCTGGCCCGCCTACATCTTTTCCGGCAACGAATTAATACCGGAGTACGCCTCGTTCTCTTACCTCTTGTATATCAGAACCGCAACATCAAAACTTAAACAGGAGAGCAGAACCATGAAAAAAACTACATTATTTCTGATTCTATTTTTGGGTGCATCAACCTTCGCAGCAAGTGCACAAACAGCAGCAGACCGTGCTGCCATTAAGAATACCTTTGGATTCGGTCCACGCCTTGGATACTACAAAGCAAATGATGCCGATGAGGGGAATTTTTACGGCGGGATCCAGGCCCGGATCAGGTTTGGTTCCGTAATCGGAATTGAGGGCTCTATAGAATACCGGGCCGGGCAGGAATATGGCATTGCAAACTATAACGTCAAAACAAGCTTTGTTCCTGTTACTGCCTCAATGATTCTTTTTGTTCCGATCAGCCAAAGTTTCGCTCCCTACGGACTGGCCGGCCTTGGGGTATACTATACGCGGTACACCTATTCGGAAGCAGCCAGTGTGCTTGGCTTTGATGATGACAGCAATTTCAATATAGGGTACCATCTTGGATTCGGGGCAGAATTCCCGTTTTCACAAAATGTGGCCCTGAATGTGGATTACAGGTACCTATTCCTGAATCCGGATAAGAACCAGGAGTCGCTTGATGGAGCCAGCTTCGACGGCAATGTATTCACTGCCGGTTTAACGTTCTATTTTTAGAGCCGCATCACAATATCAAACAACCCGGACCTGAGTGTCTCCCACAGAAATTTAAAAAAAGAATCCTCATCTGGATTGCGCTCATGGTCTATTACGCCTTCTTTTAAGTTGCCGTTAGAATCCGGCATGTTATCAGTGCGGATGGCAAACTGATTTGCCAGAAGGCTGAATACAGACCTTCTGATACCGCTTCTGTAATCGTCCTTGTCGATGGTTTTAACCTTAAGATCCTCATATACCAGATGCATCTGGCCTGAACTTTTATTGCCCGCTATCCCTAATCTGAAAGTCAGTTCATGCACCTTCCCGCTGGTAACCTCTACCCCGGCCACATCCATGAAAATGGAGTTGAGCTGTGTGACGTCAAAGGGATTCAGTGATCCGGTACCCGACATGGTAAATGGTTCGTCACCAAGCGAAAACCGAAGTTCTGTGTTCAGTTCGGCATGGTTCTGAAGGTATGTGGCAGCAATCAGAACTGCGGGTTCATTCGAGCGGGAGTTCACATTGCTAACCTTTACCGTTGAATTGCTGAACGATATGGTCCCCGTCCTGGCCCCGTCACCGGCCTGCTCAGAATAGAGGATATTCCCCTTATGCACAATTAGGGAATCCAGCTTCAGATCATACGGTAAAGCCTGGATCTTTTCATTCAGCAGCAACTTTGGTCCTTTGCCGGGATTTATGGGGAGCTGAATATTGGATGAAACATGAATGTTGAACGTTTCCAGATCAATCAGGCCGGCATTTATGGTGTTATCTTCAATAAAAACGCGGTCATCAATTCCTGTTACTGTCATGTTTGCAATTTCTATATCAAACATGTCCGTCCGGTATTCCAGTGATGCCATATACTGATCGAAGCCGCCAACGGGGATCAGCTTAAGCGAAGCAAGCGACAGGCGGCCCCCGTTTTGCGAATAATTAAAATCATTCAGCGAGAAACGGTACCGGTCTCCCGACAGCTTAAAACCCATGGAATCGACTTGTATGCCGGCATTCCGGTCTCCCGGTGCGCCGTCAGATGCCATCAATCCTGTATTGATGCCCCCCTTGAGGTTGATTGCATTATACTGCGAACGTATCTGCCCGTCGTCTCTCAGGATCAGACTACCGTTAATCAAATCAATATCGCTGATTGCGACCTTTTTGAGGAAGCCGTTTCCGTTACTTTTGGCAGTTGTATCACTCGTGGCGCTATCGCCGCTATCGTTGTTTTCGCCATCTTTGTCGCTATTGTCGCTTTCGCCGCTTTCAACCACCCCGCTCTCACCGGCGGCAATGAGGTCATCATCCCAGTCTATGGTGAAATTT
>JAIVHB010000020.1:0-16056 GCA_020201275.1 Rhodothermaceae bacterium | reverse complement strand
AGCAGACCAAAAATCCATTTTTTCATTACCGTATGTGTTCAGATCAGTTTGTTGCCGCAGCATATCGTCAGAGATTGCTACCGGCCCGGTGAAACAGGCCGGACATTCAACCGGAATATCGATAAAACCGCAAGCAGTTAAATTTTAATGGTTAATTAACAGCTACAATAATACATGAATTATAATGATTCTACGACTATGAATATATAAAGGTAAGCAGGGCTAAACTTACCTTGCGTTATTTAAATCTGCCTATTCAGCTCACTGCTTTGGTGGGATATACAGGCAGATCACCGAACCAAATCGAAATAATTCATTGAAGCCCTCTCATTTTTACCGTTTTTCATTACATTGACCCGTAGGTGTTATAGTTCTGAGCCATTCTGATCAAATCCGGGTACTCACTATGAAAGTATTTATACCCCTGTTATTTTTTTTATCGATTTCTGTGATGCTGCCAGCCTCACTCATGGCACAGACTGCTCCGGAGGATTCCGATTCCGTGATTGGCCGCTGGAACATAACTGTGCAGAAAAATGGCGGGGAATACCCCTCCTGGCTTGAGGTGAACCGTTCAGGTTTCAACAGGCTGACCGGGTATTTTGTCGGGCTCGAAGGAAGCGCGAGGCCCATTTCTGAAATCAAATATTCAGACACCCGCAACGTCTACTATTTTGCCATCCCCCCGCAATGGAAGCGCAGCGGGGATGACCTCTACTTCGAATTCAGCCCCGTCAACGGCGGTATGAGCGGAATCCAGGCTGAGGACGGCGATACTACCAGCTGGACGGCTGTGCGTGCACCAGCCCTCTGGCGCGATAGGCCACCGGTTTGGGGTGATCCCGTTGATCTGCTCGACGAAACCATGTCGCAATGGATTATTCCTGAAAACAGCCGTTTCAGGATGGAAGCCGGCGTACTTATGAATAAAGATGTGGGCGGAAATCTGATCACAAAAGAAACCTTTGATGATTTCAAACTCTATGTAGAATTCCGGTATCCGGAAGGCAGTAACAGCGGCATCTACCTTCGTGGAAGATATGAAGTTCAGATCATGGACAACTACGGCGAAGAGCCCGCCAGCGTGACTATTGGCGGGGTTTACGGCTTCATTGAACCGACTGTAAATGCCGCGAAAAAGGCCGGTGAGTGGCAGACGATGGACATCACCCTTTTGGGCCGTTACGTGACCATTGTACTGAATGGCATCGAGATAATTTCTAACCGACCCATACAGGGAATTACGGGCGGAGCCCTCGACGGTAATGAAGGAGAGCCCGGTCCCATCATGCTGCAGGGCGATCACGGTGCAGTGGATTTCAGGAAAATCGTGATCACACCGGTGGCTGATTGAGACAGATATGAGTTTTGAGACATCAGACATCAGACATCAGACATCAGACATCAGAATAGTTAGAAAGAAAAAACAGGTAATTATCATTTAAACCAGGTGGTGGTATTATGAACCGAAAATCATTTCTGACGAAAATAGGGGCGGCATCGGCTGTAGTAGCCGGGTTTCCATACATCAACCTACACGGAAAAAGCACTTCACTGATCCTTGAATACCACCCGGAGGAGCGCACGTTTGGGGCCAACGAACAGATTAACGTCGCGCTCATCGGTACCGGTTGGATGGGGCAGGTGAACGGGATGGCAGCGGCCAAACACAAAGGTGTGAAAATTATAGCTGCCTGCGACCTGTACCACAGCCGCCTCGACCGTTGCAAAGAACTTTTTGGTAACGACATCTTTACCACCCGAGATTACCGTGAAATCCTTCAGCGCCGCGATGTGGATGCCGTTGTGATATCGACCACCGATCACTGGCACGATGTGCAGGCGATCGATTCCCTGAAAGCCGGCAAGGCGGTATTTCTGGAAAAGCCGATGGTACAGAAGGTTGATCAGGGGCATGCGGTGATCCGTGCGGAGCAGGATTCCGGCAAGGTTCTGCAGGTGGGCAGCCAGCTCACCAGCGATATCCTCTACCTGAAGGCGCAGGAACTGGTCCGCGCCGGTGAAATCGGTGATCTGGTACTCGTGGAAGGCAATTTCGACCGCTACTCCGCACAGGGTGCCTGGCAATATTCGATTCCGCCTGGCGTAACCGCTGAAGATGTTTCGTGGGAGACCTACCTGAAAGATCTCCCCTACCGGGAGTTTGATCCGATGCAGTTTTTCAGGTGGAGAAATTATCAGGACTTCGGCACTGGGGCATCCGGCGATCTTTTCGTTCATCTGCTGTCGGCCGTTCACCTTGTTACCGATTCACACGGGCCATCATCCATCTTTACGACTGGTGGATTGCGGTACTGGCACGACGGGCGCGATGTGCCCGATGTGATGCTCGGCATGCTCGATTATGACAAGACCGATACCCACCCAGCGTTCAACCTGGCCCTGCGGGTAAATTTCATCGACGGCTCGGGCGGGGGCGTATCCATCCGGTTCGTCGGAACAGAAGGCGAGATTGTTGTAGACTGGACTAACGTTCGCCTGCGCAAGGCGGAACTGGACGAACGTCCGCCCGTAACTATCGACAATTTCAGCGGCCAGACGCAGGAGAAATTTATGGAATATTACGAGGCGAACTATCCCGAGCCTCCGCCTAAGGTTATCAACCCATCCGAGTTCATTTACCGCTCACCCGAGGGATATGACGCACGGCAAAGCCATTTCACCAATTTCTTTTCCTCAGTGCGCGAAAACACCCCGGTGTACCAGAACGGAACGGTTGCATTGAGGGCTGCGGCACCGGCGTTGCTGTCAAACCGGAGCTATCATGAGAAGAAGATCATCCGCTGGGATCCCGTTCAAATGAAGGTTATGTGATCTGATTTTATCAACCGGCATCCGGTGCCTGGATTCATTTCTGCAGAATAAACTTCAAAACAGAAGGACGTGTATTATGCAACGATCAAACCAAAAAAGGAGAGCATTGCTGCTGACCTCCGCAATCCTGACCATAGCCATAACAGCCATTATGATATCATCAGCATCCGCACAATCCCCTTCAGACGAAGATGCAACCGGGGATGGTTTCCGTCCGCTTTTCAACGGCAACGACCTGACCGGATGGATCGTCCCCGAGGGCGACGGCGGCCACTGGAAGGTGGCAGACGGGGTGATTGATTACGACGCAATGAGTGAGGCTCCGGGCGACAAAGACCTGTGGACCGAGGAAGCATTTGGTGATTTTGAATTGCGTTTGGAGTGGCGTATACCTGAAACACCATTTGTGAACCCGAATGTGCGGATCATACGACCCGACGGGACCTATCAGCGAGATGCCGATGGCAACCCTGTAAGCATAGCGGTTCCCGATTCCGATTCCGGGATATACCTCAGGGGTACATCCAAAGCCCAGGTCAATATCTGGTGCTGGCCAGTGGGATCGGGCGAGGTGTACGGGTACCGTACGGATGCATCGATGCCGGCAGAGGTAATCGCGGGGGTTACCCCGGATACATTTGCCGACAACCACATCGGCGAGTGGAATACCTTCGAAATAACAATGACCGGCGACAGGCTTACTGTAGAACTTAACGGCATCGTCGTGATTGAAAATGCGCAGCTGCCGGGTGTGAACCAACGGGGACCGATCGCGTTGCAGCACCATGGACGCAAAGTGGACGGCGAGTGGGTCAGCCCCCCATCAATAGTGCAGTTCAGAAATATTTACATCAAAGAACTGTAGGGTACCGGCTGGTACATCAGCCCAGAACCGAGTTCCGGATCTGTTCCATCTCCTCCCCGGTAAGCTGTTTGAAAGTGCGGGCAATTTCAACATTCTGCTCCAGGTGCGGGATGATGGATATACCCACAATTGCGGTCGATATGGGATAGCTAAATACGTACGAGAGCAGCTGACGAGGGGTAAATCCCCTGTTCATCAGCCCGCCGCCGCCAAACACCTTCATGGCGATAATCCCGATCTCTTTTCCGGTTGCCACTCTGAAAAATTGGTCCAGATGGTCTGTATCGTCCATGATCGACATGGCGGGATTCAGTGTTACCAACACGCAATCGTACGGATATTCCTCAATCGCATCCGTAAGTATTTTGCTCGAGTGGCTTGTAATGCCGATGTGTCGAATTACACCTTCCTCCTTCAGCTTTTCAAAGGCACGTCGGGAGCCGTTCTTACCGCGAATCTGTTCGAGTTTATCAAACGTACTCACATAGTGATGCTGGTACAGGTCGATGTAGTCGGTCTGCAGCCGGCTGAGGCTCTGTTCAACAAGCCTCATGGTACCGTCGTAGGTATGGTCGTGGCTTTTTGTGGCCAGAAACACCTCTTTGCGGCGGTGCTTCAAAACGGAACCGATATACTGCTCACTCACTCCCCGTCCGTACTGGTTTGCTGTGTCGATATAATTGACACCCAGATCGAGTGCGCGGTTGATGATCGCAACGGCATCATCCTCACGGCCGGGCTGTTCAAGGGTAGCCTGCCCGCCGAGGCTGAAAAGGCTCACTTCATGTCCTGTTTTGCCGAGCATCCGTGTAGGCATGGGGTTGTTTACCGGATCGGTGATCCACGCCAGCGTTTTAGAGAATACCCCGCCCGATGCAACCATTCCCAGGCCTGCAGTGGCTGCCAGACCGGTCTTCAGAAATGCTCTTCGATTCAGCTTTTTTTCCATAAACACCTCCTGATTTAACATGACAGGCAGGCAGAAATAACGCTGAGAAATCCACTGTGCGGGGCCGACTGAAGTGTTCATCTTCACCCCTGCACCATATCATTAAACCCTGCAGGTAATTACGGCTGTATGCAGGATTTTATAAAATAGTATCAGACCTGCTCTGTTATTTGATGTAATAAACTGCTGTAATGTACACAAATTACGGTATTCCGGAAAGATAATCGACGGTATCGCCGCACGATTCACGACACACCGGAATCCTGAAAAAACCCATTAATGCATTACCGTTTAAACAGGCAGCAATCATTTACCGCCGTCTGCCCCATCGCCGTTTTTTATCGGCCGGTTTTGACGCAGCGGAATTGTTGCTGCGGCCGGGGCGGGGCGGGCGTTGCTGCTGTTTTACCGGTTCCGGTGGATTGTGGTCAATCAGCGGGTAATCGTGCCCGTCGATGACCGGGATCTTTTTCCCGATCAGTTTTTCGATATCGTGCAGGTAGGGCTTTTCCTGAGCATCACAGAACGACAGGGCCGTTCCATTCGCACCCGCACGACCGGTTCTGCCAATACGGTGCACATAGGTTTCGGGAATATTCGGAATCTCGTAGTTAATCACATACTGCAGCTCATCCACATCGATGCCGCGTGCCGCGATATCGGTCGCCACAAGTACACGGGTCAGCTGCTCTTTGAAGTTGCCCAGTGCAAGCTGCCGGGCGGCCTGCGACTTGTTACCGTGAATGGCTTCGGCCCCGATGTTGACCCCTTTCAGCAATTTTACCACTTTGTTCGCTCCGTGCTTGGTGCGGGTAAAAACCAGGGCCGACTTTATCGCTTCATCCTTCAGCAGATCGATCAGCAGGTTCTTTTTATTGCCTTTATCCACATAATAGAGGGCCTGGCGGATGGCATCCACGGTCGGCGATTCCGGGGTTACATGCACGCTTACCGGATTGGTGAGAATGGAATTCGCCAGTTTTACAATATCGGTCGGCATAGTGGCCGAAAAGAAGAGTGTCTGCCGCTTCCGGGGCAGGGCGGCGATTATTTTTTTCACATCGTGGATGAAACCCATGTCGAGCATACGGTCGGCCTCATCCAGCACAAAAATTTCGATATCCTTCAGTGAGATATACCCCTGATTCATCAGGTCGAGCAGGCGGCCGGGTGTTGCGGTGAGAATATCTGTGCTGCGCTGCAGCTTTTTCACCTGGCTTTTCTGATTCACGCCGCCAAAAATGACTGTGCTGTTCAAAGCGGTATGGCGGCCGTAGTTCTGAAAACTTTCATCAATCTGGATTGCCAGTTCACGGGTCGGGGTAACGATAAGGCTTCTGATTTTTCGATTTTGACTGCCGTTGGTTCGGGCGGCAAGGTTCTGCAGGATCGGAATGGCGAATGCGGCTGTCTTGCCGGTGCCGGTCTGGGCACAGCCAAGAATATCTGTACCCTTAAGGGCAACAGGTATGGCCTGTGTTTGTATGGGGGTCGGGTGGGTGTATCCTTCTTCCGACAGAGATTTGAGAATTGGTTCTGCGATGTTCAGTGAAATAAACGACATATTGGATATAAAATGAAAAAAGCCCGGCTTGCTTTTTGAAGCGCGGGCTTGAAAAAAGTGAATCAAAAGATACGGATAAAATCAGAGAACTGCATTCCGGCCCCTCCCCCAGTGCAAATTCGGACCATAAACACCCGTACGCCGTTTCCGGAAGAGCGTTACCTGAACCAGTAATGGCCGATGTAACTTATATATAATATTGACGGTGAGCGTTCTATTCGACCGCCTGCTTAAATAACAGCTCTCCTTTATAGGGATCTCCTGCAGAACCGGTGCCGATTATCAGCCGGTGGTTGAGACTGTTGAAACCGGTGCCATCCTCCCAGGTGCCGGTATTTGCCAAACGGACGGAGAAAGCCGGCTTATCGCGCAACTCATCGGCCGGATCGGGCAGGTTGAGAAGCACATCGTATTCACCGGCCGGCAGATCGGAGGGGATGCCCAGATCATACTGCAGACGTATGCTTTCGCCGCCCTGCCAGGTCCGCGGATCAACGGGAAGATCTGCCGTAACCATGCGGGTGGCACCGTCGGCACTGCGAAGTACCACCTGAACGGTACGGGGATTATAGGGTGCAGCAAAACCCTCGTTCATCAGCTCGAGATCGAAATGGAAGGTGCCGCCCGGGGCAACCGTCCGGCTGAAAGAACCGTTACGCATGGCAAAACGGTACCCGAGCCGGCGTTCGACTTCGGGCATACAGCCCTGTTCGACCCAGGTATCGAGAATGCGACGCGAATAGTTGTAATTCAGGAACGAGTAGTTCATCTGGTCGAGCTCAAGCAGCGCCGTTTCACAGTGGTAGCGGTCGCCGGCATCAGGGCGCGGATTACACGTTTCGCCACCCATTGGCACATAGCGGGTATCCAGGCTCAGGTAGTATTTCTGCCAGCCGATGCTGAGGGTGTCGCGCATATCGTCGAATAGGGGATCACTGAATTGTCCTACCCAGTAGGTGCCGACGTCGGTGGGGCTGGCCAGGAAGCAGTCGTTGTGATGGCCTGTTCTGGATTTATAGGAGCTGTTGAATGCCTCCTGTTCACCGATCGGATCCATACTTTCGTAAATCTGCATCTTTGCGGCCGGATAACGGATCTGTATATGACGGTCTTTGGGGAGCACATCCATCAGCTTCCGGGAAATGATCCTCATGTTTTCGGTAGTGGTGAGGTCGTTGGTCGAGGCATGCCATTCACCCCAGGCCCCGATAAACCCGCCCTGGGCCACTGCAATTACATCCCCATATTCCCTGAACAGCGGCTCAAGCTGATCGAGATGAGCCAGTACCCGCTCCAGAGGTGCATCGGGCTGGCCGATGGCAGTAGAATACCGGAACTTGAACAGGGTCTTCATCCCGGTTCTCCGCAGTGTTTCAAAATCCTGCCGCATCTTGTCAAGATACTCTGCTGAGATGTCAGATTCCCTGAAATCGCGGATCAGGTACGGACGGAACACGAGCGTCTGTGCATGTTGCCTGTAACCGAGCAGTGTGTCGGCATCAAGCGGAGGGCTGGCGGGCGTTCCCGGTGCAAACCGGTAGAATCCTCTTTCGGGGTTAGGGAAAATCTCGTCTGTTGCCTCGTATTTAACAAGGGCCAGCTCCTGATCATTCTTTGGCTGATGCTGCCAGGTGATAAGCAATACAATTATCAACGCCACTATGGCGGAAGTCTGGAAATATCGGTTCATGGATGTCTCTTTTTAGGGTGGATGCAATGGGGGCGACATCACTCAGAATAACATGAAACCAATATAGTTATAATTTGAAATCTAAATGAACTATTATGATACGTAACAGCGATTTCTCCCAGTTGCCAGCTGTTGTACCTGCTGTACCTGTAAAGAAAATTTATTCTGCGGGCAGGTCATCAACAACCATCGTGAAATCGAATTCGAGCCGGATGGCATCGGCAAACACTTAGTACAGAACGCACACTCGGCTTCTCCATGCCGAACTTTCGAAGGTGAATTCGGTACGGGCTGTACCCGTGAGGCTGCCCTCTTCGAAACGGGCGGTGAAACGCCAGCTGGTCGGTATTTAATGACAATGTTGATGGGAATCCGACCAGACCGTTCCATCAGGGCAGTTTTGTTGCCCGTCTCCACCTGTCAGCGACATCCAGACAACTACCAGGCCAAATATGAGTACAACCGCCAGGGCAATCAGCCCCAGCTTTGAAAAAATCTTTGAATTGTCTTTGTCGTGGCAGCAGTTTTTGTATTTCTTTCCGCTCCCGCAATGGCAGGGGTCGTTTCTTTCGGGTTTAGAAGCCATGGTTATCAGTAAATTTAACTAAACTTGTCAGGGTATTTCCGATAAATTGGCCACGGCAAGTATAAGCCACGCAACTGTGATCGTCCACATCATTTGCACTGTTGTGAGGGGATTGCCTTTCAGGCGGTAAAAAAGCCAGGGAATGGTTGCAACACCAATTGAAAAAACAAGATGACCCGCAATACTATATAACAGGCCGGTCACTGTAAATCTCTGCGACGTTATTATCGAAACAATGATGGTGGCAGTGATCAGATATATCCACCACCATTTATGATTACTGATGATCTTCATGTCTTATTGTTCACAATAGTACTCAGTTTATTTTTCTTACCAATTGATCTTCCAGTTCCTCAAGCGTTTTATTCTTTGTTTCCGGCACAACCCGCCATACAAATACCAATCCCACTACTGCAAAAAGCCCGTAGATGAGGAATGTTACACTGTTACCCAGGGTGGCCAGCTCCCAGGGGAATACCACCTGAACCAGGAAACTGACACCGGAGTTAATAAATCCTGCAAACGATATGGACCGGTCCGATGGATATGGCAAACGAGGCCACGAAACCGATGATCCCGAACAGGATCAGTCCGGGATTGATGTCGATGGCGGCGGTGATGATGGCCGATTCGTGTACTATAGCCGCCTCCTCACCGAGTACATCTGCAAGTGCACGCCTGAACAGCACGTCACTTGGATAGGTGATACCACTCATTCCGGCCGTCAATGCCTGTTTGTCAATCGATTCGTCGAGAGTTTCGATGCTTTGCGGGGTCAGTTCGTAACTGGCTGAATGGAATCCCCATGCCAGTAACATCATCATTACGGCAATTCCGGTCATACCAACGATGAGAAGGGGTTTTCGTCCCAGGCGGTCGATGAACAGCAATGCGAGAATGGTAAATACCAGGTTGGTAAGACCCACCAGTATTGCCTGTACAAACGATGCATCGGCACCTATGCCCGACTGCTCGAAAATCATGGGCGCATAGAAGAAGACCGCATTTATGCCCGTGATCTGCTGCAAAATGGCAAGAGCGACCCCGATAACCAGTACCAGCCGCAAAGCCGGCTGAAAAATCTCTTTAAAGGATGCCTTCTCCCTGGTTTTGTCTGCCTCGAGGCTGTGCAGTACATCCCGGATCTGCTTGTCGGCTTCTTCCTCTCCGGCCAAACGGGTGAGTGTGACCCTGGCTTCCTCCACCTCGCCTTTCAGGATCTGCCACCGCGGGCTTTTGGGCACGAAATAGAGACCCACGAAGTACAGAACCGCAGGCAGGGTTTCCAGCCCGAGCATCCATCGCCAGTTGTGTACATCGAGCATGATTGCACTTGCCCAGGCTGCCCCCGACTGCCCCCAGCGAAGGATCAGATAGTTGGTGAAGAACGCCGTGGATATACCGATCACAATATTCAGCTGGTTGAAGCTGACCATGCGCCCCCGGATCGCGGGCGGCGACATCTCGGCGATGTACATGGGTGCGAGAATCAGCGATGCGCCAACCCCCAGTCCGCCGATCATTCGGGCCAGCACAAGTATGGTGAATGTGTTCAATAAACCTGACCACTCCCGAGATCACCGAAGCATCAAAACCCATCAGGAAACCGCCAAGCGCTACTATCAGCGCGATTCGGGTAACCAAAAATTGCCTTCCGTCCATAACGATCGGATTTAACGGTTTGATAACACCTTTATAGAAAGTGGGTCAGCCAAATGCCGGCAGCCATCCACCGAATCTGATGCAAATTATTGCACCAATTTCATCATTATTCAATCAACTCCGGTTTCAAAATACTATTCTTCGAGAAATGTACCACATGATTCTTAAAGGTTTTTTCTTTCCCAATTCAGATCATAAACCTATAATTGATAACCATTAATCTGTCACTACACTCTCCGTGACCGTTACCGGCGCTTCAAGACCGCCCGCCCTGAATATGAACCCGCCCTTCTCCAACCGCAATCGGTTGTCGTGACCGACGAATGCCAGATCGGTAACGGGAATGCTGAAACGAACCTGTTCGGTCGATCCCGCGGCGATCTCCACCTTTTCGAATGCACGGAGCCTTTTTACGGGCGGTGTGATGGAGGCATAAAGCTGGGATGAGAACAGCATCACGGTCTCCTTGCCGTCGCGGTCGGATGTGTTCCGCACCACAACAGTTACCTCTATGGTGCCATCCGCCCCATAGGAATCCCCGTCTGTGGTCATCGATACATACTCATACCCGGAATAGCTCAGGCCGAAACCGAATTCGTATTGCGGATTAAACGGAGTACCGGTCGGCACGCCATTCGACATTATATGTTCCGTGTGCTTGTGGTAATAGGGAATCAGGTCGTTGGGGTAGCGCGGATAGGTATAGGGCAGGCGTCCCGAAAAGTTGGCATCGCCGAACACCAGCGAAACCAATGCTTCTGCCCCGTAGTTTGAGGGCAGGTAGGTGTTGATGATGGCCGGAACCAGCGGCTCTACCTTGCTGATCAGCCTTGGCCGCCCCTGCACCAGCACCATCAGAACGGGTTTGCCAGTTTCGGCCGCAATGCGGATCAGCTCCTGCTGGTTGTCGGAGAGGTACAGGTCCTGCAGGTCACCAACGCCCTCACAGTATGAATTTTCGCCCACGGCCAGTACAATCAGATCGGACTGCTCCGCCTTTTGGCGGAACTGGTCGAGGTCGTCCACAATCTCCTCATCCCATGAACCCTCATGATTAAAACGCACCCCCTCGTAGAGGGTCACGTTTTCAGCACCCAGTTTTTCGGCAAAAGCTTTGTAGATGGTCAGCTTGTCGGCGGTGAACTCATCCGTCAGATCGCCCTGCCAGGAGTAGCTCCAGCCCCCGTTGAGCGGCCTCATGGTGTTGGCGGCCGGTCCGCCGATCAAAGCGGTAATGCCCGTTTCCAGCGGCAGAAGGTTGTTTTCGTTCTTGAGCAGGGTAATGGACTCCATGGCCGTGTTGCGCGAGGCCCCGATAAAAGCCTCCGAGGCAAAATCCGGATAATCCTCAAGCAGCGTATAAGGTTTGTCGAACAGGTTCATTTTTACCTTTACCGTGAGGATGCGTCTCACGGCATCATCGATCCGCTCCATCGGCACCTCGCCTTCGTTCACCAGTTCCACCAGGTAACGGGCAAATTCGAAATCATAGGGCACCATCGACATGTCTACACCGGCGTTGATGGCAATCCGAATGGCATCCTTATATGATTCAGCGATCCGATGACGGGTATGAAGATAGGTGATATCCCGCCAGTCGGTCAGGGCAAACCCCTCGAAGCCCAGCTCCTCCTTGAGCAGGCCGGTGATCAGCTCCCTGTTAGAGTGAAACGGGATGCCGTTGATCTCGCCCGAGTTCAGCATAACATTGAGCGCCCCAGCATTGATGCCGGCCCTGACCGGCGGCACATGGTACTCACGCAGCTGCGATTCGGGAATCCAGGCCGGGGTGCGGTCGCGACCGCTCAGCGTATGGGAATAGCCCAGCAGGTGTTTCAGGCTGGTCGCGATATGGTAAGGGTTGCCAATGTCGTTGTCTTCGCCCTCGTAGCCTTTCACCATTTCATGGCCCATTACGGATGCCAGGTAGGGATCCTCACCGAAGGTCTCCCAGTGTCGGGGCCACCGGGGATCCACCCCGAGATCAAGAACCGGCGAAAAGGTCCAGGGAAGTCCTGCAGCCCGGGTTTCATAGGCAGTGATCTCTGCAGCCCTGCGCACCAGACCCGGATTCCATGTTGCCGCCATGCCGATCTGTTGCGGGAAGAGCGTGGCCCCGTCAACATAGGATGCACCGTGAATCATATCGATGCCGAAAATGATCGGGATGTCGAGGCGGGAGTGCTCGATGGCATAGTCCTGGAGCCCGGCAATCAGTTTGTTGAAGAATTCCGGTGTGCGGGCCCGGTTATTGGTGGTGTTCATCACAGATCCCACATGATATTTCTGAAACGCCAATTCCATCATCACCGGGTCGAGTTCAAACGGTTCATGGCTGCTGGATACATTGTCTCCCTTTCCGAGTACATCCAGGGTGATCTGCGTCATCTGGCCGACTTTCTCCTCGAGGGTCATATCGGCGAGAAGGCGGTTGACCTTTTCCTGAATTTCTGTGGTGGCCGGTCTGGCATATTTCTCGGGTGCTCCGGGCTCCGATGAATGTTCCCGGACATTTCCAGAGGTGACGGATAACAATAGCACCAGAATAATCGAAATTACATATGATGACAGGGCTGAGAAATTCATTGTTTTTCGTGTTGGCATTAACCCTGCTCAGCTTCCTGCTTTTTCGGGACTTTTCACAAATCGCAAATAAGGCAGTTTAACCGTAATATTTCCGAATTTCTCTTTCGCCTGCTCATCGTTCAGGCTCAGCCCCACAATCACGTCCTGACCGGGAACCCAATCAGCGGGTGTGGCGACAGGTGCACCGTCTGTAATCTGGATAGCATCCAGGGCACGTATAATCTCAGCGAAGTTGCGACCCACGGACATCGGATACGACATGGTTAGGCGAACCTTTTTGTCTGGACCAATGATGAATACAGTCCGCACAGTAGCGCTGTTGGCAGCCGTACGATTCTCGGTAAGATAGGCACCGGCTGGCAGCATGTCGTACAGTTTGGATACATGCAACGACGTGTCGTCGATAATCGGGAAGTCGGCAGGAGCTCCAGCAAAGGCTTCTATGTCGCGCTTCCATTTCATATGCTCTTTAACGTTGTCCACAGATACGCCCATTACCTTTGTATTGCGTTTGGCGAATTCAGGTACAAGCCGGGCAACTGCACCAAATTCGGTAGTACATACCGGTGTAAAATCCTTTGGATGTGAAAACAGTATGGCATAGCTGTCACCGATCCAATCATGAAGCCTGATCTGGCCGGCGGTGGAATCCACAGTGAAGTCCGGGGCGATATCATCGATGCGAATAGACATGGTTGTACTCCTTTTATTTGTTCTGTTAACTTTACAAGACCACAGATCGGTAGTCAACAACTCATCATAGTTACATTGCATGCGCTTTATTTTGATTCGCTAACGGTTTGAAAATAGAGCGATGTACATAATATAAGCACCCTATCGCAATCACGCCCACATGATTTGCCTGTTTAGCCGGTCAGTTTACATTAATGATTCCAATAGTGCTTTTGGTCGCTTATACAGAACCTGACCTGGCCGTTACGTGCACTAGCTCAGGTCCAGATTATCAAAAGCATATCATTTTGTATAAAACTGTTAATGGTAATGTGGGGCCCGATCCACCCAAATAAACGGTAAAAAACATTTAAAAAGCGCTTTTTTTATACGATATTTACACTAGAATTATCATTCCTCAAGAACCACCAATCCTAGTACAAAGCCATGGTCGAATCAAACGCAAACACACTGGTGGCAGACGGCCGTATCAGGAAAGCTAAAAGCAACGGAAAACGGATTATAGACAAATCCGACATCGCCATGATCATGGACCGTTTCCATTACTCCGACGATACCCGGTCCGTCATCGAAAAGGAAAACCTGCTGCCGGCCGGTGTGCTCACCCGCATTCACTCCTCTTTCCCACAGCATTCGGGCATCCTGGATATCAGGGATTTCATGTTCACCGGCAAGCAGCGCTACTCGGGCATAAAAGGGTTCCGCGAAATCGTCGCCGTTTTAGAGCGGAACGGGATCGACATCGGCCACATCAGGGAACGCGAGCTTTTCATAGATGTCTACCGCTTCCTGGCCACCAGGCACGTGCTCAACAAAATCAACTGGAACGATCCCCACAAGGACCCGATCTTCCAGCTGGTCATCCCGCAGCCGGGCATGATCCGGGAGGATGTGGTCGGCGCCTACCTTGCCGCTGAAACTGCGGAACAGCGCCAGCAAGTGGTACGCGAACATCAGCTACGCATCAATCCGCACGATGGCAAGCAACTGCTCAACAAGCCGTGGTACCAAAACGAGGATGGCGACCTGGAGATCCTGCGTGGCAGCCAGCACAAATATCCCCCCTGCCAGCTCATCTTCGACAAAACCACGCAGAGCTGCTTCGCCTTCTGCACCTATTGCTTCCGCCATGCCCAGGTGCGCGGCGATGAAGACATGTTCGTTCAGGACGACATCGACCAGGTGCACCAGTACCTCAAAAAGCACAGGGAAGTCTCCGATATGCTCATTACGGGCGGCGACGCCGGCAACATCCCGCACAAACGCCTGGCCGAATACGTGATGCCGCTGATACACGACGACGAGCTGATGCACATCAAAACCCTGCGCCTGGGCTCGCGTGCACTCACATTCCACCCGGAAATGATGCTGAGCAGCGATTACGACCCGTACCTGGAAATCTACCGCACGCTGTACGACAACGGCATCCAGGTTGTGTGGATGGCCCATTTCTCCACGCCGCGCGAGGTCCTCAACCCGTCAACCATCGCCGCCATCCGGCGCCTGCGGGCCAGCGGCGTGACAATCCGCAGCCAGAGCCCCATCATGAACCACATCAGCCTGTTCAAGGATGAGCAGGGCAAGGTGGATGTGGACCGGTCGGCACAGAACTGGATCGATCTGGGGTTTGCACTCGGTATGCTGGGTGTGGGTTTCCACTCGATGTACTGCGCCCGGCCCACCGGCGAGCACCACTACTTCACCGCGCCTCTGGCCGATATCGAAAAAATCTTCAGCAAGGTCTACCGTACGCTGCCATCAATCAACCGGCCGTCGCGCTACATCACCATGACCTCCTCGGCCGGCAAGGTGTCGCTGATCGGCACCGCCGAGGTGAAGGGCGAAAAGGTATTTGTTCTGAAATTCAACGAAGGCCGGAACATGGAATGGATGGACCGCGTCTACCTGGCCAGATACGACGAAGAAGAGAATACCATTGAAAAACTGAAGCCATTCGACACTGAAAAGTATTTCTACGAGGACGATCTCAGGGAGATCGAACAGACCCTGGAGCAGAACCTTCAGAATAAGATCGACGAACAGTAGTATTTCACACACAATACAATTCCACATATAAAACAACCCCCTCACAAAAACAGGTGGTTCATGACACATGATTAATAAAATTGTTGCTTCACCTGCTGAGGCCGTAGCGGATATATTTGATGGTGCCGTGGTTATGATCAGCGGGTTTGGTGAAGCAGGGAGCCCCATCGAACTCATTCATGCCCTTATCGACCAGGGCGCAAAAGATCTGACGGTTATCAGCAACAACACGGGGAGCGGTCATGTTGGCCTTGCCGCATTGATCGCGCACCGTCGCGTAAAAAAGATGATCTGCTCCTTTCCCCGGACCGCCAACTCGATGGTATTCCCCGAGCTGTACAATAATGACGAAATAGAGCTGGAAATCGTACCCCAAGGAACTTTGGCCGAACGGATACGGTCAGGCGGCGCCGGTATCCCCGCCTTCTACACCCCGACCTCGGTCGGCACCCCGCTGGCCGAGGGCAAGGAGTCACGCACATTCGACGGCAAGACCTACGTACTGGAGCGCACCATTCGCGCCGATTTTTCGCTGGTGAAGTGCAGGGCGGCCGACCGTTACGGCAACCTGGTCTACAAC
>JAIVHB010000228.1 GCA_020201275.1 Rhodothermaceae bacterium | reverse complement strand
TGACAATCTGGGAAAAGGCGCGGCCGGTCAGGCGATACAAAACCTGAACCTGATGCTGGGTATGCCCGAAGAGCGTGGGCTTGTTGTTCCGCCGGTGGTGTTTTGATGAAAACGAAGGCGGCAGGATATGCCACGCTTCGGATCCGGCACGGTGATGCTGGGGGAGATGGTGATTTTTGCGGGATTTTTTTGATTTAGAGATTCAGAGATATTCGATTTCGGATATTTGATCTGGTTTTGGATGATTCGGATGGTGAGGGCAGGGATGGTGTTTTTTAGTGGGATTTTTTGATTTAGAGATTTAGAGGTATTCGATTTCGGATATTAGATCTGGTTTTGGATGATTCGGATGGTGATGATTGGATGATAAAGCTGGTATGATGTTTTGATTGAAATGATTTGAATAATTTGAAAGATGTTGCAATGAATATGGAACACGTTCCCATTCTCAATTTTGACAGCCTGGCGAGCTGGGCGGACCCCGACCTGGAGGATCTGCTGGAGCTGGCCGCGGAGCTGAAGGCACTTAATTACCGGTCGGATGCCGGACGCGGAAAAGTGCTGGGGCTTATCTTTTTCAACCCGTCGCTTCGTACGAAGGTGTCGTTTGAAACGGCGGCCATCCATCTGGGAGCGGGATCGACGATTATACACCCCGGGAGCGGGAGCTGGCCGCTGGAGACGCGGATCGGCGCGGTGATGGACGGCAACAAGACCGAACATATCAAGGAGGCGGTCGGAGTGCTGTCGCGCTACTGCGATGTGATCGGCGTGCGGGCGTTCGCGGGGCTGAAAGACCGGTTTGAGGATGCCGGTGACACGCTGATCCGCCGGATTGTGGAGTTCGCCGATGTGCCGGTAATCAACCTGGAGAGCGCGAACGAGCATCCGTGTCAGGGCATGGCCGACTGGCTGACACTGCGTGAGCTGTTTCCGGATGGCACCGCGCAGCGGAGTTTTGTACTCAGCTGGGCTCCGCACCCGAATCCGCTGCCGATGGCTGTGCCGAATACGGCCCTTGAGGTGGCGATCCGCAGCGGGATGGATGTGACCCTGACCTGCCCGCCTGAGTATTTGCCCGACGACGACCGGCTGAATTATCTGCGCAGCCTCGCCGACGATAAAGGGTCCTATTTCGACATCAGCCATGACCAGGATCAGGGTTTCAGGGATGCGGATGTGATCTATGCCAAATCATGGGCATCGCAGCAGCTGGTGTATGACAATCCGGAGGAGGAAGCGCAGCTCCGGCGGGAGGAATACCGGGGCTGGACGGTAAGTGAAGCGCGGATGAACCTCACCAACAACGCCCGGTTCATGCACTGCCTGCCTGTCCGGCGAAATGTGGTGGTGACCGACAAGGTGCTCGACAGCGCGAACGCGGTGCATATCCAGCAGGCTGAAAACCGTCTGCACGTTCAGAAAGCCATCCTGATGAAGCTATGGAACCTGTCGTTGTAAAACTGAGCGGAGGGCTCACCGAAAGCAGGGAGGCCATCGGGCATCTGTGCGACTGGGTTAACAGCATATTGCAGCCCCGGGAAAAGGGTGCGACCGTTAAGGGTACGGGTTCCGGCGGTACAAGTGTACCAGGAATGAAACCAGCGGGAGCCGGCCGGTTGAAAGCTGAAACATCTGGCCTGGACCCACTTAATCCGGGGACGAAGTTATCGGGTGAATCGGGCTATCTATCATCGGGCGCACATGTGAAATTTTCCGGCGTAACCATCGTTCATGGGGGCGGGCGTCAGATCAACGCCATGAGTGAACAGCTCGGCATACCGGTGCGGCAGGTGGCGGGGAGGCGGATAACCGACAAGCAGACCATGGATGTGCTGCTGGCAACGGTTGGCGGTACGGTGAACCGGAAGCTGGTATCGGAAATGCGCCGGCACGGGTTGCAGGCGGTGGGACTGACCGGCGCCGACGGGGAGCTGACCACGGCCGTACGGCGGGAGCCGCTGGTTATAGACGGCGAACCGATCGATTTCGGCTATGTTGGCCACATCCTGAGTGTTCAGCCGGAACTGTTGCAGACCCTGATGGAGCAGCGGTATGTACCGGTTGTGGCCTGCCTCACCTGGTCGGAAGAGGAGGGGATGCTGAACATCAACGCCGACACGATGGCCATCGAGATCGCCGGATCGCTGTTCGCCAGGGAGCTGGTGATGCTGATGGAGCCCGAAGCGGTGCTTGACGCGCAACTGAACCCCATCGCAAGTCTCACTTTCAGCGAATTTCAGCAGGGTGTAACCGACGGATGGATCAGCGCCGGGATGCGACCGAAGCTGGAGACGGGTTTCAAGGCTTTCCGGTCCGGGCTGGAACGTGTACGACTGACAAATCCGGAAGGGCTGGCAGCCGGAGGTGGTACGATTTTGATAAATGATTTATGAGTCCCGGGGTATGCATGATTTGCGGGATGCAGGTCCATAAAGTTGTCAGGTCTGCTTGGCCGGGAATAGTAAATATAAAGCTGGCTGACGATTATTTGGCAAAATATTACCTGTTAAGTAGTATGTTAACCATTATGCAGGCATCAGGATCACGGTTTATGTGTTTTAATCTGCCTGGGGGCTTTTGGGAAAGCCCCCACGTGCTTCGACTACACCCGTCGCTTTGCGCCGGCCTGCGCTCAGCATGACGTTTTAAGTCTATTGTCTCAAAATATGAATCTTATACAGACTGATGTAACCACACTGCTGAAACGGCTGGTGGGGTTTCCGAGCCTGAGCGGGGAGGAAACGGACCTTGTGAACTGGCTTGAGGAGGCGGTCAATTCGACCGGGCTGCTCAAAACGGAGCGTTATGGCGACAATCTCGTTTTTACGCTCGGGGAGGGCGATCCCTGGCTGTTATTGAACACGCACAGCGATGTGGTGCCGCCGTCGCCCGATCACTATGGCGATCCGTTCGATCCGGTCGGGAAAGACGGCCGTATATACGGAAGGGGCACGACAGATGCCAAAGGCTGCCTTGCCACAATGCTGAAGGCGCTGCTGAACCTGGCGGATTCGGGATGGATGCCGGAGGGACGGGTGAGCCTTGCAGTGACCGTTTGCGAGGAGTCTGTCGGGAAAAATAACGGGATGGCGCACCTGCGCACGCTGCTGCCTGCACCCGACGCGGCCATTATCGGCGAACCCACCTCGCTTGCGCCATGCATTGCCCAAAAGGGGCTTCTCATCCTGAGGCTGATAACCCGCGGTACATCCGGCCACGCGGCACGCGTGTACGGCGAAAACGCTATCTACCGTATGGGGCGGGCACTTCAGAAGCTGGAAAAGCTCACATTCGACATCCAGAACACCTTTTTGGGTGAGATTAAGATTACACCGACCACGATCGAAGGCGGCACTGCACGGAATGCGAATCCGGAGGTGTGCTCTGCGGTAATCGACATCCGGACCATACCCGAATACGAACCCGAAGCGATCATCCGGGCTGTAAGTGATGCAACGGGCGCGGATGTCGGCATCATCAGCGAGCGTTATGTATCGGTGCAGACCTATCCGACAGAGCGCATCGCGAATGTGTGCAAGGCTGCATCCGGTGCCGAGTTCATCGGTTCGCCCACCGCATCCGACTGGGTATTTCTGGCCGACGTCCCGACAATCAAGATCGGCCCGGGCCACAGCCCCCAGAGCCATACCCGCGATGAATACATCGAAATCGCACAACTCGAAAAAGGTGTAGCGGTTTATGAACAGATTATCAAAGGGTTTTTTAGTAGAGAGTATTGAGACATAAGACAAAAGACATGAGACGGGCAAGCGCGAACCTCCTTCAGGAGTCCGGAGCGTAGCGGAGGTCCCTGAAGAGTGGG
>JAIVHB010000227.1 GCA_020201275.1 Rhodothermaceae bacterium | reverse complement strand
GTCATTGAAGGGGGTAACTTAGGTTCATATGGCATGTTTGTCGGGTAATCGGGCTCCGAAATTTCTTGACTAAATCATTACTTCTGACGTAATTACTATAGGAAAAGTATTATTCGCAAAATGATTATCGCAAAATGATATCAGATAGCAATCACATGTACTATGGAGTAAAGAGATGAAAAAATTTCAGCTCACATCTGCTTTGTTGATCCTGATACTGTCAGCACCCCTTCTGGCCAGGCAGGTAGAACTCCTGGACTACTTTCCGCACGGTTTGGGCGATTCCTGGCAATACACCTGCCTGAATCCTCCGTTGTCAAATCTCCCCGGATTCATAGAACTTCAGGTTACCGGAATAGACACACTGCAGGACGGCACACGGCTGGTTTATGTAAATAACTACAGTGAACCCCGATGGCGTATCGATTCAACCGGTGTTTATACCTTGCCAATGATGATCAGGGAGGCGGTAATCGATGCCGGAATATCCGATTCATGGTCGATGTACCGTGATTCGTTATTGGGAATCAGTTCGGACAGGACACTGCATGGGGTGGATACCCTTACCATTTTCGAAACGGATCGGTCTGTTGCACTTTTTAAAGATGAAGGCTACCCCTTTCACAGATCCCCGGCCTTTGTGCAACACATCGGGTATTATGCTGATCAAAATGATATCATATACAACAGAGGCTGGAAACTCACGGCCGCCATAATTGACGGCGACACGTTGGGTACCTGGCAGCCGGGGTATGCAGAGAGGTTGACAGACTGGATGCCGGTTGCCGTTGGGAATCTCTGGCAGTATTTACATGTATCGAGGAGTGATTCTGGTCCCTGGGAGTCATGGATCAGGGAATGGAAAATTACCGGGGTCGACACCCTGACGGATGACCGATGGATTGTTCACATCAATGATGAGTCCCGTTTCGAAATGGATTTTGCAAGAGGTGAAATCTACGATATGAAGTACGACGATATCTATTTCAAATTTTCCGACATGATGCAACGATACAAAACCGCCAGAATACATACTGAGTATGATGGATCAACCACCATTCTGGCGCAAACCTATCGGGATGCAACTGGTATAACATATCGGGATTATTTTTCGGAAATGTTCTCTCTTGCCGGGACCAGGAGATTTAAAAATGGAGTTGGTTGGATTGAATCACCAATGGATGTCTGGGGTAATTCCATCGAACTCCAGTCCTACGTGATCGATGGTGACACGACAGGCACCTATGTTTCAATCGACCCGTCGGAAAGACATGTGCCCGCCGGATTCACCCTGCACCAGAACTACCCCAACCCGTTCAACCCTTCGACCGTGATCCGCTATACCCTGCCGGAGGCGGGACCGGTGCGCCTTGAAGTGTTCGACATCACCGGCCGGCGCGTGGCCATGCTGCGAGATCAGGTTATGACGGCTGGCAGCCATTCGGATGTATTCGACGCTTCCCGGTTGTCAAGCGGCATGTATGTGTACCGCCTCACTGGCAACGGGCGAACAGAAGTCAGAAAAATGCTCCTGCTCAAATAATGCAAATTGAGAACTACCCGAACCCGTCCAACCCCCTCAACAGTGATTCGTTTTGAGTTGCCGGAAGGCGGGTATATATGCCTGTTAACGCAACCCCGCACTCGATTTAGGTGGATCCTGCCTGACATGCCACACAGTCTGGATATAGATCATGTTCTCTTCTTTACGTATCCGATAGATCACCCGGTAGTTGCCGAATATCAGTTCACGCAAATTCGGTTCATTATACTCAGGCACAATACGTCCTGATTCTGGCTGCTCAATAAGCTGATCAGTTTTCTTGATCACTTTCAAAGCCCACTTTTCAGCAGTGGCAAAATTATCCCGGGCGATATAGTCGACAAACTTGTTGAGCTTTTGTAGTGCCTGATTGGTCCAGACTATTTCCACCTGGCAAGGTTTGCTTTAATCTGTTTTTTAGCTTCCTCATGAGATACGACATCACCTTTTGCAATCTGTCGTTCTGCTTCGATCAGCTCTTCCATTAAATCGATCTTGTCAACCATACGCTGATATTCAGACACATCCACCAAAACAGCAGCACTTTTCCCGTGCTGTGTTAAAACAATGGATCTTTTCTGTTTCTTGATTCGGTCAATGAAATCAGCCGCATGTTTTCTGAATTCAGATAGTGGCTGGATATCCTGGTCAATTTCAATTCGTGCTGTGGCCATAATAAATGGTAGTTTTTTAAACGTATTTTTAATGTACAAAATTAATACGTAACGAGGTAATGAAAAGAAGATACTTATTGTATGTGAGAAGGTGGCGCTCACATCCGGTTATCCGTCTGAAACCTGCTCGGGCAGCAGATAAACGTTGGTAAGCACAAGCCAGGTTGCCGGTACATATTCGGCTACTTTCGATGCAACCTGCCTGAGCAGCGGCACATGGATTAAGATTATAATCTGTATCTGATAATCAGATAAGTCAACCCGCATCCCACTCTACCGTCGTTCCTACCTCTTCTCCTTTTACTACTTTCAGCAAATTACCGGGCACATTCATGTTGAAAATGACGAATGGTGTTTTGTTATCACGGCATAGAGTAAATGCGGTCAGGTCCATCACGGAGAGGCGGCGTTTGAGGATTTCGTCGCCATTGATGCGGTCGAATTTTATCGCATCAGGATTTTTTTCGGGGTCGGTATCGTAGATTCCGTCGACACGCGTGCCCTTCAGGATCACATCCGCCTCTATTTCGATGGCCCGAAGTGAGGCGGCCGTATCGGTAGTGAAGTAGGGATTGCCGGTTCCGGCGCCAAACAGAACGACACGGCCTTTTTCGAGGTGACGGATGGCCCGCCTTCTGATGTAGGGCTCGGCGATCTGTTCCATCCGGATGGCCGAGAGCAGCCGCGTCTGTACATTTTTGCGTTCGAGGGCATCCTGCAGGGCCATGCTGTTGATGAGGGTCGCGAGCATGCCCATGTAATCGCCCTGTACACGGTCCATGCCGGTTGTTGCCCCCTTTACTCCCCGGAAGATGTTGCCGCCGCCAATAACGATGGATACCTGGTAGCCGGCGCGGTGCACTTCAGCGATTTCTTCGGCGTATTGCGCGAGCACCTTGCTGTCGATGCCGTGTCCCTGTTCGCCGAGCAGGGCTTCACCGCTCAGTTTGAGTAGAATCCGTTTATACTGCTTCACCGTTTTCTCCACTTCTCTCTGGTTACCGGATAAAAAAAAGGCCACCTGAATGAGGCAGCCTTAATGTACTGAAAATTTCTACTCTTCTCCGAGCTGAATACGCCGGAAGGTTTTCACCGAGGGGGCACCGTTCTGTTTAAGGTACTCTGCAACGGTGATGCCGCCGTCTTTCACGAATTTCTGTTCAAGCAGTACGCGTTCTTCAAAAAACCGTCTAAGTTTGCCCTGGGCAGCTTTTTCGGCGATTTCGGCGGGCTTGCCTTCGTTGATCAGCTGTTCTTTGGCAATTTCAAGTTCCTTGTCGAGGGTACTCTGGTCTACCTCGTCGCGGTTGGTGGCGATCGGGTTCATGGCCGCGACCTGCATGGCCACATCCTTACCGACTTCAGCATTACCGAGAGGGCCTTCGAAGGATACCAGAACAGCAAGCTGGCTTCCAGGGTGGATATAGCTGATGATCTCACCTTCGGTCTTCAGGATTTCGAACCGGCCGATATCGATCTTCTCGCCAATTTTACCAATTTCGAACCGGCCGATATCGATCTTCTCGCCGATTTTACCAACGAGCAGTTCGAGCTTGTCGGCAACGGTTTTGCCTTCGAATGGCAGTGCCCTGAGGGCTTCGGTACTTGCGGGTTCTTTGTTGAAAACCAGCTCTGCAAACGCTTCAGCGTTGGCTATAAACTCTTCGTTACGGGCCACGAAATCGGTTTCGCAGTTCAGTTCAAGCGCAACGGCTTTTTTGTTGTCGCCAGACAGTTTGGCGACGATAAGTCCCTGCTTGGCTTCGCGGTCGGCGCGCTGGGCCGATACTTTCTGGCCTTTTTTGCGCAGGTAGTCGATCGCTTTCTCAAAATCGCCGCCCGATTCAGTGAGGGCTTTTTTGCAGTCCATCATGCCTGCGCCGGTCTGGTCGCGCAGGGCTTTTACATCAGCTGCTGTAATACTCATAATAGTACTCGTAATCTGTTCAGAAATGGGTGTTACTGTTAATCTGGTTTGCGGGGCGAGCGGGTTCTTCTGCGGCGCCGGCGTGGCTGGCCGTCTTCGCCTGATTCTTCGTCATCGTCCTCTTTTGCTACCGCTTTATCGGCTTTTTCCATGGTTTCGAGTGCGAGCTGCTCCTCCTCATATGCCTCACGTTCGGCCGATCCTTCAATTACGGCATCGGCGATATTGGCGGCGATCAGGTGGATCGTTTTTGCCGCATCGTCGTTGCAGGGGATGATGTAATCGGGTACATCCGGGTCGCAGTTTGAATCGACAAGTGCGATAATGGGGATGTTCAGTTTCAGGGCTTCCTGGATGGCGATATCTTCTTTCACAATATCCACGATGAACAGGGCGCCGGGCATGCGGCTCATCCCGGAGATACCGGCAAGCACTTTTTCCAGCTTCTCTTTTTCTCGGTCGAGCATCAGCCTTTCTTTTTTGGTGATGTTCTCGTAGGTACCGTCTGTCTGCATGGCATTGATCTCTTCCATGCGGGAGATGCTTTTACGGATGGTCGAAAAGTTGGTGAGCATGCCACCGAGCCATCTGTGGGTTACATAGGGCATGCTGGCGCGCAAGGCTTCGGTTTTGACAATCTCCTGGGCCTGCTTTTTGGTGCCGACGAAAAGGATTTTCTTGCCTTCACGGGCGATGCGGCCTACGGCATCGAGGGCTTCCTGCAGATGCTTGTGGGTCTTGTTCAGGTCGAGGATGTGGATCCCGTTGCGCTGCATGAAGATAAATTCACGCATTTTGGGGTTCCAACGGCGTGTAAGGTGCCCGAAATGCGCACCCGCCTTGAGTAGTTCTTCTACACTTGCTGCTTGAGACATGATATATATGTGATTTGAGTTAGTCCTCTACGCAGTTTTTGCCCCTGTATTCAATCCCGGCATAAAAACCGGGACACTCAGAACCAGAGTGGC
>JAIVHB010000153.1 GCA_020201275.1 Rhodothermaceae bacterium | reverse complement strand
CACTGAATCAGCCGGGTGCCATGCGTATCGATGTTTACAATTCCATTGGCCAGCTTGTTGCTGCATTCGACAATGGTATGCAGAATCAGGGCGGGCACAGTATTGAATTCAACGGAGCCGGCCTGCCCAGTGGTATGTACCTTTACCGCATGTATGTTAACGGTCAAGTAGCCGGAACCAGGAAAATGCTTCTGGTCAAATAGTATGAACATAATAATCCGACTCCATATCCATTTATGTTCCTTGATTCTGGTCTGTATTGCATGTTTTACCGCAGTACCGGCATTGAATGCACAGTATTCAGAATCCGATCTCGATTGGTACTGGGGTAACCAAATGGTACCGCCAATGGATGTTTCCGGCTTCCATCCGATCGATGTTGATCACTGCTGGATAAGCAGCTATTCAGGTATCATAGCATATACCAGCAACGCCGGTCGATTGTGGAATTATTATCACCTGGAATCCGGATTTCGTATCAACAGCATCTGGTTTTACGATAAGGAAAACGGAGTGGTTGTGGGTGATGACGGGGTTATATTCCGGTCGGGCGATGGCGGGAAAAACTGGACGAGGGTCGAGTCGGGAACCGAAAGCAACCTCAGAAAAGTCATTTTTTCAGATCCGGACAACGGGTTGATCGTTGGGCACAAAGGGGTGATTCTGAGAAGTTTTGATGGGGGCAAAACGTGGCAGGCCATTGATGCACCCGATAATGATGTATCGGGAAAGCAACCGGATTTCATTAACGTCGCCATATCATCTCCACAGCATTGGGCGCTGATCGATTCCACATACCTGTTCCTTACCGATGATGCCGGTACCAGCTGGGAGGTTCTCCGGGCAACGGTACCGTTCACCAATCAATACCTTACGGCAGTCGACCGTTACTCAGACAGGCATTATGCTGTTGCTGCCGCCTCCATTGGCAGCAATGGATTCCAGTCAACCATTGTGATTACCACCACCGATAAAGGGGAAAACTGGTCTAATTTTACTACAGGGGCGTTCAACAGTTATAGCCTGAAATATGTTGATGAAAACAACGGCTTTTTAAGTTTAAATTATTACAATTATGTGTTTACCATTGATGCGAGATATTATGTTTGTTATCGATGGCTTCGGGGAAGTCTGGAGATCAAACGCCGAGAAGGATTCCTGGTCGAACCTGCTAAAACCCGATAATAATCAATACCGGAGCCTGGCAGCCTACGATGATGTTATATTGCTGGGCAGCACAAACGGAATTCACCGGTCTGTTGATGGTGGTCTAACCTTTGAAACGGTATATGATGGTCCAGGTAATTTTTTACACAGATTGGGAGAGAATAATTGGATCGCCCATTCAGGTGGCTTGCGCGTATCGCGGGATAATGGCATTACATGGAATTGGATCATTACCAGAGATCAGAATGGTAGACAGATACTGAACATTCAGTTAGTCACGTTCACTGATACTTCTAAAGGTTATTTAGTGGATCGTAATCCTGCCAGGGTTTACAGATACATAAATGAGGCACTCTGGGAAGAGTTGGAGCCACTTCATACGACGGACATACATGCCATTCATGCAAAAGGGAATCGCGTCTGGCTTTTGGGGCCGGATAACCAGATACAGGTATCGGATGATAATGGCCAAAGCTGGTCATACCAGGACGTTGGGTTGAGTGTTGGTCTCAGAAGTATGTCCATGATAGATGAAAACAAGGGCTGGATTATGACAGACTCTTTGGGCGTTTTGCTGCACACAAAAGACGGTGGAACCAGCTGGACAACCATTGACACCGGATTTGATTTTCAGATATATGCCCTGGATTACCTGGATGAAGACAGGATTTGGCTGACGGGCAGCAACAGCACCATACTGAAAAGCGAAGATGGCGGGATCACGTTCAAAAAGCAAAGCACCCCGGGCATAGTGAACCGGGATTCTTTTACCATCCGAACCATAAAGGTTCTGTCTGACACCAGCGGATTTGCTGCCGGTGATCACGGCGTTATACTCTCTTATGGGAAACCGTTGCATTCGGATAACAACAATGGTGAATATGGCCCTGATGAGCTGATCCTGTACCAGAACTACCCCAATCCCTTTAATCCGGCTACAACCATCAGATACGTATTAGGTGAAAGCGCGTCGGTACAGATCAACGTTTATACAGTTACAGGGCAGAAGTTGGTGACTCTTATCAATGAAGAGCGAAACGCGGGTGTGCATGACGTCATATTCAGTGGTAAAGGCCTTGTGAGTGGTTTATATTTCTATACCATCAGTCTGAATGGCCGACTACAGGGCACAAGGAAGATGTTGTTAATTAAATAAAAGATAATCTGACGGTGGATGATATACGGCAATAAATCGTTCTGTAATTACTGTCCGTTCAAATACAGATCAGCTGCAAGCACCACCGTAACGGCATTCATCAGGTGTTGCGCACGGTCTTTTCGGACGCAGTAATCAAGGGCCTCTCTGAGCCGGGGATCAGTAATGAGGTGTTCATGGGCATGGTATTCAGCCAATAGGGTTTTCTTCAGTTCGGGATTTTCGCGGTACCAGAGATCGAAGGGGTTCATATTGTCGTGTTTCAGGCCCAACCGCTTTCGGGCATACCGGTTCACCTTTTGCAGGAACCCGGCAGTCCGGTTCATCAGTGCATTATGCGGCCGGATCCCGGTTTTTGCCCATGGGAATTCAGCGATCTGCGGGTGATATCTTTTCATCCATTTAAGGTAGATAGCCTGGTCGTATTTGAAACGGTCGGGCAGACTGTAGCAGAATTCAAGGAGCCGGCGGTCGTAAAACGGGGAGAGTGGTTCGACATGATGCAGCATCATACGATCGCCGTTAAATGTCCCGTTCATGATGTGCTGTTCGTAGCCAAAGCGTTCAAAATTGTTATCAATTCGGTAGCGATCTGCGACTCGCTTGTAAATGCCAAGTGTCTCGGTGATCCCGAATTCGTGGATGTACCCTTTTTTCAGTATTTGAGATGGAACCGATACATTCCTAAGTGTCAGAGATCCGAATACGGCATCCCCGATTTGACCTGAATGTAGAATCCCGTTTCTCGGGTGAATCTGTGGCATCATGCTCGCATACTGGTGGGCTGCGGCATTATAGGTTACCAGGCCGTCATTGGCCGCCACATAGGTTTTGATGTTGTGATGCAAATAAGAACCGGAATCGAGCGGGATGAACCGATGCCCGAAACCTTTTGATTGAGAAATTTTTCCGGCAATATATTCATCGCTGCTCCCCGACTGTGAAAAGGTAAATGTAGTTACAGGCTTATATCCCAGCTCATCGGCAAGCAGCACATTGACCCGCGAATCGAGTCCACCGCTGAGCAGGGCTGTGTGGCTCAAACCGTATTCACGGTCCTTGTCCCAAACCTTTCTGACCGAGTTCACCAGCATGGTATCGATACTTTGAATACAAGCATCCATATTTTGCGGGACCGCGATCTTACGGAATTCCCGATAACGGGTAGTTGCAATCGTGAAATCATCAAGATTGAATTCCAGGATGGTGCCGAACGGAATTTTTCTCACCTGGTTGACCGGTGTCTGATCATCGTATAAATACCCGATAGTAAGCAGGCAGGTCAGCGCTTCGATATTGAGAGTTAGCGGTAAGCCGGATACCCGAAGAAGTGCAGCGGCATGATTGGCATCGCCGGAAAAGGCCAGGGTTCTTTTTGCCGGATCACACCCGTAGTATAGAGGCCGTGTGGCGAGATGGTCGGTGAACAGGATGAGTTTTTTCCCGGGGGCATCATGGATGAATCCATTGAAACACCCATCAAGAGAGTGGATGAAAGCTGTATTTCCAGTCTTGTAGCTGTCAAATAACCGATCAACTCTGTCGGTTGCCGATTCGAATATGAAACCGTAGAATCCTATTGTGACATCATCTCGTGTTTCGAGAACTCTTTCCTTCGTAAAAGTAGGTTCAGCGGCTATTCCTGCCAATAGCCCATTTTCAGACAGTTTTCTTACATCATTCCCGGGAATTCCTGCCGCGAATATGGGTGGTAGTAATTGATCGTTGGTTGTATCAGGTCTGAGTAATCCATAGAGACCAGCCATGCAGGTATGGTTTTATATTATTTCTTTTGCATTGTGTAGCAAAGGTAAGAATGCACCGCCGAATGGCAAAAATAAATGCATTTGGTACGTAGGAGTTATCATCCGGTCAAACATTACATCATTGCAAGAATGTGCAATAAAAGTGATGAAAAAAACCTATTTTTCGTGCTTTGGTAAAACAAAAGATAGTTCAGAACCATATATGACCCATTCAAATCAGTTGATCATACATTTCCGTATTGCAATTTTTCTGTTCCTGACAATTCTTGTAGTCAATGAGTCTTTTTCACAGACTACGCAGCAACAACGTCAGGCAATCCAGTTGAGGGGACTTCAGGAACAGGCAAGGCAAACCGATGAGATGGATGTTAATGACACAGAAAGAGTACAACGTGAACTCATCCGCGATGTACGGGCTCTTGAGGAACCGGTAAACCCGGATACTTACATTGTTGGTCCCGGCGATTTCTTCTCACTTAATATCATCAGCTTTGAAAGTGTTTTCGTTACGATACCCGTAGGACCTACCGGTGATCTTATGATACCACGGATTGGATCAGTAAGCATTGCGGGGATGAAGCTTGCTGATGCTGTGAACGAAATTCGCAATCTGGTATCCACCCGGATTCTGGATGGAGAGATTTATGTCAATCTGGAAAGATTACGTTCCTTCCGAGTATATCTGTATGGCGCGGTATTTCAACCTGGCTACCATGAGATAACACCCATGATGAGGGTGTCTGACCTGTTAGATATGACTGATTTGAGACAATTGGCCCAATTGAATGAAGTAAGAATAATCCATAAAGATGGGACAGAAAGTGAAATTGACCTGTTTGAGTTCAAACAACGTGGCGACAGAAACCAGAATCCCAGGCTAATCGAAGGTGATCAGGTATTTATACCATTCGGACGATTGAAGGAGAGTACAGTCGTGCTACGTGGAGCATTGGAAGAAGGGGCCGGTTACAGCGTTATCAGGCCGGATGAAACACTGCGTGATTTTCTGAACCGGAATGCAACATACTCGACCGGTGCAGACCTCGAATCGGTGACGGTTATCCGCACAATTGACGACAGTGTTGAAATTATTACGGTTCACCCCGAAGTTCTGACCGATTTTACATTAAGGGCCGGTGATGAAATACAGCTTATCGGTCAGCGGAGCGTGAATGTTCACGGATATGTTGCGACACCCGGCTCATTTGAGTTTATTCCAGGATATACAGCCGGTGATTATCTGTCGCTGGCAGGGGGGCTGCTCCCGGTCGGAGGCCTGGGCGGACTGAAGGTAACTCGTGTAGACGGGACCGTGCATAGGGGCGAGGATGTGGTTATACAGCGTGGTGATGTTATCGAAGTAAAGAAATCATTTACGGGTACGCTGTTTGGCGATGTAAGTGTTCTCAATATTCTGACTGCAGCAGCTACTATCACATTGGCAGCGGTGGCAGCGTTCAGGCGGTAAATGGATGGTTAAATATTTAATACTAAACAGATCAAACCAGTTTATCAAGCCGGTATTGTATTGTAAAAAGCCGATATCCCAATACAAAATGGTCTGTTGTCTGTCCGGTCAAACTGGCGCAATGACCCCCGAAACGGGTGGCACAATGATCACCGAAATAACCAAAATTTTCAAACTGCGCTTTCCCGGGATAACTTTTCAGTCGTAAATATTCTTATTACGTATTCTCTTTCCAAGCGGGTCTGTAAATGTTTTAACACATTAAAAAGTATTGAAGCAGAAAACGTTTGCCAGTGGCACGGAAAAATGAAGCCAAATCTTTCCGGGCAAAATAAAACTCAGGTTTACTGTAACAGTTAAATATTTTTGAGTATAGAACAGAATTCTGAATAGTTTTTTTCTGCATTATAGTTTTTTTCCCAATTCAAACGGCTCAATTTTGATCTATGACTTCGATACTCAGCTTCTGCAAATAATATCAGGGCCTCTGCAATTTCAACAGGTCCGGAATCTTTTCTAAGAAGTGAACCGTTATTATTGTCCACAATCTCCGGAACTCCTCCTACAGCTCTTGCGCAGACAGAAATGCCACAACTTTGAGCTTCCATCATAGTAACTGGAATCCCCTCCGAACTGCTCACATTCACCAGAACATCCACCTCGTTGTTCCTGTAAAACTCCATTACTTCCCTGTTACTTAACTGTCCGGCGAATATATATCGAATATTTTGGGGAAGCTTGTCTTTGCATTCTTTCATTATCCGGCCTTCCAAAGGCCCGTCACCAATATGTGTCCACCTAACTTTCAAACGGGAAGATAGTTTTCCCAGACATACAAGCGCGTCGACAAGGAGATGAAGTTGCTTAACCGGTACAATTTTGGAACAACTAACAATATGCAAGTGACCCTCACCCGTACCCTTTGAGATAAAACCGGGATCATGCACTCCAAGCCTGCTTATAACACTACGTTCCGATACAGATGGGATTCTGGAGGTTGTGTAATTACGTCCGTTTTCTGAGATAAACACCATCTGATCAAGGTCATTCATGATTTTCTTTTTGTATGGGATATAAGGTGGTGAATAGATAAAGTCATATATGTCATAACCATGCCCACGACTCACAGTTTTCAGCCCTCTCCGTTTGAGATCGGGTCTGGTAATTCCTAAAGTACTGAAATCAAGCCAGTAGGAATAGGCAACCGTTTCATTGGGATTCATATTATAATCACGGAGAATTTCATGTGTAATACGATGTACCCACTTTGCGCCCCCCTGCATATTAAAAAGTCGATAAAAACTCTGTTGATTTGTAAACAGGCTCGGCATACTGATCAATTCCCTGATCGTAAAACTGTTTAAAAGACTGGCTGTAATACCCTCAAATAATCTTGATAAACTGGACTTATCCGCTCTTTTGGCAAGAGAATCGTTTATTTTTATCCCGTCAGGTACGCTTCGAACTGTAGTTGTGCTTTTACATGGTATGATGATGATCCTGTTAAATGTCTTCGCTAAATAATTAATTTCAGTTTCCAGAAAAGTCTCACCAAGTCCGTATGGATATTCATGAGTATAAAGGAGAAGGTTATTTCGATCCATGCAAAGGCTTTATCCGTTGACTTTATGATGATAGATTGGCCGCAAATAGGTTGAAGTCTGTTTTGTGCTGATTATTTAGTGAGGCAATTTGCGTATTTTAACAAACTTTGCAACATAAAACATACACATTAAGAACGGGCTTTACCCAGAAGCCATATCACCATGACTGAAATACAAAAGGAAAAACGCAACGAGATCAATATTTTGGATGCAATTCTTGCGCTTGCCAAAGGGAAATGGATTATTTTATCTATTGTTTTATTTGTTACGTTAGTTGCATTAGTAGTAAGTCTGTTATGGCCGGTCAAGTATAAATCAACAGCCCGGTTTTTGCCTCCGGTTGAACAGCGTGGTATCAGCGGCGGGCTCGGTGGGTTAATGGGAAGTGTGATGCAACTCTCTTTCGGCTCTGAAAAAATCAAGTCTGAGGCTATGCTTGTTGTTCTGAGAAGCCGGTCAATTAAAGAAGATATGATAAGGGAATTTAATTTAGCCGAGGTTTATGGTACGGATGTAATGGAACATACTTTAAAGACCCTTGACAGCAACACTCAAATCCGGGAAATTCGCGAAGGAGGCTTTGGCTTTAGTTCAATCGTTGCAGTTGAAATTTCGGTAATAGACAAAGATGCCCGCAGAGCATACGAGATGACAAACTTCTACCTGTCGAAACTGGATTCTGCCGTGATTGCTATAAACCGATTGAACGCTCTTGAAAGTTATGAGGTAATTGAGAACCGTTATCTGGCTAATCTTGCAGAAATGGAAATTGCTGAGAATGAACTGCAGGAATTTCAGCAGCAATTCGGCATCTTTGAAGTCGAAGAGCAGGCAAAAGTACTCATCGAAAATCTGGGTGAACTCAAATCCAGAAGTATAGAACTAGAAATTGAAATTGCCATTTTGAGACAGAGTGTGGATGAATCAAATCCCGATCTCCGGCAGCGTGTTCGCGCCAAGCAGGAGGTTGATCAATTGTACGAGAGTTATCTTCGCAGGTCAGATACACAGTCAGTAAAACCGGATGTATTTCATCCCCTATTCGATATGCCCAAACTGGCAATGCAGTATATGAGATATTACCGCGAAGTCATCGTTCAGAACAAAATTTACGAAACGATATATCCTCAGTTTGTGCATCAGAAAATGATTCTTGAAGACCAGCGTAGAAGCATTCAGGTGATTGAGGAGCCGAATATTCCGACGTACAAAGACAGCCCCAAACGGGCCTTTATTGTAATAGCGGGATTTCTTTTCGGCCTGATCGTTTCACTGATCATCGTGTTCTGGCGGCATACCATGGAACAAGGCCGAAAGTCAAACAGTGAAACCTATCTGAAAATTGTTGAGCTGAAAGAGGCGTTAAGGCTCAAATCCTGAGTTTTGTAAGGTATGCCAGCGAGTCAATCATTATATCAGCAGAAAACTCTTCCTGTTTTACTGATAACAGTTGCAGCATCTTATGCATTGCTGCTTGCTGTTTCCTGGTATGTGAATTTTCCCTGGCTTCCGATAGCGCTATTGGTTTTAGTACCGGTTATTTATTTTGGTATAAAATCTATAGCATGGCCCTATTTATGGTTGTTTCTGATTATTGCCGGATCCTACGCGGGTAATGCGCTGCACCTGTTTGAAGGTTTTACCGTTCCAGTTTCACTCTTCCAGTTATTCTTTTTATCGGGGCTTTTCCTGCTTTTTCTGAACCGCATTTATACGGGCTGGTTTACATTCAGAATAAGCGGTCTGGAGCTTGAATTTGCCCTGTTTTCCGCGTTGATGTTCCTGAGTATCATCTATTCTCCTGAACCGGATGATGCCCTTCTTTTTGCCGTCAGAACCGTCGTTACGGGTCTGCTGCTCTATTTTGTACTGAACGTGGTTGAAAATAAAAAAGAACTGCCCGTGATCCTGGTATTTACCGCAGTGCTTGGGCTTGTAATGGCCTTATTTTCAATCAGAGATGGCTTGATGAACCCTGAGGCAGCGATCATGAGTGCCTTGTCGGGCGGGGCTAAGCTGTTCTCAAGGGCATCGACCACACAAACGGACCCCAATGTATTCGCAACCTATTTTTTCCTCCCCATCGCCTTTTGCTCCTGTATCATCGTATCGAAAGTAAAAGGCAGTTACCGCATTCTGGCGGCTGTTTTTCTGTCGGTACTTATGGCCGGACTCATATCGACCTTTTCACGCAGCTCATGGGTATCCGTTATATTGATGCTGGTATTGATAGCACTGATTTACAGGCAGGTAAAGCTGTTTGTATGGCTGGGTATAGCCGGCCTACTGGCCCTGATATTATTACCGGACCTCCGTATCACGGCAATGAACATTATCCAGCGATTTACCGATATTTTTGCCGGTGCAACCGATGACTCTTCCAGGATCAGGGTTGTACAGTTCTACGCCGCCATCCATATGTTCGTGGATTCCAACATGCTTGGTGTTGGATTGCGGGGGTATGCTGAATCCATTCTGACCTATCATACCTATCAGGAGTTGATTGGTATTGTGTTGCCTCACAATGTGACCTATACCATACTTGCTGAACTGGGACTGGCGGGTATCCTGCTTTTTCTTTTTATCATCTACCGGCTTACCCGCGACAGCTTTATGAACATTCGATATGCAGACGATGAGCTTACCAGGGTTGTCGCTACGACGTTGTTTGTTTCGTTGATGGCTTTTTTCCTGTTTTTCCAGTTTATCGGCGGCGGGCTTCCCGACAACAATGTTTGGCTGATCATCGGACTGGTATATGCAACCAAACACACCCTGTTATCACAATCTGCGGATGCTTGATATAGTACACCTTACTTCCGTTCATATTCCAACCGATACGCGAATATTTCAGAAAGAACTTAAAACACTCCGCTCATCGGGATACCATGTAACGCTGATTGCACCGGGTTCAGAAGACCAGGTTCTCGACGGCATTACGGTACGGCATATACCCGTATATCGTAACCGGTTGAAGCGATTTGTTATGGGTCCGTGGAATATCTACCGGCTGGCCCGGAAAATGAATGCCGACATCTATCATTTCCATGATCCGGAGCTGGTTACGGCAGGCCTTGCCCTTAAAATGGGCGGGCGGCGGGTTATTTATGATGTACATGAAGATATGCCCCGTCAGCTGTACGACAAGGACTATCTGCCTTCGTGGATAATTAAGCCTTTGTCATATATACTTGAAAAATTTGAACTATTTGCAGCAAGCCGTTTCGATGGGATTGTTACGGTAACCCCGACCATTAACAGGAGATTTCCTGCTGATAAGGCTGTAATGGTCCAGAATTTCCCCATCCTGAATCATTATCTGGAAATCAAAACGGATAATTACCTGCGCAGGCCAAACATGGTCATTTTTATGGGCATGATTCAGGATATCAGGGGCATTTCGGAAGTAACAGAAGCGATGGTAAAAATTAGTGGAGATTTTCCGGGTGCCGAATTCAGGCTAATCGGTAAAATTGTACCGGATTCATACAAACATTCACTATCTCAAAGTGAAGGGTGGAAGTACGTAAACAGTTTTGGCTGGCTGTCTCAGCAGGAAGTAAATACACACCTTGAACAGGCCCGGATCGGTGTAGTGACCTATCATCCCTATCCCAATCATATCGAAGCCCAGCCCAACAAATTGTTTGAATATATGGCGGCAGGCCTCCCTGTCATTGCCTCTGACTTTCCCCTGTGGCGTAATGTTGTTGATACGTATAAATGTGGGCTGCTAGTAGATCCCGAATCAGTATCTGATGTGGTAAAAGCTGTTTCCTTCTTATTAGCGAATCCCGCAGAGGCTGAAGCTATGGGAAAGCGTGGCCGCCAGGCAGTGATAGATCATTTCAACTGGGATTCAGAAGCTGAGCACCTGAAAAATCTTTATAAAAAAGTGCTTGCACAGGAATGATGCTTAAAATTCAAACTTGCGGGTAACCAGATATTTGACTGATTGATACAGATATCCGGTAAAATGGGCGACAGGCATGGTATAGAGGCAAATAGTTGTCAGTATAAATCGCAGGAAAAGGCCCGGTTCATCACCCTGTGCACCTTTCCAGATCTCCCGTTCAAATTCGCTTTGTGACCGGTAAGTTTCGTTGATAGCCAAAGAAGGAGGAATCAGGATGGCAATTATGAGGGCAATACCTGAAAATGCATTCCCTCCAAAGAAGGCATAGTCAACGATCAGCCACAATAGCATGAATGATATGGTATAGAAGGGAATACGGCTGCGAAGGGGGTTCGAATCTGGATGTTTCAGCTGGGTTAACTTCCGCCCGCGACCGTAATGAAAGTATTGCTTAAAAAGCGAAGCCCATGATCCCCGGGGGAAATACCATGTCTGGATATCAGAACTGATGTAAATTGCATCAGCTTGCATTTTCGATAGCCTCAAATTCATTTCCGCGTCTTCATTCGGTCCGTTTGTTGTGCTGAACCCCCCGAGGGATCGAAGGGCTTCAGTCTTGTAGCATCCTATATAGACTGTATCGGCATAACCCGTGAAATCGGGGTCGCGGTAACTGGCACCGCCACTTCCAAGAAACGTGCGAACGGCGAGGGCTATACCGGTCTGAAATGGTGTGCGGGCTACAAAACGTTGCGCACCGCCGGCGTTTAAAGCCCCTGATTTTTTTATTGCTGTAACAGAGGCTTCAATGTAATCTTCAGCATACAGGCTGTGGGCATCTGCTCTGAGTAGCAGTTCTCCTTTGGCAATTTTTATAATCTCATTCAGACCAGCAGACTGAATCTTTCCGGGATTGTCAATTAGCCTTATCCGTTTATCGTCACGGCCCAGTTCTTCTACTATTTCCCTTGTCCGGTCTGTACTGCCGCCATCGGCAACCAGTATTTCAACAACGTTGGGATAGGAAGAACAGCTGAATTGTTTCAGAATTCTCCCGATATCATGTTCTTCGTTGTAGGCTGGAATCGCTACAGTAACGTCAGGCTCTGATGTATTTGAATTATGCTGCATGGTTTTGAAGGATACCTAAAATAGGAAAACTGGCGGTAAATATTACCCCCTCGTCCCCCCCGCCAGCAGATACAATACCGTCATCCTCACCGCAAGCCCGTTGATAACCTGATCGAGGATAATCGCCCGGTCGCTGTCGGCCACTTCACTCTCCATCTCCACGCCACGGTTAATAGGCCCCGGGTGCATGATCACAAAGTCGGGATATGTTTCCAGGTGGTGCATTTTGATACCGAACCGCTCATGATATTCCCTGAGGCTGGGAAACAGGCCGTGGTCCTGCCGCTCGAGCTGTATGCGCAGTGCCATGGCGATGTCGCACCAGGCCAGGCATTCGTCGAGATTGTATGAAACGGTTACGCCGAGTTCTTCCACGAAGGGCGGGATCATGGTTTTGGGCCCGCAGACCATCACCTCCACGCCGGTTTTAACGAGGCCGATAATGTTCGAACGCACCACGCGGCTGTGCAGGATGTCGCCGATGATCACCACCTTCAGCCCGGCCAGTTTTCCGGTTTTCTGCCGCATCGAAAACATGTCGAGCAGTGCCTGGGTCGGGTGTTCGTGCGCCCCGTCGCCGGCGTTGATTATGGACGCGTCCACGCAGCGGGTGAGGAAATGGGGCACGCCCGGGCTTTCATGCCGTACCACCACCATGTCGATCTTCATCGATTCGATATTGCGGATGGTGTCTTTGAGCGACTCCCCTTTTTTTGCGCTCGACGAGCTGCTCGAGAAATTGACCACGTCGGCGCCCATCCGTTTCTGGGCCAGCTCGAAGGAGATCCGTGTACGCGTGCTGTTTTCATAGAACAGGTTCACGATCGTTTTGTCGCGCAGGGTCGGTATTTTCGGGATGGGCCGGTTCAGTACCTCCCGGAAATAGGCGGCCTGGTCGAGAATGTAGAGGATGTCGTCTGCTGAATAGTCTTTCAGCCCGAGCAGATGGCGCTGGTTGAATGCATAATCGGTGCGCAGTTCCTGACTCATCCGGCGTGTTCCTCCTGTTTTTCGTCGTCCGACCGGTCGACCACATAGACGGCATCCTCCCCGTCGAGCTCCTCAATTTGTACCTGCACCTCTTCGCTGGTGTGCGTCGGGACGAACATCCCTACGTAATCGGCAACAACCGGCAGTTCCCGGTGGCCGCGGTCGATCAGGCAGGTGAAGACGATGCTTTCCGGGCGGCCGAAGCTCATCAGGGCCTCCATGGCGGCGCGTACGGTGCGGCCGGTGTAGAGCACATCATCCACCAGTATGATGTGTTTGGTAGACAGGTCGAACGGTATATCGGTGACCTGAACGGTGGGCGTATGGCTGCGGGTGCGGAAATCATCGCGGTAGAATGTGATATCGAGCACACCCAACGGTATTTCGGTACCGGTTCCCTGTTTGATCAGCCCCTGAACGCGGCGGGCGATATAGACGCCCCGTGTCTGCATGCCCACGATGGCGACATCGGAGAGATCGTCGAAGGGTTCAAACTGGCCGTTATCACCAACCAGAGCGGCATTGCCCGTAG
>JAIVHB010000152.1 GCA_020201275.1 Rhodothermaceae bacterium | reverse complement strand
GGATCACCGAATCGCCCACGGACGAGTGGCTGGCCTACGACTGGCGCGTACCGGAGATTATTGAGATCCCGGCCAGCGACGGAACCGGCATTCCGGCACGCATCTACCGTCCCGGGAACCCGAACGGTGCAGCCGTATTGTTCGTGCACGGGGCGGGCTACCTGCAGAACGTTCACCGCTGGTGGAGCAGCTATTTCCGCGAGTACATGTTCCACAACATGCTGACCGATATGGGCTATGTGGTACTCGATCTCGATTACAGGGCCTCGGCCGGGTATGGGCGCGACTGGCGAACGGCGATTTACCGGCACATGGGCGGCCGCGACCTGCAGGATTATGTGGACGCCTCCCGCTGGCTCACAGTTCAATACGAGATTCCGGCGGAGCGGATCGGCGTTTACGGCGGGTCGTACGGCGGATTCATCACGCTGATGGCGCTGTTCACCGAGCCGGATTATTTCGGAGCCGGCGCGGCATTGCGGTCGGTTACCGACTGGGCCCACTACAACCACGGCTACACCAGCAACATCCTCAACACACCGGCCCTCGATTCGCTTTCTTACGCCCGGTCGTCGCCCATCAATTTTGCTGAGGGGCTGCGCGACCCGCTTCTAATCACCCACGGCGTGGTTGACGTGAACGTGCAGATACAGGATGTGATGCGCCTGGCCCAGCGGCTAATCGAGCTGCGCAAGGAAGACTGGGAAATGGCGGTCTATCCCATCGAGGACCACGGCTTCACAGAGCCGGCTTCCTGGGCGGATCAATACCGCAGAATCCTCAAACTTTTCGAGCAAAATCTCCGGGAATAATTACCTTTAGGGTTACACAATGAATAGGTGACAACGATGGTGCTGTTAGTATGTTTCGAATTAGGGAACAGTAGAACATGTGAACAATGGAACGGCGAAGTGATTTGGGAGGATGTTACTGGTAGCCAATAACTTCGGAGCTACACCATATGGAAGGTGACACTGATGGTGCTGTTAGTATGCTTCGAATTAGGGAACAGTAGAACATGTGAACAATAGAACAGCGAAGTGATTTGGGAGGATGTTGCCGGCAGCCCCTGATTTTGCCCAATGCGGGCAATACTATTTGGGAGGTGACATAGCTGCACCCTGTAGAAATGATAAATCGCTACATCGGGTTCTCCTGAAGTGCATCTTCAATTGGACCGGATAATTGAAGTTTACCTAATTTGATCTTGATCAGAATTTCCCAGATCGCAGCTGTGCTTACCAAAACCCGGGATTTTTTAATGATGGAAACGGTTTCCCTCCCAAGCCTGACGTCACCGTTAAGCCACCATAAAAGAATGTGAGTGTCGATCAGGTAACTCATTCATCTTCTCCACGGAATGCCTTGTCAATTTCAACGGGCAGATAAACTGAGTTAAATTAACATTGTTGAAAAAATCAAAACCCCCGTAGAGTTTGGGTTGATTTATCCCTATTTTTTCGTTCTTTCAAATACTGTTCGGGGCGTAGCGCAGCCCGGTAGCGCACTTGCATGGGGTGCAAGGGGTCGCAGGTTCAAATCCTGTCGCCCCGACGAACAGAAAAAGCTGTCATCCTTCAACGGGATGGCAGCTTTTTTTATATAGCGATAGTCGGGTATTGGTGTCGTTCGGTTGTGAAACCGGAATCGTTAGATTTTCAAATGCCCTTGTGCAGTGCGCGGCACTGCACAGATTCTTCGACTTCATTCCTCGCTGCGCTCGGAATTGCGCTCAGAATGACGATGGGGGTTAATGCGATGGGGGTTATGCGATGGGGGCTTTAGTGGCCGAATACCTGGAAACCTAAGGAAAAACCGATCCATGCGCGGATTTCTCGTCCTTTTCGGGTGCCATCAACGATCGAGTACCAGGTATAGTCGCTGCTGCCGTCCACCTCAGATATCTGCAGGTTTAGCGACGGGCCGCCATAAATGGAAAAACCGCGGTTCAGTTCACGTCCGAGCATGTACCGGTAGGTGAAGCGGGTGTTCATTTCATCGGTCCATTCGCCGTCGTTGATGTGATAAACGGAAAAATCGCTGTGATGGAAGTAGTTGCTCAGGCGGGGGTTGCCCCAGGCCTCATCCAGCGTATCGTAGACCCCGAAGGTCCAGCCCAGAGCCCAGACATCGCGGTCGGTGATCGTCGGATTATAGCCGGCCGAGACCATGTTGTAGATGTGCCGTGTTCCAAGTTTGAGCCCCAGGTGTGTGAATCCGCCGTCGGTGACCCATATGTCGATATTCTTGCGGCCGTTGCCATAGTAGCTGATGATGCCAACCGGCACCCCCTCGAACTCACGGGCATAGTTCAGAAATCCAATCTGTACCCCCTCGGCCTTCCGGGCAATGTTGGCCAGGCCTGCAATCTGTACACCTTCCATAGTATCGCTGTAGTTGAGTCCTCCCGTAATCATAACGCCCTCGGCCGATCGCGGTGCTACGTTCAGGGCACCGGAGATCATCACACCCTCCATCGTACGTGCACTGATGTTGGCAGAACCGGTAATCGCAATACCTTCAAAACTGCTACCGGTGATGTTGCTGAATCCCGACAGGAACACGCCTTCCATCTGGCCGCCGGCAATGTTGGCAAAGCCGCTCATTTGAAGCCCCTCCGAATTTTTACGGGCAATTACAGCGAAACCAGCGGCCTGAAGACCCTCAATCGATCCGCCGGCTATATTGGCGAAACCGGACGCCTGCAACCCTGAGATGTTACCGCTGGTGTTGATGCCTGCATAGTTCATGAAACCTGCCGCCTGGAGCCCGTCGAGGTTGGTGCCGGCATAGTTCATGAAACCTGCCGCCTGCAGCCCGCTGAGTTCAGTGCCGGCATAGTTCGCAAATCCGCTAAGCTGCAACCCGCCGAGTTCAGCACCCGCGAAGTTTGCAAACCCGGACAGTTGCAGACCAGAAATGTCATGCTCCGCATGGTTTACCAGCGAGGCGATCTGAAGGCCGGCCATGTCGCCACCGGTCAGGTTCAGCCCGCCGAATTGAAATCCGCGCGCAAATTTCCGGTTGATGTTAACGATGCCAACCTCATACCCTTCAAGCCCGCCGTGATATCCTGCGATGATGTTCAGGGAGTATTTGGCGTTGTATTGCGATGCGTTTATTCCGTTGGTGCTCAGGCCGGGAACCAGGGTTACCCGCACCTTGCGGTATAGAAGATCGTCGTTCTGGCGGGCTGTGAGATCTGGTGTGTAGATGAGGGTAAACGCAAAAATGATCAGTGAGATGATGATAATTTTTGGCATGATTGTCGGTATAAAAATAGTTTCAGATGAATGCGCCGTAGTACGGAACATTGCCGCCAATGTTACTACTGCCGGCACATTTTTCGCGCTCAATGCGTATACTTGGTCGATGATGCAGCCGTGGCAGACCCGCCGGAATTGGTAAACCCGTAAGAATAATTCTGGTAACGGTTTTAACCGGCAGACCAACCGCCGGTACTGACCGGCCGCAGGGCATTGAATATCCTAAACCAACCATGATCTTTTTAAAATGAATTCAAACTCCCGCCTCACCCATCTTGAATGTTCCAAAACCGGTAAAACGTATGATTCAGAAGTGCTTCAGAACCTGTCGGCCGCCGGGGCCCCGCTGCTGGCCCGGTACGATCTGGAGGCTGCATCCCATACGCTAACCAAAGAGAGCCTGAAAGGCCGGCAATGGAATATGTGGCGTTACCGCGAAGTGCTTCCGGTACGTAATGCCGACCGTATCCTGTACCTGGGTGAGGGCGGCACCCCGCTGCACTGCGCACCGAGGCTGGGAAAACAGACCGGTTTCCCGAACCTGATGATCAAGGACGAATCGGTGAACCCGACGGGATCATTCAAGGCCCGAGGACTGTCGGCAGCGATAAATGCGGCGTTTGAGCGAGGCGCTACACGGTTCGCCATCCCGTCGGCCGGGAATGCCGCGGGAGCGATGTCGGCGTATGTGGCCGCGGGCGGCGGTGAGTCATTCGTTTTTATGCCTGCCGACACCCCGTCGGCGTTCGTGATCGAGTGCCGCTCGTTCGGGGCGCATGTTGAGCTGGTCGACGGGCTGATCAGCGACTGCGGCAAGATCGTGGCTTCGCGCAAGGAGCAGGAGGGATGGTTTGATGTATCCACACTCAAGGAGCCCTATCGGCTGGAGGGCAAAAAAACCCTGGGTTATGAGATTGCCGAGCAGCTCGGTTTTGACCTGCCGGATGTGATCCTCTATCCGACCGGGGGCGGTACCGGCCTCATCGGCATGTGGAAAGCCTTCAACGAGATGGAGCAACTGGGCTGGATAGGCAGCAAACGTCCGCGAATGGTAACCGTTCAGGCGTCTGGCTGCGCACCCATGGTCCGCGCCTTTGAGGAGGGCACCGAAGCCCGTTTCTGGGAAGGGGCGCATACATCGGCATCCGGGCTCCGGGTTCCGGGCGCCGTGGGCGATTTCCTCATCCTGAAGGCGGTGCGCGAAAGCGGGGGAACGGCGATCGCGGTCACCGACGAGGCCATGGAGAAAGGCCTGGTTGGCAGCGACGAGCGCATCGTGCTGTTCAATACCGGCAGCGGGTACAAGTACCTGGAGGCACTGGGTAGCAGCTCTTAGGCTGTAGCTCCTCACATCCCGGGCACGTACACGCAAACCAACTGCGCTGCACGGGTATATAATAAACAACAGGATCAATACCCTGTAAAGCCGGTCAGCTGAATCACAATAAAACAATAGACTTTATGAAACTCATATTCCCGATTCTGATAGTGCTCCTGATTGCTGCCTGTTCGGCGCCAAAGCAGGAATTCAGTCTTCACCCCCTGTTTACGAACCATATGGTTCTTCAGCAGGAAGATGATGTACCGTTCTGGGGGCGGGCTACGCCCGGGTCGAAAGTCACCGTGATTCCGGGCTGGGGAGATCCGGTGGTAACAACCACGGGCAGGGATGGTTCATGGATACTCACGATCAGAACACCCCGTACGGGAAACAGCGAATCCGTGCGCATCGAAAACGGATCCGGATCAGTGCTAATCGAAGATGTGGTTTTCGGAGAGGTCTGGCTCGCGTCTGGTCAGTCGAATATGGAAATGCCGCTATCCGGATGGCCGCCGAATGACCCGATCGATAACTCCGACATGGAAATTGCATCGGCCGGTAACCCGCACATCCGGATGTTCACAGTTGAGCGTGCAACGTCTGTGAGGCCATTGAATGACGTAAAGGGCAGCTGGAAAACGGCCACTCCGGCTAATGCCGGGGTGTTTTCGGCAACGGCCTACTTTTTTGCCCGCGAGCTTCATCGTGAACTGGGTATTCCGGTCGGCATCATACACAGCAGCTGGGGCGGAACGCCGGCTGAAAGCTGGGTTGCCCTTGACTATTTGCCGGAGGTGCCGGGTTATGAAGACATTGCAAGCCGTTTTGACCTTGCCGAAGAAGAGATAGGGTACTACGAAGAGTGGTTGTCATCCTTGAAAACCGTGGATGTGGACCTGCAAAACAGCGACCATCCCTACCGTGCAATTGACCTTGGTGATGCCCATCTTGCAGATCCCGGTCATGATACCTCCGGCTGGCCGGCCATGCCGGTTCCATCCAGGCTTGAAGACCATATCGGGCACTTCGACGGGGCCATTTGGTACAGAAAGGAATTCAGTTTCAGCGGAGATGTGCTTGCCGAAGGTTACAGCCTGTATCTTGGCCCGGTCGACGATATCGATATCACCTACCTGAATGGCGTGAGAATTGGCGGGACTGAGCAGGACGGTAACTGGCAGGTCGTGAGGGACTACCCGGTACCTCCGGGCACACTTGTTCAGGGCAGGAATGTTGTTGCGGTCAGGATTATCGATTTGCGCGGGGGCGGTGGTATTTACGGTAACGAGGCGCCGGAACTGCGAGAGAATAAGCAGGGCCTCATCAACCTTGGCGGTGACTGGAACTATAAACCCGTGGCGATACTGACCGGCCGGGGATTCCACCTCTTCGGGGAAGGCAGTAAACGTTACGCGGCCATGCCCCAAACAGGTATTGAGCTGGGTCCGACTACCCCGTCGATGCTCTTTAATGCCATGATCGCACCTTTGATGCCGTATACCATAAAAGGGGCCATCTGGTATCAGGGTGAATCGAATGTGGGCCGCGGGATGCAATACCGAACCCTGTTCCCGGCCATGATACGCAGCTGGCGCGGTAATTGGGGCCTTGGTAAATTTCCGTTCTATTACGTTCAAATAGCGCCTTACGATTACGGTGAGACGGTGCCCGGTGCGACTGCTGAATTACGTGAAGCACAGATGCAGGCCCTGAAACTGGAGAATACTGGTATGGTTGTGACCATGGACATCGGAAACCCGGCAAACATTCATCCCGCGAACAAACAGGATGTGGGCAGGCGGCTAGCACTTTGGGCCCTGGCCCGGACTTACGGCCGTGATAACCTGGTTTTCTCTGGTCCGCTGTTCGACAGGGTAGAGGTGGTTAAAAACAGGGCCGTCGTCCATTTTTCACACACGGGAACCGGGCTGTACGCTCCGGATGAAACGGTCAGCCATTTCGAATTGGCCGGCCCTGATATGCGCTACCACCCTGCTAAAGCCGTGATTGATGGCCATACGGTGGTGGTGAGTTCACCGCTGGTGGCGGAGCCGTCAGCCGTAAGGTACGCATGGAGCGACAAGGCTGAGCCCAACCTGTTCAACAGGGAAGGATTGCCGGCAGCGCCGTTCCGCAGCGCAGAGTAACACCCGGGGCAGACCCAAAACCGGGTTTCAGGGATATTCGCCCGATCTGGTGGCTGAGGTAAAATTACAGAAAAACCGGTTGCACCTATAGTGGTGGAATCAGATATATTGCTTGCGCTGTCGAATTATACTGAACCATTTAAGTTGATGAATGCATGAAGATAAAAGTTCCGATTCCGATACTACTCGTGATGCAGTTAGCCGTACTCTCCCTGTGGACCCCATCCCATGCCCAGTGGACCGATCTGTTTAACGGGACCGATCTCGATGGCTGGGTTCAGTACGGCGGCGCAGCCGACTATTTTGTGGAGGATGGAATTCTGTATGGTGTGGCTGTGCCTGATTCGCCGAACAGCTTTCTGGCCACGCGCGATATCTACAGCGACTTCATTCTCGAAGTTGAGTTTCTGGTTGATCCGAAACTGAATTCGGGCGTGCAGATCCGAAGCCAGGTGAACGATGCAGGCCTTGTGTATGGGTACCAGGTCGAAATTGACCCCTCGGATCGGGCCTGGAGCGCCGGTATCTATGATGAGGGCCGCCGGGGCTGGATGTATCCGCTTACTGAAAACAAACCCGGGCAGGAGGCCTTCAGGCCGGGGGACTGGAAAACCATCCGGGTAGAGGCCCTGGGGGCGTCCATACGCACCTGGATAAATGGTGTGGAGGCCGCCAGTGTGCTCGACGATGAAACACCCGAAGGCTTCATCGCATTGCAGGTGCACTCGATTAACGATGCGGCTGATGCCGGAATCGATATCGCCTTCCGGTCGGTGCGTATCATCACGCATAATCCGGAACGGCATCAAACACCGGCATCGGACCTGAAACAGCTCAATTTCATACCCAACGCTCAGTGATAATGATATCAAAGAGACATTACCTCACAAGCAGCATGCTGCCATGCAGCCGGGCCGGATTTTCCGCCTCGCCCCGAATGATGAAGTTTATTACATTCCGCAATACAAATCCCGTTGTATTGATCAATCATGAGGTGTTCTATAACTAACAGACCAAAAGTTTTCAGCGCCGGTTTTTACGCCATGGGAACCCGGCTGGAGGTCCTTCTGCCATACACAGACCGGGAACGGGGCTCCATGCTGCTCAGGATGATGCAGAATGAGACCGAACGCATCGAGGCACTGCTGAGTGTGTACCGGCCTGAGAGTGAAATTTCCATGCTGAATGAGATGGCGAGCAAGGCCCCGGTTCCGGTATGCCGGGAAACCGCACAGATCCTGACGACCTGCAAAGCATATTACGAGCAAACATCCGGCGCTTTTGATGTTGCTTTCGGCGCAATGGATGAGGTTCAGATCGACCCTGCCGAACGTACCGTTTTCTTCACCGATGAGGCCGTGAAATTGAATTTCGGCGGATTCGGGAAGGGCTATGCACTGCAGCGAATGCAGAAAATGTTGCAGTCTTTCGGCGTGATCAAAGCGTTTGTCAACTTTGGCGACAGCGCCATACTCGCTATAGGAACGCACACGTCCGGCGAGCCCTGGCGGGTGGGTCCGCGAGACCCTGAATATGCCGAAAAAACCCTCACCGCATTTGATCTGCAGGATGCATCCATGTCGGTATCGGCCACGATCAGGAACCGCCGGAATCCGGTTGCTGAAAGCCGGCGTAACGCGCCGGAAGTACACCGAAATGCGTCGGATGTACAGCGTAACGCGCCGGATGTACACCGTAATGCGCTGGATGTACAGCATACCGAACCGGTATCACACCTGCACACCCCGTCTTTACCGCAACATGGTTCAGAATCCATTACATATCCCCCGGCACATCAACAACATTCCGGGGAACCTGACCGGCATGCATCATCCCAGCAGGTGAACAGGTCTGAAACACGAAAATTCAACCCCGAACCCCACCCTCACATCTATGACCCGGCGGCCTCCGGGCCGGTACAATGCCGGCGTTTGGTGGCAGTGGTCGATGAGGATCCGCTGCGTGCCGAAATCCTTTCGACGGCGCTGCTGGTGAATCCTGAGCTGCAAACTAATCTGAGTACATCCAACTTTTATATTAAAGATTATGATTGACAGAAGATCGTTTCTGAAACAAATGACCATCCTTGCAGGTTCTGCAACCATGGTACAGTCCATGCCCTGGATTGGGGTATTCAACCAGCCGGCCGCCGGAAAGGCCGCCTCCGACCGGGTACGGCTGGGAGTGATCGGCATGGGCGATCGCGGCTACCATCTGGCCCAGCAGCTGCAGGTAATTCGATCGCCACGCCCCTTCACGAGCATACCCGTATGACGATCGAAGCGCTGGATCTTGGCATGCACGTGTTCTGTGAAAAAGCCATGGCGCGTACCCTTGCCGACACCAAACGGATGGTCGACGCCCGAAAGCGGACCGGCAGGATTCTGCAGATCGGCCACCAGCGGATGTTTAACCCGGTGTACCTTGAGCTGATGGAGCGTATCAAACGGGGAGAGATGGGGGCCATCGCGCAGATGAAGGCGTACTGGCACCGCGACTCCGAATGGCGCAGGGATGTACCTGACGGACAACCCGAGCTGGACCGCAGGCTCAACTGGCGCCACTATGATGAGTATTCATGCGGCCTGTGGACCGAGCTCGCATCGCACCACCTGCAGGTGGCCAACTGGATCAAAGGGTCGCAGCCGGTATCGGTAGTGGCCCGGGGGTCGAACCTGCGCTGGACCAAACCCAGTGAGGTGAACGACAATGTTGCCGGCATATTCACCTTCGACGACGGCATGTCGTTCATCTTTGACTGCACCAACAACAACGACCACTACGGCATGCAGATTCATGTTACCGGCAGCAAGGCGACGGCTGAGATCGAGACCAACCGATATTTTACGGACGAAGAACCGGTTTCCGATGCCATGAAAGAGATGATCGACAGCGTGATGACGGATACCTCCGAAACCATTCCTATCGGCGGGTCCACCTGGATACCTGAAGTGCGGACAAATTACGGGGGCAATGAAATCGTGAAGGGATACGACCTGGACGACACCACACTCACCATGGAAGCGTTTGTGCGGTTCATACGGGAAGGGTCTGCCCCGGACGAGCTGGTAGTTCAGGGATACCGGGCAACGGTCTGGGCGCTGCTGGCATCGGAGGCTGCGAAAACCGGGAACCCGGTAACCCTGCCAGATGAATTCAGGATGTGAAGTCCGGACTGAGTATGTACTCATCCGGTTCATCACCCACGAACTCGAATAAGAATTCGTAAGGAGTAAGCTGTTGAAGTATGCCCGGCTGTTCAATCATGCGATGGGGTAGTAAGGGCCAATACGGGAATTGATAAAATAAATTTATTATTTTATATCACTAATAATTAAGACGATAAAGTATTTATGTATTCAAGAGATCGCACTACGACAGTGCCACCTATCTGGAACCGGGCCAGCGATTTGCCCGGGCGATGAACGAACTACAACATCATCAAAAGTACGAAAAACGATGAAACTGAGGCAATTCACAGTAATTCTGACCGCAATGACACTATCAGCCGTTAGCACTCCAAAAAAAGAAACCATCAAAGAAAACACAAGAGATAGCACCCGGACAGATCAGCACATCGATGAGCTGATGGGCCGGATGACGGTTGAAGAAAAAGTTGGTCAGATGACACAGATCGATCTGAACGTAATCGTAGCCGGGGGGTATGGAAATACCGACGGTACCATCGATCAGGAGCAGCTGGAGCTGGCGGTGAACACGTGGAAGGTCGGTTCAATACTGAACGTGACCAATAACGCCTACGATCTGGAGACCTGGCACCGCATTATCACAACAATTCAGGATGCGGCCATGAAGAACCCGAATCAGATTCCTGTCATCTACGGGGTTGACGCGATTCACGGGGCATCCTACATAAAAAATTCGACCCTTTTTCCGCACAATATCGGGATGGCGGCCACTCGAAATACCGGTCACGCCGAGCGCATCGGCCGCATTACCGCCATGGAGACACGTGCCTCCGGTGCACGATGGAATTTTGATCCGGTGCTGGATGTAGGCCGGAACGCGGTCTGGCCCCGGTTTGAAGAGACCTTTGGCGAAGATCCGGTAATCGTAGCTGAAATGGGAGCGATGTTCATAAAAGCCTATAAGGGTACCGACCTGAAAGACATCACCACGGTGGCATCCACCCTTAAACACTATCTGGGGTACTCCAATCCGAGATCAGGCTGGGACCGTACCCCGGCCTACATGCCGGAGATTGAATGGCGGGAATACGAACTTGAGCAGTTCCGTGAGGGAGTAAAGGCTGGTGCGTCGTCGGTAATGATCAGTTCGGGTGAACTAAACGGAATACCAGTGCACGGAAGCCACTACCTGCTTACTGATGTACTGAGGGGCGAGCTGGGATTCGAAGGGGTGATCGTATCCGACTGGGAGGATGTGAACCGCCTGTACACCCGCCACCAGGTGGCATCCAGCCTCAAAGATGCCATTCGAATGGCTGTAATGGCAGGAATTGATCTAAGCATGACCCCCCACGATTATTACTTCGCGGATTACCTGGCCGAATTGTACCATGAAGACGAAGCCGTAGCTGAACGTGTGAATGAGTCGGTACGGCGAATCCTTCGGCTGAAATTCGATGTGGGCCTGTTCGACAATCCCTACCCGGAATCGGAAGCTGTTCAGAACTTCGGCAAGCCGGAGTATAGCGAGGCTGCTTACCTGGCCGCGCTGGAATCGATAACACTGTTGAAAAATGATGGGAAAACGCTGCCACTGCCAAAAGAGGGAACCATTCTTCTTGCCGGACCCTGTGCCAACAATGTGACCTCGCTGCACGGCAGCTGGTCGTACACCTGGCAGGGAAACAACGCGGAGCACTATCCCGAAACAACCAGAACGATTAAGGAAGCCCTGGAAGCCAGGGCAGGAGCCGGCCGGGTGATTACAGCATCGGTTCCGGATTATGAAGATCCGGCAAACTACGACACCGACGCGCTACGCCGGCTTGCCGGGGGTGTCGGGCATATAGTGGTTTGCGCTGGGGAAGAAGCCTATGCCGAATCGCCGGGATCGATACGCGATCTTACTCTTGACAGCCGACAGGTCGATCTTGTTAAAGCGGCCATTGCCACCGGTAAACCGGTAACCGTGGTCTTGGTAGAAGGGCGGCCGCGCCTGATTAACGCGTTCGCCGGAGATGTGGATGCAATCGTAATGGCATACCGTCCCGGTAGCCGGGGTGCCGACGCCATCGTCGATGTGCTGCTTGGTAACTACAACCCGGCCGGACGCCTGCCATTCACCTATCCGCGCTATGCCAATAACATGGTGTTGTACGACCACAAATGGACTGAGGTGAATGTGGAGCCTGAAGTGGGCGCATTTGTTAGTACAGGTTACGATCCGCAGTTTCCGTTCGGACACGGGCTCAGCTATACCACTTTTGCATACAACGATTTCCGGCTCGACCGCGATGAATTGCGCGGTGACGAGGCCCTGTCGATTACAGTAACGGTAAAAAATACCGGCGATATGGCCGGCGACGAAGTCGTGGAACTCTATTCCCGGCACATGACAGGCCGCGTGGTGCCCCCGCTGCGGAGACTGCGCAAATTCACGCGCGTTCATCTGCAGCCAGGCGAGGAAAAACAGGTGGAATTTACCCTCACAGCCCGTGATCTGGCGTATACACGATATGGTGACCGCCCGGGTGAATACGTACGCGATCTCGGCGAAGGCGAAATACGCCTGATGATTGCCGGTTTCGGTTTCGAACTTGAAGAGGCGCCCGGCCTTCCACCATTTCAGTACCGGCCATACAAACACTCAAGGTCGTTTAACTATCGGCCCTGATACCGGAACTGCGAGAACCGGCATGAGATCTGGTCAGCATGGGGATTCCTGAATATTTTAGTTATGCGCGAGTGTCTGCTGGCTGGAACAAACAGGCGCAATCGGTGGATTTGTGTTTTTGGCCCGTACATATCGGGCGCGGCTGCTATCCGTCAACCCGAACCAGGCGAACCGATTTGAGCTCAATGGCGGCATCGCCAGGAATATCCAAAGCCTGCAGGGTAATACGCTGCTCACCCGCCGGAAGATGAACCCTCCCGAGCCTGCCCGCCCCCCAAGTCTCTTTTTCGTACACCTCGCCTCTGGGCACACGGTCCGGACTAGGGACAAAACCGGCATCCACCGGTATTTCAATTATGTTTTTCACCTGGCTTGTGCCGACAGATGCCTGAATCTCGGCCCCTGCATCTTCTTCCGGCATGGTATAGTCCAGATAGATATCGTACGCTCCTTCAGAGACCACATCCAGCTCCCACCAAATTCGGTCGTTGGTGGATGTCCAGCCGGTAAACCAGTCATTGGCCCAGCCCGATTCACCATAGAAACGGACATTGCCACTGAACTTTCCCTCAGGTGCAGGCAGGGTAACCACCGGGGCGGCCTCATACCCGACAGGGATCCGTCGATGTTCAGGAAGATTACGGGTAACCTCGTGGAACCATGAGTAGTAATGGGCCGACAACCCGGCCAGCAACTCAGGCTGTTCGGCGGCAAGATTATGTTCCTGTCCCGGGTCGGCCGGCATATCATAGAGCTGCCAGTTTTCCCCCTCTTCAAGTACGGCCCGGTAACGTGGTGTTCTTACCGCTCCGGGAAAAACCTCCAGAGAATCCCATCTCGAATGATGGCTGAAGATCATTCTGTCGGGCCATTCGTACTCATCCTGCAGCAGCAGACTGGCAAAACTCCGGCCATCGAGTTCTTTGGGAGATGTCCAGCTGATGCCAGCCAGATCCACCAGTGTTGGGAGTACGTCGATGTGGGCTGCAACTTCAGATCTTAGCTGCCCGGCGTGGATTTTTCCCGGCCACTGAATGAAAAAGGGAACCCGTTCACCGCCTTCGTGAACACTGGCTTTGATTCCTCGCATGCCGGCGTTATAGCGCACCCCGTTGGGACCGTTATCGCCCATGAATATTACGATGGTATTTTCGGTGAGGCCGCTGGTTTCAAGTTCACCGAGAATGCGTGCAAGGTTATCATCCACATTTTCAACCATGCCGTAAACCGAGGCTTCACGGGCGTCGAATCCCTGTTCTGTATACTTTTCGAAGTAGCGGTCGGGGACCTGGAAAGGGCTGTGGGGAACATGGTATGGAACATAAGCAAAGAAGGGTCTGTCACGGTTCTGCCGGATAAACGACAGGACCGAATCGGTAAGTACATCCGTGAGAAAACCGGATGTAGGCACCATCACACCATTGTATTCGAGCGTGGTGTCAAAGTAGTTGTTCGTATGACCTTCAGAAAAGCCGAAAAAGACATCAAAACCTTTGCCGTTGGGGGTGTTCGGATAGTGGGCGCCATTATGCCATTTTCCGAAGAGCCCGGTTCGGTAACCATTCTCTCCGAAAACCTGTGCAAAGGTTGTTTCATCGGGATGCATCGATTCCAGGCCGCGCGTAACCCACTGGGTTCCGGCCCTGAAATGGTACCGGCCCGTGAGCAGGCTGGCCCTTGTGGGTGCGCAAACCGAGGAGACCATAAACCGGTCCATTCTCACCCCGTTTCTGGCTAACCGGTCCATCCAGGGGGTGTCGATATATTCATTGCCATGTATGCGGACATCGCCGTACCCCTGATCATCAGTGAGGATCAGTATGATATTGGGCGGGGTTTCGGGCGCTGAACAGGCCGCAAGCAGGAACAGAGCAATGATGCGGATGCAAAGGCTGGTGTTGATGATGTATTTCATAATAATCTGCCGGTTGCTGCTATTGGTTATCCTGATAATCTGATAAAATAGCCGTTATTTCCGGTACCAGTTCGAAAATCCCTCATTATCGGCATCCTTGCCCCAGACCGGCCTCCACCACAGGATGGAAGGTTTTGTGTTCTCAGGCCGGTCGTGGTCCATCCATCCCACATTCAGGCGAATGGAGGTCCATTCGGAGCCCTGATGCTCTTCTATCCAGGAGAGGGGAACGGCCACTTCGGTTACAAATCGTTTTTCGGCTTCATGCACTATCGATGCGGCGCGCACATCCACAGACGGATCATTTGTTTCAAGCAGAGGCCCGCCGGGCGATATGCCGGGAGCAACCCGAACCTGCAGGTGCCATGACGGATCTACAGGGTAGGTACCGTAGAGCCGGTCGTGATAGTCGCTGCGCCGGTCTTGCGGGGCTTTAGGATCAATCTTTACATAGAACTGATCCTGATGGCGGACGAATTCCTCCTTTGAGGGCAGAATGATCACGTTATCGCGCGCTTCGATGCCCACGTAGAGCCATTCCGCATCTTTGGTGACCGCAAACCGGAATTGCCCGTCTTCGGGTCCGTTCCAGTCCCAGTCTTCGTGCATGTAAACGGGGTTCGTGATGTTTGTAAAAAGGTTTTCATCCCATTCCGCGAGGTCGGCATTCACCGTTATTGCCCTGCTGTTCGGCTTAATTGGGTGCTTTGAGTCGAGCCGAAGCGGTACGGAAGCCGGCAGGCTCAGGTCCGTGCCATTTACGCGGTAGCTGGCCGAAAGGGTTACCCTTGCCCCGGCCTCATTCAGGTGATGTATGGAAGCCCCACCCTCAGCTTTCAACATGACCTGCCTGTTGATGTTCTGTTTCGGCGGGATGCTCAGCTGTAAAAATGAGGGCTCATAGGTTACACCGTTCTGAGGAACCAGCTCGCCAAATACCGTCATGGTCTCTGAGGTAGGGTTGGAGAAATGCAGACTGGTACTAAGAGATGTGAATGTGTCGGAGGTATGGATAACCGGGTCAATCCGCATCCACCGGCCGAGGCGAAGTGCCTGGATCGCCTCGTAGTTCTGTTCGGTAACCAGGTTTTTATCGTGGATGCCATCCAGTTCGATGTGAGCAACTACGGGGCCGTCGTCCTTCATGGTTACCCATGTGATGTGCTCGAATTCACCGAACTCGGATCCGCGCAGATAGCTGCCGCCACCTGTTGTAGCCAGCACATAGTGCTCCATGCCGTTGCGCTCGGCATGCAGGTAATGGTGATGATGCCCCGAAAAGAGGGTATAGTTGCGCCCGGCAAGGGCCTCCTCGATTTTTCCATAACCGGCCTTGTTCCCGTAATGCCAGAGCGGACGGTGTTTGAAAATCAGGGTCCAGCGAACATCCGTGTGCTGCTGAAGTACTTCGGTGAAGTATTCTGCCTGATCCTCACTGATCCCGCCGGTAAAACCGGGCCCGTCTTCGGTGTGGAGGGCGAGAAACAGCACATCCTGATATACGAAGTGGTAGTAGGGTGCGCCATGGCGCCGTTTCCACTCATTGAGCAGCAGTTCATTGCTGATGTCGTGGTTGCCCGATACGAAAAAGAAGGGCATTTCAAGATCATCAACGATAGCTTCAAATTTATCCCACTGGGCGTTCCATACGTCGGGATCTTCGGTGTAGCCGTCGATCAGGTCGCCGACTGAGAGCACGAATTCGGGCTGCAGCAGATTCACTTTTTCCACCCCCTTTTCAAATATGCCGGGCAGCATACCACCGGTACGGTCGCTCATTATCGAAAATCAGGCGGCGATTGAAACACTGTTTCATGGGTTCGGCATGCTGTAAGGATTATCAGAACCGCTATGAAAAGGGGATTAAAGCGATAAGGTAATTTCACGGATAGATTTTGATGTTTTGGGTAACTACACAGGATACTATTTAAGCAGCATCATTCTGCCAGTCATTACTGTGTTGCCAGCCTGCAGGCGGTACAGATATACACCGCTGGCAAGGCCGGTGCCATCGAATACAGCCTCATGCCGGCCGGCACTGCGCACACCCTCATCGATCCGGGCTATTCTGCGGCCCATGATGTCAAACACATCCATCACAATATAGTCCTGATGGGCGAGGTCGTAGGGGATTACGGTCTGCGGATTGAACGGGTTCGGGTAGTTCAGCCCAAGGCTGTGTGCCACCGGCAGATCGGCCGGTTCGTCTATAGATACGGCATTACCGTCGAGTACTTCCAGGTAGTCGAACCACATATATCCCCAGAAATTAATTATGGAAACGGTATTGTTCCCGGCGTTGAGATCAATCTCCCTTTCGACGTACTTCCAGGTATTAACCGGAGTGGGGAACAGTACGGTGTCGGCCCTTACGCCGTTTATGTTGAGATACTGGGTTTTATGATCGAACGGCAGATAGTAGCCTAAACGGATGGTATAGGCGCCTGCCTCTTCCACATAAATGTTCGGCCAGGTTATATCGCCGCTGTTTTCCATCACTACATACTCGCCACCACTGGCATCTGTATTTGACTGTACCTGCAGGGTCCCGGTAAGCTGTGCATCTTCGGCTTCATAGCGGGTACGCGGTATGCGGTCAACTACGGAGAAATGGACCGGACGCGAAAAGAAGCTCGGGAAATTCGATTCGCGGACTTCAATGCTAACGGTATAATCGCCGGGTTCAGAAAGATCGTAACTGTAGGTATATGGCCTGAAGCGCCTCCAGAACGTCTGCTCACCGTTGATGTGAAAGTATACACCGCTGAATGTGCCACTGCCGTTAATTACTTCAGTGTTAAAGGTGATGCGGCCCGGTTCGAGTACGTCGCCATCGGCCGGGAATGTTACGGTGAGTTTGGGCGGCTGCAGTTCGGAGAGCAACCCGAAAGCCGATAGGGCATTCAGTTCAAAGGCATCATCAGAAATGACACGGATAAACGTACCGTCTGATTCTGTACCGAAAAGCAGGGTGTCGGCAAGTGTACCTGAGCCGCCGGGTACCTGCTGCCAGGTGGTCCAGTCCAGACCGTCGTATGAACCCTGTACAGCATAGCCTGAAGCCGGCTTGCTGCCGAAGGGCAGTACTATTTTCACGATACCATAAGAGGCGCCCAGATCAAAATAGGTCCACCGCCCATCGGCGTCTGTAAATATGGGCGCGTCGAGGGCGCGGTCGACCTCGAGATTTGGTATTACTGTGATGGTGATGGTATCGGTTACCGTTGTACCGTCGGTATGGGTAAGGGCCAGAACATAATCGGTAGTTTCCTGGGGGGTGACCGTGGCCTGATCCATCACAAAAACCTCACCACCGTTCAGGGTAACCAGATCGGCATCCCGGCTCAACCAGGAGAGGGTGACCGGGAACCCGGCTTCAACAACGGTTTCGGTGGCGGCAAATGTGAATGAAACAGGTTTTACTCCAAACGTCAGCTCCACATCGTCGCGGTAACGGCTGTACATGTACTGCATATTTGGCAATGTATTCAGCCATGTGGCCTCGTTATCATCGCGGTTCTGCCGCCAGTCGACCCACTGCCAGCTGAGTGCGCCGGCATAACCGTTATCGTACAGCCTTTGGTAAATCTGCTCCTTTTGTATTCCCTCCACATTGCCCTGGATGAAAAATTCGCCCAATGCGAGTGGTTTGTCGATTTCGAAATAGTCTACGTGCCGGCTGAATGGGGAATCACCCGAACCGTAATAGTGCACCGTATAAAAATCGAGCGTGCCCAGGGAGTCACCGCCCAGGCCGATAAGCCGGTCGTCGCGGTAGTAGTTCATCTGCAGGGCATTGTTCGGAGTGTAGATATCGGATATCTGCACAAAGGTATGGGTGCCGTTGGTAACCAGTACGTCCGGATCGGTACGTTTAATAGCCCCGGCGGTCTGGTTTACAAACTGTTGAATATTGATCATGGGAACATGGTGGGTGATCGACCAACCGAACTCATTGCTCATGCCCTCCGCCTCATTGAAAATCTCCCAGGCCAGGATCGCTTTGTGGCCTTTTACGGCCTCCACCATGGGTATAAGGGCATTGTCGATATAAGACTGCCGGTTTGCCTGTTGCGTAAGGATTGCCCTTGACCGGTTGGTGACCGTTTCCCCGTTTGTGATCCGCATCATATCAAAAGACCAGAGGCAGAGTATCATGGAGATATCGTACTCTTCGGCCAGGTCCAGGATTTTTGTGAGGTTCTGGATGGTGTTGGTACCCGGGCCGATTACCATATCCCCGCTCCACACCGGCGTGTGTGCTCCGGTGGTGTGAAGCCAGAGGCGCATGGTGTTACCCCCATTGGCGCGCATTTCCGAAAAGGCCAGTTCGAATTCGCTCAGTGCCACATCCCATGGACCAAGATCACGGGCGAAGTTTACCCAGGCCACGTTGGTACCGCTCAGCCACAATTCCTGATTGTTGAAACTGATCCGGTCAGGGGTTTGCGCGGTTGTGCTGATCGCCGGCAGCATCAGGCACAGCAAAAGCAGACAGACCGAATAGCCGGTAATGGTGTGTTTTGAATTCATGCTCTCGGGGTAAAATTAATAGTAGAAAAAGACCGGGCCAGTTGCCCGGGAAAGTTACTTGCGAACGGAGTACATATCGGGCAGGTCGCGCTCAAGCAGTATGAGCGGATGCCGGGCAAATTCAACAAAATCGGGTGCCGACAGGTGGCCGGCATAGGGCGCGTAAAAATGGTCTCTGTTTTCGACCGAACGTGCCGTATTTCTCCACACCTGGGCATAGGCGATCCGACGGGTTATTTCATCAGTAGTGATGCCTGCCAGCAGCACATCGGTCCACCAGGTGGTATCGGGTATGGCTTCAAGGCCGGTTTCGGTGAGGGCGGGAATTTTCCCTCTCTCTTCGGCCAGTTCGACCACGGTACGCAGGCCATTGGCGAACAGTGGTAACCGTTCCCGGTCGCGAACATTCCAGTAATCATCGTACCCGAGAATGTCGACGTATTCGTCGCCCGGGTACCGCTCAAGGTAATGCTCCGGACTGTCGAAGCGGTCGGGCGAATAGGCGTAGAGCAGATTGTGCAGTCCTTTTTCATCACGAAGGTATTCGACCGTAAAGCGCCACAGAGCGATGTATTCGTCCGGTGTGCAGAGGTTGCTTCCCCACCAGAACCAGCTCCCGGTCATTTCATGCCATGGACGGAATATGACCGGGATTGCGTGAGAGCGGCTGAAAAATCCGGGTTTATATGTGAGGCCATTCACGAAATCTGCAAATATATCGAGGTAGCCGGTGAAAAGGTCGTGATGCGAGCCACCGGGCAGCACCTGCGCTACCGCGGGCGTGGTATCCCAGGAATTGCCGCCGGTTACCGGATTGTTTATGTGCCATGCAATGGTGATCACACCTCCACGGCTGTAACCCTCGATAATCCAGCCCTGCATTTTTTTGAAGTCGACACCATCGAGGTTCGTTTCATTGCCGAGTTCCAGATCGCCAATCTCCCAGCCATAGACAGCAGGGTAGGAGCCTGCCACTTCCTTCACATCAGAACGCCCGGGTTCATCCCACCACTCCACGCCATAGGCCAGTGCATCCTGGTGGCCAAACAGTACGCTGTTAACCCGTATGTGATCGAGGTTATAGAAAAGGGCTTTGGTCTGATAGGATGCATCAGGATCGGCGGTAATTACATCCGGCCCGGGGTGGCTGCAGGATGAGAAAAACAGGAAGCCGGGCAGTATCAGAAGCGGCACGATGATCAGAAAATTTCTTGTTTTCATCATTTAAAATATCAGAAAGTTAATTTCAAATAACCGTTCATTCCTCTGTACTGTGTATTCGTTTTTCATGAATGAACCGGGTATTTATTGAGAATATTTGGTGAGAATAAAAGTCATAATGTATGTAATCAGGTACTTCCTGGACGTCAACGGGGTGATATATACCGGCTGGTTTATCCGGAGAATCAGCAGGCATATAATTAATCAATTTGTTTGAATAATGGTATATAACCATTTTGGTATTCATGTTCAAGACAGAAAAGCGTTTTTTTATGCGTCAGGTAAATAGTTCAGGTGAGCTAAAACCGGGTACCCACACGGGATGATCTGGGGTATTTTAATTAGTAAAATAATTTTACAATCATATATTGTTAAAAAACAGCAGAATACTTATTTATTCCAGTTGCTTTAGCAATGGATTGTCGCTGATGATGCGGCAAATGATTAAATTAGCATGTAATTAGCAACCGCATGAAGCGCAATGCAAACGGACAGTTCAAATACTCTTCGGTACCGCAGTAATTCATCGGCAGTTCATTAATTAATGTGTGAAATCTGGACTATGCTTACCGGAACCAATCTTCAATACGCCAACAACTACAATATCAGGATTGTGTTGGAGACAATACGTCTGCAGGGTCCCTTGTCACGAATTCAGATAGCGCGGCGTACGAACCTGACTGCCCAGACAGTTACCAATATTGTAAAGAAACTGCTCTCTGCCAGTATGATTTATGAATCAGACCGATTGAATGATGGCAGGGGAGCGCCTTCCATCATGCTGCAGATCAATGAAGATGCGGCATACTCCATTGGCCTGGATTTCGACAAGGACCACCTGACCGGTGTGCTTGTCAATTTTCTGGGCAAACCCAGGCAGCGAATAACCATGGAACTCGATTTTCCGTCGCCGGATGAGGTGATGGAACTGATGGCAGAAATGGCAGAGCGCCTGATCAGTATGGAAAAGATCAACCGGGAAAAAATCTGGGGCGTGGGTGTCTGCTTTCCCGGCCCTATGGTTGTGTCGGACGACAGCGTGCATACCAATGCCGTAAACCCGCAGTTTCTTCCTGGCTGGGAAAAAGTGCCTGTGGTAAAAATTCTTGAGGAGAAGATATCCCTGCCTGTCTACCTTGAAAACAACGCCTCGGCTGCGGCCATTGGCGAACGCTGGTATGGGGAGGGGAGATACGTGGGCACCTTTTTTTACATCTTCTTCGGTGCAGGCCTGGGCGGCGGCCTCATCATTAATGGGCAGCTTTACCCCGGCTACTCGGGGAATGCAGGCGAACTGGGTTATCTGCCTACTACAAATATTACAGACAGTAACCCCGAGATGGGCCATCCCCACTTGGGTATGTATTTCAGCCTTCCGCTACTCTACAAAAAATTGCAGGATGCCGGGTACCAAGCCAGGAACACGGATGATCTCACCGAACTGTACAGGCAGAAAAATCCGATGCTCATCGATTGGCTCGATACCGGGTGCAATCAACTGGCAATCCTTTTTCTGGCCATAGAGTACCTGATCGATCCGGAGGTGATCTTTTTTGGCGGCCGCCTGCCCGATGAGATTTTGAATTCAGTTCTTACCAGGCTCAACAAAATACTGCCCACCATGAGGCTGGAGAAAAAACTCACGTTTCCTGATATGCGCCGGGCCTCCGCCGGCCTCGATGCCGCCGCCCTTGGCGTGGCCATTCTCCCCTTGTATGCATCCTTCGCCCCCGTACCAAAAGTGCTCATGAAAAAGAATGTGAATGAAGAGCAAACGCAGTCGGCAAGATCCATCTTCTGATTGCCGGATTAAAACTGCCGCAACCAAAAAGGCGCATCCTTACGTCTGTACTCCTGTTGGTGCCCCCGGTATCGGCATGCATCGCACCGGGTCAAGTGATAAACCGTAATTAGTACAAGATATTGATATTTCTGCATTAATACCGTTTATAGGGTTAGAATAATTACGTGTCAGAAAAAAAATTTGACAAAGTATTCGTTTGGTCTTGCAATTTATCAATCAAATTGATTAATTGTGAATGAGGTATAGAAAATCGCTTACATACATTTTATTGCACAGCCTGGTTTGATATGATATGGTTTACTGAAAGCGCTTTGTACAGAAGACTGATTTTTGCTTTACAGAAGAATATTGCCGGTTCATTTGTCTGATCCAATCCAAACAGCACTTAAATATGATAAACTCCAGATACAGCACCATTCTGATTCTGATTACCTGCCTGTTAAGCTGTACGGCAGCGCATGCGCAAAACAGCGGAACCATTACGGGAGTGATCGTAGATGCCAACAGCGGTGAGACCCTGATCGGTGCAAATGTGCTGGTAAAGGGAACCAACCGCGGATCGGCAGCAGATATGACCGGAGACTTCACCATCAATAATGTGCCGGCGGGTACGGCTACCCTTGTCGCATCCTATTTGAGTTACCAGACCAGGGAAATTGAGGTTGAGGTTGAAGCCGGCCGTACTACAAATATCCGTATTGAAATGCAGTGGCTGGGTCTTGTTGGTGAGGAAGTAGTTATTTCGGTTCAGGCCAGAGGGCAGTTGTCGGCCATCAATCAGCAGCGGGCATCCAATACCATTTCCAATATCGTCTCTTCAGACCGCATCCAGGAAATTCCCGATGTCAACGCGGCGGAATCGGTTGGCCGGCTGCCGGGTATTTCGATTCAGCGTTCGGGTGGTGAGGCGAACCAGATCGCAATCCGTGGATTGTCGCCCAAATACAATACCATTACTGTGAACGGCGTGCGGGTACCGGCAACGGGATCAACCGACCGCAGTGTAGACCTCTCGCTTATATCCAGCAATATGCTCGATGGTATCGAGGTAACCAAGGCCCTTACGCCCGATAAAGATGCCGATGCGCTTGGCGGAACGGTAGATTTAAAGCTGAGAACTGCTTCCGAAGGCTGGTATACCGATTTTATGGCCCAGGGCGGGTATACGGCCCTTCAACAGACCTACGGCAATTACAAATTCGTAGGTAATGTGAGCAACCGTTTTTTTGATAACCGCCTTGGCATTATGATTGGCTTCAATACCGACAGGTACGACCGCAGTGCTGATAAATTCAACGGCGATTACTCGCTTGAAATAGATCCGGGCGACGGCATCCGCAAGCCACAGGTGAATTCACTCAATCTCAGAGAAGAAACTATTGACAGGAGCAGACTTGGTGGTAGCTTAATTGCCGACTACCGCCTTCCCCGTGGGAAAATCATGTTCAATACGTTTTTCAACCGGCTCGACAATGTAGGGATTCAGCGGCAGAATCAGCTGCAGGTTTCCAATACACGGCACAGATATACGCTGTCCGATTTTGAAACCAATACAAATTTGTTAACAGTTGGTCTTGGATTAGAACAGGACTTCAATTTTATGTTCTTCGATGCAGGGGTCTCCTATGTTTCAAGCGACAGACAATCACCTCTGAATTACTACTATGAATTCTCTGAGGAGAGCGCATTCATTGACAATGCATTTGAAGAAATTGACAGGTTTGATCCGCCCGGTGAGATGGCACGTCTTTTTGCCAATAATATTGAACAGACTTTTCTCAATTACGGCAATGTTCGTAACGAAAAGACCAATGAGAATGAAGTGACCGTGCAGGGGAATGTGAAGGTACCATTCAGGTTTGGGAATACCATAAGCGGCTATTTTAAAACCGGCGGTAAATTCCGTGAGATGAACCGGTCGTACGATGTCACCCAGTTTGGTACCAGTCAACTTTACTTTGGCGGCGGCCAGGAGCACAGAGACTTCATTGCAAGTCAGTTTCCCGATCTGGGCCTTGAAATCGGGATGGCGCGCCTGCCAATGTCGGCCTTTCAGGATAATTACGCACGGTCAGGGTTTCTGGATGGTGATTATCCTCTCGGATATACTATCCGTGGTGGTCTTATGAAAGATATTATTGATGCCAGCAGGGAGATGTTCATGCAGTTGGAGGTGCAATCGTCGCTGGGCGATGATTACGAAGGTACGGAACGTTATACAGCCGCCTACGCAATGACTGAAGTCAATGTTGGACGTTACATCACCTTTATGCCCGGTTTCCGGTGGGAGAAGGAGTACTCCAGCTACAGTGCGAAATTTACGGATGTACAGCCCAATCCGCTGCCGGGTCAGGAACCTTTTTTCACGGATACCACAGCCGTACGACGCAACGATTTTTTATTACCGCAGGTTCATTTACAGATCAAGCCACTCGAATGGATTAACCTCAGACTGGCCTATACCGAGACCATAACCCGGCCTGACTTCTGGCAATATTCCCCGAGGATTTATATCAGCCAGTTCCGTGATTATGTAACGGCCCCAAATACACGAATACGGTCGGCCAGGGCACAGAATTATGATGCATCACTTTCTGTTTACCATAATAAGATCGGATTTTTTACAGTATCGGCGTTTTATAAAGAGATCAATGATCTGATCTGGTTTGCAACCTTTTCCTATGTACCCGGCCAGAATATACTGCCCGATCTGGAACTGCCTCCGAGTGTGCCGGGGGCTCCCAGGATAAACACCTCAATCAACAATCCTTTTAAAGCCACTGTAAAGGGGATTGAATTCGACTGGCAAACCAACTTCTGGTACCTGCCATCATTCCTGAAAGGCATCGTATTGAACCTGAACTATACCCATATCGTTTCTGAAACCGAGTATCCCCAGTTCAGGCGCGACCTTGTACCCATCGTGCCCCGGCCGCCGCGGCCACCGTTTACAACTGCTGTGCTGGTTGATACAAGCAGGGTAGGCCGGATGCCTAACCAGCCCAGCGATATCATGAATGCTACAATCGGGTACGATTTAAAGGGCTTTTCGGCAAGGGTATCGTTCCTTTATCAGACCGATATACTTACAAGCCTCGCCACCGATCCGGCAGGTGACCGCTTTACGGATGATTATTTCAGGGTTGACGTATCCGTAAAGCAGAATCTGCCGCATAATATGCAGGTATTTGCCAACTTCAACAACCTGAACAACAGGGCCGACTACAACTTTCAATCCTCAATCGGAGACTACCCTACCTTTATCGAATACTATGGATTCACCATGGATATTGGTGTGCGGTACAAGTTTCCGTAATGAACTTCCTCAGATGTCACTAATCATAACCAATGGAGTAAAGCCATGAAAACGTGTTACAAAATTATACCGCTCTTGCTGATGTCCTGGATATTACTATCCCCGGCAACGGTAAAAGCACAAAACGATACATTGCTGGTGCAATGGATTGTCGATGATGAACTGGCCGTAAATGCATTGTACAATGCCATCATATCTGATACGGTGGCTGGCGGTGCAAGAGCCAACCTGAACCGGGTTTACAAACTCGAGCAGGGTGGTTTCTATTACAATACCGAGCGCATCGAGAACAACGGCTGGCACCTGCGTATAGTAGGCGAAGCAGGAGATCCGAACGATGAGTTTGCCAACCCGCCGATGATACAGCTTGAGCACCGTGAAGATGGTGGCCGTGCCGACAAAATTCTGACAGCAGGAGGCAGTGTAACGTTGAAAAACGTGATCATAAACGGAAAAACAACACTGGGTGATCTGCCCTATGAAATTGTAAGATTCAATGCTGCCAATGCCGACTACCACATCGACAATGTGGTATTCGAGTTTGCCGGATGGGGTATTATTGCTTTCTACGGCCGGAACTCGAATATTCATATTACCAATTCCACCTTCAGGAACCTCCTTTCGCTGGATCAGCCATGGGGCGGCCGGGGATTATCGATCTGGACAGATGTTAATGAAGTGCTGATTGAAAACAACACCTTCATGAATATCGGAGGTTTTGCTGTACAGCTTGAGGGTGGCACTGCAGAACATTTCTGGTTCAATCACAATACCGTGGTCAACAATGGCCGGCAGGTGCTGCTTTACAGCCAGTACAAAGAGGCCTACATAGCCAACAACCTGATCGTAAATGGTTTCTGGCAAGGTGAAGGTTCAGAAGGGTTTGATCCGGTTCGCCTGGCTACACCCGATCTGCAATTTGCCGGAATGATGACGGTTACCACCCTTCCATCGGCCGTTGGCCTGGATATTGAGCGCATCATTGTATTTGCAAACAACAGTTTCCATCGTGATCAGGTCTATCAGGATTACTATAACAGTACTTCGGGCGCTGCTTTCCCGATACGTCCGCAGCCGGTGTTCAATGAAAGAACAACCAACCTGATGGCTGAGTACGACAACATGATCGCTGTAAATACGATCGAAAACCAGAACCCCGGGCTGGTCAATGCACCCAATAACCCACAGGAGCAAATTGCATTCATATCTGCCATCCGTAGTGGTGAGTCAGGCCAACCATGGTACTGGGATCCGGGCCGTGACCTTACCGAACACTACTCGATTCAGTGGCCGCTTCCCGAAGATCTCAGCTACTCAAATACCACGCTGCGTACTGCTGCCACCGGTGGTTTCCCCCTTGGCGACCTCAACTGGTACCCTGCTCAAAAAGCAGATTGGATGACTCAACGTGAAGCGCTTGCCGAAGAGATAAAAAGTATCGCGGGTCCTGCTCCTGAAGTTACACTTGTTGCATCCTGGGAAGCCGAATTGGCCACAGTAACCGGTACGGAAGACCAGCTTGAAATTGTAGAAGCACCCGATCTGCAGATCGCCGAGATGAAGGGCGCCGGATTTATCGAGTGGACTACCAATATAGCTGAAGCCGGTGACTACTCCTTCAGTATTCGCACCCGGGTTCCGTTTTCAACAGGTGTAGATCGTGCCCAGAAGCTTATTGTGAACGGTTCTGAAGTAACCCAGTTCCCCATTGGTAATGAGGGAAATGTATGGACCGATATCGTTATTGATAATGTGGCGCTCAATGCCGGCGATAATGTTATTCGTATTGAGCCAAGCTGGGGCTACCAGGATTTTGAATCGGTTACCATCAGCAATGGTTCAGGAACGGTAGCTTTTCTGCGTGTTTCACAGGCTACACTCGATTCTATTGCGCTGGTCTGCGGTGGCGATTTATGTGCCAGCGGTGATGAGTATGTGGAAATCAAAACCGGCGGAAGTATTGGCTTTGATTACTCATCAGACGGTTCCGGAAGTTATGTACTCCGTATAACCTATATGTTGGTTGATGGTGAAAAAAGCCAGGATGTATACCTGAATGGCAATCTTTTGCAGAGTGTCGATTTTGCCGGCGCCGACAGTGCCTGGATTGATGTTGACGTAACAGGCCTGATGCTGGATCAGGGTTCCAATACCATTGAGATCAGGGGAACGTCCGGTCCGATGTTGGTTGATTATGCAACACTGTTTAAAATCGGTACAGCAACCTCTATCGGCAATACCGAACGCCCCGACGGTTTTGTACTTTCACAGAATTATCCGAACCCGTTCAACCCGACCACACAGATCAACTTTACACTGCCCCAGACACAGGATGTACGCCTGACCGTGTACAACGTTCTGGGACAGAGAGTTGCACTTCTGGCCGACGGTTTGTTCACGGAAGGCCGGCACAGCGTACAGTTCAATGCACGTGACCTGTCTTCGGGTGTCTATATCTACCGGATCGAGTCCGGCAGCTTTGTACAATCGAGAAAAATGATTCTCATCAAGTAATTTGCAACCCCCTGGGAGGCGGGGGGAACCCTGCCTCCCTAATTATTTAATCAGGCAACACAAGACGATTTTCAGAAACACATTCCGGAACCATGCCAGGCATCAGACGGAAAAAGGACTGCACATTTTTTGCTGATCCACAGAATCAGAAAGAGCCGTGTGGCCATGGCAGTGTAAACAAAACGTAAACCCGTGTTCCGGATCACCAGGCAGGGTGGGCTGTGTCATATTTCAACAGCCTGAAAACCCCGAAAAATTATAAGTTATTTATTCTATCATCAGAAAATGGACAAGATTGAAGCATCCGATAAACCGGCAGAACAATTTAAAACCAGACTTGCAGACCTCGAATCGGCGTACGAATCGCTGATTACGCGTCCCAATGAAAAAGCCGGCAACGGCAACGGTATTTTCGACCGGTACCGCTACCCCGTTCTAACTGCTGCCCATACGCCGGTATTCTGGCGCTATGACCTGAATCCGGAGACCAACCCGTACCTGATGGAGCGTCTCGGCGTGGAAGCCGCGTTCAATGCCGGGGCTATAAAGTGGAACGGGAAGTATCTGATGGCCGTGAGGGTGGAAGGCGCCGACAGAAAATCATTCCTGGCAATCGCCGAAAGCCCCAATGGGATCGATAATTTCAGGTTTTGGGAGTATCCGGTAGTTATGCCCGAAACGTCCAACCCCGATACCAATGTGTATGATGTACGCCTGATCGCCCATGAAGATGGCTGGATATATGGTGTGTTCTGCACCGAGCGCAAAGAGAAAAGCGCACCGGCCAGCGATACATCCGCGGCCAATGCCCAGGCCGGAATAGCCCGTACCCGTGACCTCGTGAACTGGGAACGCCTGCCCGACCTGAAATCACCGTCGGCCCAGCAGCGCAACGTTGTGCTGCATCCCGAATTTGTGAACGGGAAGTATGCCTTTTATACACGCCCGCAGGATGGCTTCATTGATACCGGTTCCGGCGGCGGCATCGGCTGGGCC
>JAIVHB010000226.1 GCA_020201275.1 Rhodothermaceae bacterium | reverse complement strand
GTTCTGGTTTGTTATCCAGAACACCGACGCAGCCGGCCGCCTGGCCGAGATGGACGGGGCGATCGGCGACGAGCAGGGCCAGCCGTACACACGTCCGGTCATCATGAACGCGACCTATCTGGGCGACGGAAAGAACAACCCCAACCAGGTGGAAGGCGACGGATCGCAGGGCCTGATCTTCCGGGACAACTCGGGCGGAACCTACGGTAATTCCATCTTTGGTGACTTCAAGGGCCAGCCGGGCGCACCTGCACTGACCATCGAGGATGTGGAAAGCGAAGCCTCGCAGGACAGCCGCAAGCGCCTGGAGGCCGGCGATCTGAAGCTGGTTAACAACTTCTGGTTCGATTTTGCCATTGGCGAGACGCTTGCAGACCTGATACCGCAGCAGTTTGTACGCGACTTGCTGGGCCCGGGTGGCTCCGGCAACCAGATCATCAATCCGGCGCTGCGCGGAATCAGCAGAGTTACGGATGGCGGGCTCGACCCGCGTCCGTTACCGGGCGCTTTTGCCCTCACAGCCGGTGATCGCAGTCTGTTTACAGATCCCTGGTTTACCCCGGTAGATCATGTTGGCGCATTTGGCAGCAACAACTGGATGATTGGCTGGACGGCCCTCAGCCAGCTTGGTTACCTCAATAATGATAATATCCCCACCGACATTGAGGAACCAGCAATTGAGATGCCCAGATCGGTTGCCCTGCTTCAGAACTACCCCAATCCGTTCAACCCAAGTACACAGATCAGGTTTGAGCTCCCTTCAAACCAGCCTGTTACGCTAAGGGTGTATGATATCACCGGCAGGCTGGTATCGACCCTGGTGAACGGGGTTCGTCCCGCTGGTGTCAATATTGTAAGCTTTGACGCATCTAACCTCGCGAGCGGTGTCTATGTATACCGCCTCGAAGGAGCAGATTTCGCGCAGACAAGAAGTATGACACTGATCAAGTAGAAAGCAGATGGCAGCTGCATAATCTGCCAGTAACATCCGTATGGTCATCCTCTGAAAAAGCACCGGTTAATCGCCGGTGCTTTTTTTTAAAGCGGGGTATGGTAAATACGCGTCAGCCTGAGCCACAAACTTCGGGGCTACACTATTTGGAAGGTGACACCGATGGTGCTGTTAGCATGCTTCGAATAGGGAACAAGTGAACAATAGAACATTTGAACGGCGAAGTGATATGGAAGTATGTCACCGGTAGCCCCTGATTTTGCCCAATGCGGGCAACACTATTTGGGAGGTGACATAGCTGCACCCTGTAAAATTGATATAAATCGCTACATCGCTACGTCGTTGAATCTTATGAATCGATACATCAAAAACGTGCATATCAAACCGCGATTATTCCACCTGAAAGAGGTTGTATAAAAAGATCACTGGTAGCGCGTCAGCCTCAGCGCAAAGAGGATTGATAGCGACGACTGAAGTCGAAGGGCGTGGCCCCGTGGTCATATGATACTATTTTAGGAAGAGCATCTTCCTGGTCTGGCTAACCCCACCCGACTGCAGCCGGTAGAGATAGAGTCCACCTGCCAGTCCGGAGCCGTCAAAAACGAAGCGGTGTGTGCCCGGGGGCATTTGCCGGTCTGCAAGTACGGCAACGCTCTGACCGGCGATGTTGAACACCTCCAGCCGCACGCTTCCGGAATCCGGTAATCGAATTTCTATTACCGTTGAGGGGTTGAACGGATTTGGGTAATTCTGATCCAGTTTAACCGATACCGGAATCTCACCGGGTTCGCTGTACGATACCGTTTGGTTCAGATGGAACATCACAGGTTCTGACCAGCCGCTGTTTACCCCGAAGGCGCCTGCTCTGATAATCCACCAGACAGCGGAATTTTCTTCATTAAGCCCGCTTATCATAAGTGACGGGCCGGCTGCTGTTATGGCTGTATCAAGCAGTATCACATAAAACCCGGAATCAGCGGCCATCCTGATCTGATAATTCCGGTCGTTCTCATGCGGTACCCACGATATACTGAAAGGCTGAGTAACATGGGCGCCTTCTTCGGGGGTTAATGGTACTGGTATCCGAAGATCAACGCTTTCAATAATCACGAGCCCGGTTTCCTCGCTTGTAAGAACCAGGTCGGGCAGTGCCTGATTGGTAATCTTCACATAGTACGACCCCGCGTCATCATAATCGGTGGCCGGTATTTCCAGAACAGAAACCGTGTCGGTGGCAAGCAGTAAGGTGTTGAAATACCAGGAGTACTGATTTCCCTGTGCGGTACTGCCTGAATTGAAAATAAACGATGCTCCTGTAACAAGAGTATCGGTTCGCGCTGTTCCGAAAGGGTTTTGGGGTGAATACCGGACTGAATCGGCTGCAGTCAGGTTTGGAAGGATATCGTCGAAGCGCAGACGGTTACCTTGCAAGCTTAGTGTAAAGGGCCGGAAACGGGCCGGAAAGTTCATTGTCTGTAAGTATAATCTGCCGCAGGCCCCCAGCGGTTCCGATTGTGCCGGGTACGGTTCCGGAAAGGGCATTATCGGCCAGATCAAGGATCCTAAGATTGGTAAGATTACCGAGCTCGGGAGGTATTGAACTGGTCAGATTATTACCGGCCAGGGTCATAAATTGCAGTGTTCTCAGGTTGCCAAGTGATGCCGGAATGGAGCCGGAAAGGTTATTATTGTTCAGGTTAAGGGTTCTCAGCTGTGGCATTCCGCCCAGTTCGGCGGGTATGGGGCCCGAGAGCATGTTGCCGGTAAGGTTCAGGGCCTGCAGGGCCGGCATGGATCCGATTTGCAGCGGGATTGATCCCGAAAGCTGGTTGTTGCTGGCATTGAACTGTGTGATGAACTGAAGATTTCCGATTTCCGGAGGTATGGGCCCGGTGAGCTGATTGTTGTAGAGCAGCAAATTCCGGATTTGCGCCAGGTTGCCCAGCTCCGGGGGTATGGGTCCGGTAAGACGATTGTCGTTAAGGCATATACGCCTCACTTTTGTCAGGTTGCCCAATTCGGGGGGGATTTCACCTGTAAGTTGATTGCCCGACAGGTTAAACAGCTCCGTGTCAGACATATTTGCAAGCTCGGTGGGGATACTGCCGGTAAACAGGTTGTTGTTAGAGTAAAATTCCCTCATGTGTGAAAAATTACCCCATTCTGCAGGTACGGGTCCCGTGAGCTGGTTGTCGTTGATATACAGTACTTCAAGCAATTCCATGGCATCCCAACCGTCAGGGATATCTCCGTTCAGTTTGTTGAAATGAACCCACAGCTCCCTGAGGTCATTCAGGCCCGATAACGTGGATGGAAATTCACCCGCCAGATTATTGTCGAACAGCGTAATCACCTGTACGCGGCCATTTCGAACAGTGATACCATACCAGCTCTCTACGGGTCCGTTCAGCCAGTTGTCGTTGCGATGCCATTGATCGCCCGCTGTACTGTTGTAGAGATCCACCAGGGCCAGCGAATCGCCTGTGGTTACGGATTGAACTTCGATCTGACCAGCCGCGCGGACCTTCTGAATAGCCTCATAATGCAGCTGATATTCAGCAAGTGCAGTTTTTGCAGAATGATAATGCTCATGAACATACGTTTCTTCAGGCTGATCACTGTAAATAGCAGGGGCACCATCCCGGCTTTGGGAATAACTGTCGGCAGGAAAAACGATTATTGACAGTAGTGGCCACAGAAACAGAAGGTTCAATCTGACCATGGGTATGAAATATGAAGCTGGGGGTATGTATGAATCAAAAAACTGTGGGAATGTATACTATGAAACTGCGGGTATGCTGACTACTTAAAACTGCGGGTATGTGGCTGCAGAATCTGGAATGTGGGGGAGTATTATTCAGATAGCTTTATAAATGAAAGCATACCGTAACTCAATAGCAATATTCTGAAACTATTTTGGAAAAATAAAAAATGTGCAGTAAAAGATGGTGTGATTTTCTGGGTGGGTGCGAATAAAAAAAGCCGTTCCGACGTGAATCGGAACGGCTTGATTTTTGTGCCCTGGACTGGACTCGAACCAGCACGCCGTTTCCAGCACTACCCCCTCAAGATAGCGTGTCTACCAATTCCACCACCAGGGCAACAGGGTAGCCTCAAATATAATGAGTTTTACGTTCAGAGAAAATGGAAGGGAAATGATTTTTCGTGGCAGGGCAAACAGATGTAAAAGGATTGATGGGGATCAGTGCCTCTCCTGCTCTTTTTTGTCTTTCTCCTCTATCACTTCAAAATCGGCATCCTCAATCTGTTCGAGGTTCTTCCGTGCCTGTGACCGGTTATCGGCGGTGGGGCCACCCGGACCGCCCGGACGTGAAGTGTGCTTCTGATAATAAAAACGGGTATTTGTTTTGGCACCGGTTCCCGGGAAGAGCATTCTCCGCACGATGATTACGCACAGGTACACAAATAGTAAAATGAATATGATTCTCAGCATGATTAACGCGGCGTTATATAGATACGGTTACTACGCAGAGGTTCGCGAAATATTTGATCCTCAATATACGCCAGATGATCTTCCTGATTTACAAAATCTATCTCGCTGGCGTTGATGATGAGTATGGGCGACCGGTCGTAGTGATGGAAGAAATGGTTATAGGCATCATTAAGTTCCGACAGGTAGTCGCTTGAGATATGCTTTTCATAGCTTCGGCCCCTCTGACGGATGTTGTCTTGCAGGCGGTCGACCGTACACTGTATAAATATTACCAGGTCGGGCTTGGCCGAAATACCGCTCATAATGCTGTAGATGCGATCGTACAAAGCAAGTTCGTCGTCGCTTAGGTTCAGCCGGGCAAATATGCGGTCTTTGTCGAACAGATAGTCGGAAATCACCATCTGCTGGAACAGATCTTTACTCAACAGGTTCTGCTGTTGCTGGAACCGGCTGGCCAGAAAAGCGAGCTGGGTCTGGAAGGCATAGCGCTCCCTGTCGGCATAAAATTTCGGCAGAAAGGGGTTGTCTTCAAACTCTTCGAGAACGAGCCTTCCGGAATGGCGTTCAGCAAGCAGCTGTGCCAGCGACGTTTTGCCCGCACCGATCACGCCTTCAATGGCAATAAAATCGTAGGAATTCATGGGTGGAAACTACCAATTCACACTGCTTTTAGAAACAGATATTTTTGGTGCGCCATCAATTAATTTGCCAATAGGTGTATGGTCTTCCGGATCGGTGAATCCGGGCAGCAGATCCTGCAGGGGATAGAGCACAAAAAGACGGTTCCTGTACTCAGGATGGGGTATTATGAGGCCATCGCGGTCATATACAAGATCACCACTCACAATGATATCAAGGTCGATGAGGCGGTTAGACCATCTGGCTTTGCCCATGTCTCTGCCCAGTGTTTTTTCGAATTCCTTTAAAATGGCAAGCAGTTCGTATGGTGGCAGGCTGGTATGAATCAGTGCCGCGGCGTTCAGGAACTCCCGGTCGGCTATGCCCACGGGTTCGGAGGTGTAGATGGGGGAGAACAGGGCTGGTTTCTGCGACAAATCCTCCAGAAAAGTCCGCGCCTTCCTGAACGATGCAGCCATATCGCCCAGATTGGCGCCAAGCCCGATTATGGTCGTTTCCATGTGTTCACAATCTCCGTGTAACCGACCGGTGTGCCAATATCCGGGCTGTATTTTCGTACGGCGACAGTCAGATTGTCGATGGCGGCAAAAGTTTTGAGTATCTGTTCGCCGATCCGTGATGCAAGTGTTTCGATCAGATTTACCGGCGGACCGTTCATCACACTGCCGGCAATATCAGCCAGTTTACCATAATCGATGCTTCTGGCCACATCATCGGTCGAAACGGCGGCGGTGCTGTCGTACTCCAGCTCGATATCGACCTCGAACAGGTTGCCGGTTATGCGTTCACCGGCAAACACCCCGTGCGGCACCTTGTTGGTATCGATGCCGAAGTAATCGCAAACATGGTTCTGTATGGCATCAATATTGATGTGGGCCTTGTTCTCCTTGATCATATCCTTGAGTACCCGCTTGGCCATCGGCAGGTCGATCACATCAATGTTCTGCAGCGAGGATGTGGCCAGAAGCTTGATGATAGCCCCTTCCAGATCGCGGATGCTCGATTTGAAGTTGTGGGCAATGAATTCGAAGATTTCATGGTCGAACTCGATGCCGTTATCGGATGCCTTGTGCTCCAGAATGGCATAACGGGTTTCGTAATCGGGCATCTGCAGGTCGGCGGTAAGCCCCCAGTTGAACCGTGAGATGAGCCGCTCTTCAATGTCGGGGATGTCTTTGGGCGCACGGTCGCTGCTCAGAATGATCTGTTTGCCGTCCTGGTGCAGGGTATTAAAGATGTGGAAGAACTCCTCCTGGGTTTTCTCCTTGCCCGATATGAACTGGATGTCGTCTACAATCAATACATCGATAGTACGGTAAAACATCGAAAACTCACTGGCCCGGTTGTTTCGTATGGCGTGAACAAAGTCGTTGGTAAAGGTCTCCGACGACAGGTACAGGATCGATTTTTCATCGCCGAAGTCCTGTTTGATCTTGTTGCCGATGCTCTGGGTGAGGTGTGTTTTGCCGAGACCCACGCCGCCGTAAATGAAAAGCGGGTTGAATGAATTCTTTCCGGGATTTTCGGCAATGGCGATGGCGGCGGAGCGTGCCAGACGGTTGCAGTCGCCCTCAATGAAGCGCTCAAACACATAGTTTGAGTTCAGGTTGGAATCGATCTTGCGCTTCTGAAGCCCGGGGATCACAAACGGATTCTGTATCTGGCCCGGGTTGTAATCCGGGTAGGTGGGGATGGAATATTCCCGCTGTGGCGGTACCGGGCGCTGTGGAAGCCTTACCGACCTGTCCTGTTCATATGAATCATCCGATTTTTCCAAAACAACTGAGTACTGAAGCTTACCCTCGGAGCCAATTACCTTCGCAATGGTAGACCGGAGCATATTGTAATAGTGCTCCTCGAGCCACTCATACCAGAACTGCGATGGTACCTGTATTGTAAGAACATTGTTCTCAAGTTTCACCGGTTTTATGGGTTCGAACCAGGATTTAAACTTTTGATAGTTAATGTTGTCTTTAATTATGTGCAGGCATTTCTGCCAGGTTACCTGAGCATTATCTTCACTCAACGCTATTTCCTCCGATATTACGCAAAGTTGTAATCCTTATGTCATATAATGTTAGCATTTTCTAATTTTTATCGGAACATCCCACGAGTTATCCACAGAGAGCACTAGTTGCCGGCGCGAATCGGTTTGCTAAAATCAGCATTTCTCAGATGGAAGTCAAAAGAGATTGAATACCCTTGCACACAAGTTATCCACAAGGCGCTAAAAGTTATAACTAAATGATGCCCAATAGGTTAATTAATTTAATGGAAAATAACTTTTATTGATGCGAAGCTTTGGAATGCCAATATTTACTGTAGGAAGCCCAATTTTCGGTGCGCAGATTGTGACCGGTGAAAACTTTTCCACAAGTTATAAACAATACGGTATGTGTGAATGGAGTCTGTCCGGTCATATACCGATATCAGATTAACAGGCAATGACTTCTTCAAAAATGCAGGACTTTTTTAACCGTAAATCACATGCAACCGGCCATCATAAAATCATCTGCTGCAGAGATGAACTGTGCCGAATGGTCAGTCTGCAAGCCTGCCCTGTTGAATGATGAGCCTGCCCCCCAAACTGGATGCTACGGATTGAACATCAGCGAAAACTCAGCGCGCCGGTACAGCCCTGATGAACCGGGGTTTGCTGCTGTAGTCGTTTAACAGGGATGCATCCCACTGTGGTGTGCAGAAAATACTAAACAGTTTATCTGTATGAAATTCGCTCAGCTCCACAAAAACCGATCCGTCCGGATGCAGCCATTTTTCGGCAAGCACTCTGAGAGATGTATAAACCTGCAGGATATCGTCATGGAAAAGGGCCGTGGAAGGCTCGAAGTCTCTGACTTCGGTATCCAGGCTGCCGCGCTCTTCCGGAGTGATGTAGGGAGGATTGCTCACAATTATGTCGAACTTATGCCCCTGTCCCTGCCCCTGTCC
>JAIVHB010000019.1:1081-23162 GCA_020201275.1 Rhodothermaceae bacterium | reverse complement strand
CTCCAATGCTTCCATGCTTACATTGTCGAAAGTATCACAGGCAAGGTGGTAACATGGATCATATTGGTCCCCGGCTGTTCCCCCCCAGATATCTGCTTCTTCTGGAGTTTTGATAAGGCCGGCCCCGGTGAGCAGACCACCAACAGGTATGTCACTAGAGTAAAATGCCAGTTGATCAGAACCGATGATAGGTGATGTCTTCTTGAATGGCACTCCTCTTTCAGTATAAAACTCTTCAAAAACATCCTCTATGGCAGCTGCCTCAACAACACCCCCAAAAGGTGCAAATCCATCCGAGTTATCACCGTCATATATGAAATAGACATAATTGGGAGAACCGATCATATCAAAATTCAGATACAGAGCGATCTTTTGCAACTCGTCGAAAGGGAGATTAGCAACATAGTAATTGGATCCTATCAGCCCGAATTCTTCTGCACCCCACCATGCAAACCGAACGGTGTACTCTGGTTTTATTTTTGCCATTTGCAGTGCAGTTTCAAGTATAGCAGCACTGCCTGACCCGTTGTCGTTAATGCCCGGGCCTGCAGGAACGGCATCGAGATGGGCACCGGCCAAGACGACATTGTCAGCATTCTTGCCGGGCAGTTCTGCAAACACGTTTTGAGTCGTTACCTGACCATCAAACACATTGACTTCCATCGACAGCACAAGTCCCGGAGTATTGGCCCACTCAACTCCAAGCGCATATGTTGCACCCATAACAGGAATTACAAAGCTGTAAGTTGTGCCCAATGTACCGTTTTGAAGACCTTCATTGCCTGGTATGTTACCCTGATTAAAGATAATTACACCTGATGCTCCGGCAGCCTCTGCATTTATTGCCTTAAGCTGGAAAGTACATCCTCCCCTTTGAATCAGGGCTATATTACCGGCAGGAAAGCCGGCGAAGTCAGAAGCTTCACAACCACTGGTTGAAAGATTTCCCGAACCGAGACTAAGATCTACTGCTGTAACCGATGCCGTGAGATTACCGGCAGCGGACTGAGTCATAATATTGAAATCAGTGTTGAAAGCATAAGAGAAAGGAAACGGTGAAGTTTGCTCAAGAGACTGAGTCCCAATAGGGTACCAGGCATCAAAATCAAAATCCTGGGTTTCTACTTCGTACCCGGCTTCCATAAGCATGTGGCTCACATAATCAACAGATGCATTATATCCTTCAGATCCTGAAACTCTCGTTCCGTTATTGGCATCAGCAATCGCCTGAAAAGCTGCCTGATGCCGGCGAACACCGTCTATAGTCACACAATCAAGCAGTTTCTTAGTGTTATTATTTACCTGGTTGGCACAATTTACCGGAGCACCTTTATTGGAGGCTTTTGCCATGGATTCAATATTCGCAATCGAGTCCGGACTGTTAGTATCAGAATTGACTACCCCATCATCACAAGCACTTATACTGACTATTATCATCGCCGCAAGAGATGCATATTTTAATATTCTTGACCCTTTGAAAGTCAATTGATATTTGCAAAGCATAATTTTACTCCATTATGTTATAGATGAGCACAAGGATTTTCCGGTGCCGATATATTACCCTCATTCTACCGTTTAATCCCGAAGGCAAAAAGTACAACCAACAGTCTGTTCCCTATTCAAATCTTCGGTTTGATGGTACATGTGTAGCCTGCACCATTGCGCGATTATCGATCCCCGTTCAATTGGAATTGCAACCGGTAATCGCCAACATCCTTTTTGCATCACTGCGAAGAGTTTGTATCACTCCTACTTCTTTACTAGGCTTAAAGCTAAACCTATTTTTTTAATAAACTAGTTTGAACTTTTTAATAATTCAAATCTTTTTCAGACCTGTTTCAGGTATCAGGATACCGCTGGTCATGTTTCAGAAAGAAAAAAGTTATAACTGTCGCTAAATTAGCACTGCCTGAAGTTATATTTTAGCACAGCCGGAATTACTCGATGACCTTAAAACATTGGTTGCCCTTTTCGATCATTTTTCCAAGATTAGTTTTTATGATGGACTACTATCAAATTTTGGGGGTAAGCAAAAATGCCAGTTAAGAACAGATTAAAAAAGCTTACCGGCTATATGCCTCCAAGTTTCATCCCGACCGACAGAACGGTGATCTATTTTTCGGGGAACGATTCATAGAGATTAAACAGACATATGATGTACTTATTGATAGTGAAGTAGCTTTATATTGCCGTGGGTGGTGAGGGATTCGAACCCCCGACCCCCTGCTTGTAAGGCAGGTGCTCTGAACCAGCTGAGCTAACCACCCGAGAGGGTTTGCCGACTGTTACGGCAAGACTGCAAATATACGCACGGTTACAGTCATTTATCAATACATATTTAAAAAAATACCCGATCGTGCTCATCCAAAATAGCGCAAGCCCCTTGCACTTATAAAAAGCAGCACATTAATCCGGATGTCTGTTTTTCAAACTTTTTTTCATAAGCCCTGTAAGGCACATCATTTATTTGCATCTATTATAATCCTAATAATTACCTGGGAGAAAAAAATATGAGTATGAAACCATTACAACATCTGCCGGCCCGAAGTAACAGGCTTAATGGATCCGACGCTGTGATTAATGAGGTATTTTCTATCACATGGGAAAAAATTCTTAACCATGGTTCACTGGGTGGCCATCATTTTCTCAGACTCAGGCGTGTGGGGCAGCATACTGTCCATTTCATTTGCAAAACACTGCTGCTCATTGTTGATATAGAGCCCGAAGTACAGATTGACCCCATGCATCGGATGAAAATGTTGCGCCGTACCATGGAACTCCGGAATATGGGCTTCTACACCATGCTGTTCCATGAAAACGAAATCCGTACCTATCCCAATCAGGTTAAAAAACTGATTGAGAACCGTGCCGAAATTCTCAAAATGAAGCAACAGTACCGCAACCGTTTCGTCAACACATGATTGTGGGGTAAAGGATTTTTCAAGATGCACGGATATGCACGCGAATTATCTAATGATATTGCCCAGACTCAGCTCCCTGAACAACGTGACAATCGTACTTTTTTTATTCCGGCGTGCGGCGTAGCGGACCAGCCGGTCGTGATTGACCTGATGGTTACGCAGTATGCGGGTAATGAGCTCGCGCATCAGCTTGCCCTGATAACGGCGTAATAGGTCGGGTTCGGCCAAAAGGTCCACTATCAGTTTCTCTGCGGAAGGCCGCGGTATGCCTCCATATTCATCAAGCGGGGCTTCGGATATAAGCGGTATTACAATCACCGGATTCACATGCATGGGCACATATCGTTCAAGAATGGTTCTGCCGGGGGCCAGGAAAAGGGATGTTGTATATTCCCGGAGCAGGTCAAAAACGGTTTCAACCGCCACACGGTCTGCCTCGGCAATGATAACCGTTCCGGCCGGATCCACACCCAGAAACCTGTCAAGGGATGCAGTGCTCCAAACACAGCAGCGAATGTGCGGCAACTGCCCGGAAATGCGTCCGTACCACTCAACCTCCTCATCGCCAGGCGGCAAACGGAACGGCTCCTTACCGCCCACTGCATACCGTCCCCGCCCCGTTGTACTTATAATCCCCTTTTTCCTCAGGTAGTGCACCCTTGAAAGCAGGGTATTTTCGTTGAGTGCGGGTTCCTTCTCCGCGTAGAATCCGCGGATATCGGCCAGAGTAAATCCCTGCCGGCCAGAAAAAACGTTTGTTATCTCGTCAGAGCGGAGTTTGTCGGACATACTTATAGCATTTTATTCATCTTTATTAATCCGTCACGAAAAAACAAATATAAAGCATTAATTACAACTATTGCCGTATATTTTGCCCATTGAAACTGATATTTTTTAATTACCTTTGTAAGGATTATTCCCGACTGTACTCTTTATTAGCAACCTGTACATCCGCCGGCAAATGGAAATGAACGTAATCGGTATTTCCGGTTGATTACAAGTAATCGGAATATGATCGGTTATCCGGATTATTATCAGTAATCGGGAACATGATCGGTATTCCGGATCATGAACGGTCCGGATGCTTTTGCCATACCGGGTTCGGGCAGGCGATGAATTTTCAAACAACAAACAGTTATCACAAACCGGATTTTCCCGCACCAACCAGATGATCGATCAGGCCCAATCCATTCTAAGAGAGACGTTCGGCTATGAACGCTTCCGCCCGCTGCAGGGCGAGGTTATCTCCCAGGTACTGCAGCGGAAAGACACCCTGGTGATCATGCCCACCGGAGGTGGCAAATCGCTTTGCTATCAGATTCCGGCGATGCTGTTCAAGGGGCTCACGGTGGTCGTTTCTCCCCTGATCTCACTCATGAAAGACCAGGTGGGCCAGCTCGATGAGTACGGTGTTCCTGCTGTTTTTCTGAACAGCACACTGAGCCCTGCCGAATATATGGCGAACGCCGAAAGGGTACGTACGGGAGAGGTAAAAATGCTCTATGTTGCCCCCGAAACACTGCTCAACAACAGGACCCGCGATCTGCTGGCCGGGGTGAACGTTGATTGCTTCACCATCGACGAAGCCCACTGTATATCGGAGTGGGGGCACGACTTCCGCCCGGAGTACCGGCAACTGGCCGCGTTCAGGCGCAACTTCCCGGAAGCTGTCTGCCTGGCGCTTACCGCAACGGCAACGCCAAGGGTGCGGGAAGACATCCGAACCACCCTGCAGATGGAAAAGTCGGAGGTGTATGTGGCCGGCTTCGACCGGGCCAACCTGTTCCTTGAAATCGCTCCCAAGGTGAATCCGCTGTGGCAGATACTCGATTTCATTAAACCGAGAAAGGAGCAGTCGGGCATCATCTACTGTTTCTCGCGCAGGCAGGTCGATGAGCTCACTTCCGACCTGGAAAGCCACGGGTATTCGGTCAGGCCCTATCATGCCGGGCTTAAAGAGGAAGAGCGAACCGCCAACCAGGAGGCCTTTATCCGCGACGATGCCCTCATTATCGTGGCTACGATCGCCTTTGGAATGGGTATCAATAAGCCAGATGTCCGCTATGTGATCCACCACGATCTTCCCCAAAATATCGAATCGTATTATCAGCAGATCGGCCGGGCGGGCCGCGACGGGGAAAAGGCGCACTGCCTGCTGCTCTACAACCATGGCGACACCCAGAAAATCCGCTACTTCATCGACCAGAAGCCGGACAAGGAAAAACGGATCGCCCAGCGTCACCTCGATGCACTTGTCGATTACATCGAAGGCGGCATCTGCCGCAGGCCTCCCCTTCTGCGCTATTTCGGCGAGGAGTATAACGGCACCAGGTGCGGGATGTGCGACAAATGCCTGTCCGGTGATGATGAAACCGGGGATGTTACCGTACAGGCAAGAAAATTCCTCTCATGCGTGGTCAGGACCGGCGAAACGTTCGGGGCAGCCTACATCAGCGACATCCTGCGGGGTTCGGAAGCCAAAAAAGTGCTTAGCAACGGCCATCATAACCTTAGCACACATGGCATTGGCCGCGAGTGGCCAAGGCAGAACTGGATACAGCTTTCGAGGTTGCTGATCCGTTCAGGATTTCTGCACAAAGACCCCGAATACGGGCAACTGCGGCTCACCCCTTCTGCCCGGGCAGTACTGAAAGGCGAAACCCCTGTAATGGGCAGTATCGATACGGCAGTTACAACCAGTTTGCCGCCCACCATTATCGAATATGACCGGTACCCGTCGGGTAATGGAAAAAAGACAGGCAAAAATCATCGGTATGCCCAGCGTGTTCATGAACCCGACGTTGCGTCAGGTTACGAAGCGGGACTTTTCGAGGAATTGCGCAAACTGCGAAAAAAAATGGCCGACCAGCGGGGGATTCCGCCCTATGCCATTTTCCCCGACCGAACACTTAAGGAGATGGCTGCCCGCCTGCCGCAGAGCCTTGACGCTATGGCAACCATCCACGGTGTGGGCGCGACTAAACTGCACAAGTATGGGGATGCGTTCCTCGCGGAGATCAGGCTGCATAAAAAATAAACCGGCCGTACGGGTACCCGGAGAGACCATGACCATTCGATGAATCCCGGCTTTGGAAAAACGCCTCAGTTGCCGGGGTTGCCTGCGGCTCCAAACCGCTCAACGATGCGCTGGTTCATAAGCCGGCGGTAATTTTCATATTCATATACCCGCGCGGTGAATTCGTGCTGGTACTCGCCATCGCTGCAGTGGATGTTTACCCGCTGCGGATTGTCGGTTTCCGTTACCACAACGCGGATATCGCCAAGTTTGTAGGATTCAATCTCTATGGACATGCTCAAAAATACGTTTTTTTATGGTATTGACCGTGGTAATTCGGTACGTCGCCAAATCGGTACGTCTTATGAATCGTTAAATCATATAGATTGCATGTCTGCCGGGAACTCGACTTTTGATATCCGATTCTTGAGACGTAGCGACGTGGCGATATTCGATCCCAAGCGGTCGTTGAAGCGGGCATCGCCGTAGCTGGTGGCGAAATTATTCACCCGGTTTTTTGAGCTTTGAGCCGGGTCGGGGTATATTCCGGGATAATCTAACAACCCAACCATTGAACGAATTAAAATTTAAGCAGCGCCGGAAAAACCTTGTCAGTGAACTCAGGGAAAAGGGAATTTCGGATGATACCGTACTTAACGCCATTTTGGGCGTGCCCCGCCATAAATTCATCGACACCGCCCTCGGCGAGCGGGCCTATGAAGACAGCGCCCTGCCCATCGAAATGGGCCAGACCATCTCGCAGCCCTATACCGTGGCACGGCAGACAGAGCTGCTGGGCATCCGGTCGGGCGAGAAAGTGCTGGAGATCGGCACCGGATCGGGTTACCAGGCCGCCATCCTGTGTGAAATGGGTGCGGACGTTTATAGCGTGGAGAGGCATCCGGAGCTGTATGAACGCTCGCGGGAACTGCTGAGGGCACTCGGTTACCGGGCCCGGCTCAAGTGCGGCGACGGCACGCTGGGCTGGAGCGCCTACGCCCCCTACGACGCGATCGTGGTTACCGCCGGGGCGCCCGTAGTTCCACACGAACTCACCCGCCAGCTCAAAATCGGCGGAACACTGGTGGTGCCGGTGGGCGACTCCGACAAACAGGCCATGCTGCGCATTACGCGTATCGACGAAAACCGGTACGAGGAGGACTCTTTCTCCGATTTCAAGTTCGTACCACTAATCGGTAAACAGGGTTGGGACGGGTGATATTGTAGCCTGAGTTCGGCACTCCCGGATTACCAAAGAATTAATGCTGAATTAAAAAAAGCCTGCCCCCCGGATAATCCCGGAGGCAGGCTTTTTAATGTTACAATAAACTGACCGCGTGCTATTTCAGCAGCGTCATTTTGCGTGTGAACGACTGTGTGCCGGTCTGGAGACGGTACAGGTACACACCGTTTGCCAGGTGAGCGGCATTGAAGGTGACCTGATGCGAGCCGGCCTGCATGTTGCCGTCGATCAGGGTTGCCACGCGCTGGCCCATCACGTTGTACACGTCGAGACGAATCTCGGACGATTCAGGCAGATCGAACGCGATCTGTGTGGTGGGGTTGAACGGGTTCGGATAGTTCTGGCCCAGTGCAACCTGTGTTGGCAGCTCTGAAGCCGGTCCTTCGATGCTCGTGTCCGTTTTCTGGTCGATATCGTCGATGTAAAAGGTGAAGTTGGCACTGCCATCGCCCACGGTACCCAGGTCGAAGATGATGACCACTTTTTGGTAATCCCAGGTCATGTTGGCACCGCTCATGTCGAAGGCCAGTTCGGTCCACTCTCCGGCAACACCCACCGGTTGCTGCACTTCCCAGGCCTGTGCGCCATTGGTCTGATTTTCGATCTTGAACAGCATCTGTGCATCGGCACGCGGCGACCACACTTTAACGGTGAACTCGGCGCTCAGATCCATATCGATCACGTTATCCATCGAGAAGTAGGCACCGCCCCATACCTGACCAGCACCCTTAATCATCCGGGCCACATGGTCGCTGGCATTGATGCCGCTTTTATCGGGATTGGTGATGCGTGTAAGATTGCCGCCGTCAAAATTGGTGAAGGTCGAATTCCAGTCTACTTCGTCATTTTCGAAGGTAACCGGGAACACGATCAGACCTTCGCCCGGTTCACCGCCAATCAGCGTTACATCATCCCAGTAGTAGGTTTTTTCGCCGGCATCGGCACCCGTTGCTCCAAAGTTAAAGAAGATCGAGGCCTTATTATAGTTGTAGCCGTAGTTGATTTCGGCCGTACCGGTCGCTTCGTTCTGGAAGTCGAACACCAGCACTTCCCACTCTTCGGCAACCGTGGTTAAGGCTTCGGTTTCCACACTGAGAGTCGGGTCGTTGGCATCCTCCACCTTCAGGCGTACCGGAATGCCGGCATCAGGTGACCATACACGTACACTCATGCTTGCCGATTGAGCGGTGAATGGCAGGCGTTCGGTAAAACTTGCGTTCTGCCCGATGGTGGTACCCGCCCAGAGTTCGGCAGATGAGGTTTTGGTGGTTTGAACCACGGTGTTTTCCGGATCTGTCGGGTCGGTTACAATCTCAGACGCGTTGCCGCCAAAATCGGTGACCACATAGTTCACATCTTCCTGATCGAAGGTTACCGGAAGCGTGTAAGGCGGGCCGGTGAGACCGGAACCGGCCTGCTGGGTGATGTCGTCGAAGTAGAAGGTGAAGTTCTCGCTGCCGTCGCCCACGGTACCCAATTCGAAGATAACAACTAACTTTTTGTACTCCCAGGTCATGTTCGCACCACTCATGTCGAAAACTACTTCCGTCCATTCATTGGCCGCGCCTATTACCTGATCGACTTCGAAGGCCTGTGAGCCGACCGTCTCGTTTTCAATCTTGAAGAGCATTTTGGCATCAGCACGCGGTGACCAGACTTTTACGCTGAACGCAGTACCCAGCTCCAGATTGATCACTTCGTCGAGGGAAAAGAAGGATCCGCCCCAGGGCTGACCCGCGCCTTTTACCATGCGAGCCACATGTGCGCTGTTGTTGATGCCGCTCTGATCAGGGTTAACAATGCGGGTCAGGTTACCGCCGTCGAAATTCGTGAAGGCATTTTCCCAGTCCACATCTTCATCCTCGAAATCCACGGGCATTGTTATGCCAGCCATGCCTGGATCGCCCATAACCTGTGTGATGTCGTCAAAGTACCAGGTGAAATTCGCGCTGCCATCGCCAGGGGTACCGTTGTCAAAGATGACCACGATTTTTTTATACTCGAAGGCAGGGTTGGCACCGCTCATGTCGAAGGTCAGTTCGGTCCACTCTTCAGCAACGCCGACTGCCTGCTGGATTTCCAGGGCCTGCGCGCCGTCAGTCTCATTTTCGATCTTGAACGTCATTTGTGCATCCGCACGCGGCGACCATACCTTAACGGTGAAATGGTTGCCGGCATTCAGGTCGATATTTTCGGCCAGAACGAAATAGGATCCACCCCAGGGCTGGCCGGCACCTTTTATCATGCGAGCCACATTACCACTGTTGTTGATGCCGCTCTGATCAGGATTGGCGATTCGGGTCAGGTTACCGCCGTCAAAATTCGTGAAGGCATTTTCCCAGTCCACATCCTCATCCTCGAAATCTACTGGAAACGTGATGCCGTCAATAACGGGTTCACCGGCCGCACCCAAGGCTACATCATCCCAGTAGTAGGTTTTTTCGCCTGCAATGGCACCGGTGGTACCAAAGTTGAAGAAGATGGATGCCTTGTTGTAGACGTAGCCGTAGTCGATCGCAGCTGTACCCGTGGCCTCGTTCTGGAAATCGAATTGCAGGGTTTCCCACTCGCCGGCTACCGTGGTGACGGCCTCAGTTTCCACACTGCGGGTGGGGTCATCGGCATCTTCCACCTTCAGGCGGACCGGAATGCCGGCATCGGGTGACCACACGCGTACATTCATCATAGCCTCTTCAGGTGTGAACGGAAGGGGCTCGGTAAACGTGGCTACATCGCCTATGGTGGTACCGGCCCACAATTCGGCGGATGCGGTTTTAACAGTCTGAACAACCGTGTTTTCAGTGTTGGTCGGATCGGCCACAACGGTCGAAGCGTTGCCACCGAAATCGGTGACCACATACTCAACTTCGGGATCGTCGAAGGTGACCGGAAGGGTATAGATGCCGGCTGTGCCCGGCTCGATAGTGCCTTCAGTCTGAACGATGTCGTCAAAATACCAGGTGAAGTTCGCGCTGCCATCGCCGGTTGTACCCAGGTCGAAGATGACCACGATTTTTTTATACTCGAAGGCAGGGTTGGCACCGCTTATATCGAATGTCAGCTCCGTCCATTCTTCAGCCACTCCAATGGTCTGTCCAATTTCAAAATTCTGACTGCCTTCAAATTCATTTTCGATCTTGAAAAGCATCTGCGCATCAGCGCGCGGCGACCATACCTTAACGGTGAAATTGGTGCCGGCATTCAGGTCGATATTTTCGGCCAGAACAAAATAGGAACCGCCCCAGGGCTGGCCTGCGCCTTTTACCATACGAGCCACATTAGCGCTGTTGTTGATGCCGCTCTGATCAGGGTTGGCTATTCGGGTCAGGTTACCGCCGTCGAAATTCGTAAAAGCGTTATCCCAATCGACATCCTCATCCTCAAAATCTACTGGTAATGTAATGCCGCCAATAACGGGTTCATCTGCCTCTCCCAGTGCCACATCATCCCAATAGTATGTTTTCTCGCCAGCAACGGCACCCGTGGCGCCAAAATTGAAGAAGATGGAGGCCGTGTTGTAGGTGTAGCTGTAGTTTATTGCAGCGGTTCCAGTGGCTTCATTGCGGAAGTCGAAGGTGAGCACTTCCCATTCCCCTGCTACCGTCGTGATGGCTTCGGTCTCAACGCTGCGGGTGGGGTCGCCGAAAGTTTCTACCTTCAGGCGTACAGGGATGCCGGCATCGGGCGACCAGACTCGTACGGTCATGGTGGCTAACGACGGGCTGAACGGCAGGGCGTCAAAAAAGCTGGCCGCATCGCCGATGGTTGTTCCCGCCCAGAGCTCGGCAGCGGCTGTTTTCACGGTCTGAACAACGGTATTTTCAGCGTTGGTCGGATCGGTAACAATTTGGGACGCATTACCCCCGAAGTCTGTGACGGTGTATGTCACTTCCGTGTCATTAAACGTGACCGGCAGATTATACTGAGCAAATGCAGTCTGGCTCAATAGCAGGAGTGCAAAAAGTAAAACTGTTTTCATAGTGAGTTGTATTGATGTTATAAATTTTCAGCGTGGTTGTTCGGGAAACGCTTCCAGAACGTGATACAAAACCCCGCAGAATGAATACCGGTCATCAAGACCGGCGGTGTTAAAAGGTGATGCTGATTCAGTTTAGTAACCTTTTGGCACTATACGATATAAATTCAGATAATGCAATTAATTCTCATGAATTTTGTACTTATTTTGCATCATTATGCAAGTATTCCGGCACCGGTTTATCCTTCCATTATTTCAGTGCCAATTGATATTTATGGTTCGAAAACATTAGGATACGTGCTATAATGCTTCTACCGTCAGTGTCATATTATTGCATAAGATGCGCTCTTGTCCATCATAGTAATTGCAATAATTGTGCAATTTTTTACTCGTCCGCACTCTGCCATGATATGAAGCATCCTGATTATGCCATGTAACACCCCTGTCTCTAAATAAAAAGCCTGCTGGTCCATTGTCAGCAGGGTGCGCCGACGCCAGCGATCGGGCTGCGTGAAATTTGCGACGGTTTAATCTTTGAACATTCGGTTTAAATTCAATAAATGACTTTTCTTGCTGACGAAAATTTACCACAGAAAAGTGTTCAGAATTTTTTACAGAAGTCTGAGTTCATACGGAGCACACATGATTTTCAATCTCGCACGGAAATGCAGCGCAGGTTGCCCCGGTAAAGAGGGGCTAAAATAGACCGGAACTACACCGCCGGGCTAGCCAACAGTGTATATATAAGAGTAATGCCATTTATGAAGGGACGCCCTTGAATTTTTATATTTTATTAAAAAGGGCCAAATCAGAATTTGTTGTACCTGTGTACTTCCTGAGAAATATAAATAGGCCCTTTAAATAATTGATTTTTACGGGTCAAATGTGGGCCTGGAGGGATTTGAACCCCCGACCAATCGATTATGAGTCGACTGCTCTAACCACTGAGCTACAGGCCCGATTTGTCATCAGCTTTCAAATATAAGCCAAATCATATGTGTTTACAATCACAAGGGTGGAAAAAACGGATGCCTGAAGACCGTAGTACTATACGGCCCGTTAACTGAATCTAAAACAAACGGCGGATTGTCTGTTTGAAACGACAATCCGCCGGTTTGTAATGACGAAATCAATCCCGTTCGTAGTGCAGGCTGCCTCTCACGAAGCGCATGTTGCATGCTGCTGTTACGAAGCGGTCGCAAGTTCTTTGAGTGCAGTCGCGATTCGCGCCATTTTATCCGGGTTTCCGGTAGACCCGGCCCTGTTTTCAACTTCAGCGGCCAGACGGCTCAGCACACTCGTTTTCCCGGCACTGCCGGCTCGTTCCGCTTCAATGATTCCCGTCCGGATCATCTGAAGTGTGGTCATGTCGGCCTCCCGGTTTCGCTCCAGTTGGTCGGCATACGCCCGTACCAGCGCGTAGGATGCCGGCCAGGCAAATTTTGGCTGCCCCTGCGGATTGAAGTAGTTCATCTGCACCGTATTGGCCGCAGCTATCTCGTTTTCGGTTATGTGATCGCCGGGCAATAGTTCAAATATGTCGAGACCACGGTAAATTTCGGAGTTAATCAGCACGCCGTTGTACCAGTAAATTGACCAGCTCCCTCCGGTTTCGAGCCGGTCGAGGCTGATGGGGCCCCGGTCGTGATAGGCGATCTCAACGGGATTTGCCGGATCGCTGAAATCAAACACATTGATGCCGCCCTGGTACCAGGATTGCACCATGATATCGCGGCCAGGTATTGGAATGAGGGATCCGTTGTGAGCCACACAATTCTCCATCGTGGTCTGGGGGGCCGACATCTTGAAATAGCTCTGAAATTCCATCTTCCCGTCCTTTATGGAATAGATGGCATTCGCTCCCCATTCGAGTGGATCGGCTGCACGACACTTTGGCTGTGTGCCCCCGCCCCACTCATCCGTGAATATGACTGTGGTGCCGTCGTTATTAAAGGATGCCGAATGCCAGTATGCAAAATTGGAATCGGCCACCGCGTCGATCCGCACAGGGTTTGCCGGATCGGATATATCGAGCAGCAGCCCGTAGCCTTCGCAGGCCCCGCCGGCGATGCCCAGTTCGGGATACAGTGTGATGTCGTGGCACTGATTTGGTCCGCGGCCTGAAAGTCCCCGGCCGCGCAGTCTCGTGATTTCAGCAATAAACTCCGGCAGACGCTCTCTGAGCGCCGCACTGTCGGCTGCCGTCGGATCTCCGGTACCGCCCCGTTCCTCCACAATTCTGGTCAGGTACCTTCTCACCATGCCGGAGTTGAGCACCCTCGGGGTGCCGTTAAAATTGCCGACAAACGCGCCCCGGGCACGCGCCCTTTCTATAACAGCCATATCATCGGGTGCGGGTCCGTGTGTAGGCGGCGCAGTCAGATCTTCAAATATACGTGGAGAGTTGACGATGGCCGCCAGTTCTGGGTTTGCCAGGGGTACCTTTATCACCTCTATCCGGAACAGGGCGCTGTTAGGATCATCATCTGGAAGCGCGCTCGAACATCCCGGAAGCTCGTCTTCGGGCCGTACGGGTGCCGATCCGGAAACATAGACATACACATTTTCATCATCGTTCGGGTCCACCAGAACAGAATGGGTGTGTGATCCCCGGCAGGTCTGCACATTGGCGACGTACCTGGGGTTGCGGATGTCAGAGATATCAAATATCCGGATGCCGCGCAGGCGCACTTCGCTGACTGCGGTGCGGGGTGCATCTATGCCGCAATCAAGGCGGCCTTCCAGCCCCTCACCCGATACGAACAGAAGGTCGCCGTACACCGAAACATCACTTTGAGACGCGGGACAAAGAAAATCGACCACTAGTACCGGATTTTCAGGGTCGGAAATGTCCCACACCATGAAACCGTTATAATCGCCCTGAATGGCATAATTGCCCTTAAAGGCCAGATCGGTTGCCGTAGAGCCCACAAAATTGTCGGGCGGTGGGGTCGTGGAAATCAGCCGCAGGTTCCAGATGGCCTCTTCTGCGTCAAAAACTCCGGGTGATAGTCCCACCCTCGGATCCGGATGTGGAGCCTGAATTTCGCTTACTGGCATCAGGGCTGGAGAAAGGTTCTGCTGTACCTGAACCTGTTCGGAAGATGAGCAGCCTGAAAAAATGAACAAAATGACTCCAGCCATCAGAAGCGGCAGCCTGTACAGTCCGGCATCGGTTATCCTGACTTTCCTGTTGTAGTTATCTGTATATCTCATGTAATTGTTCGTTGTTTATTATTTATTTGTGCGACATGGTTTCGAGCATCTGTTTCATTCTCTCAATCTCGGTAATCTGCTCTGCGTTAATTTCGGATGCCAGCTGGAATATTTCCACATCAAGCGCAGCGCCGTTGGTACTGAACAGTTCCTGCACCATAATCACGGCTCCCTCGTGGTGCTGAATCATGAAGGTGAGGTAAGACCGGTCGAAATCGCTGCCTTTGGATGCTGCAAGTTCTTCGAGCTGTTCCCAGCTCAGCATTCCGGGCATATCAGCAGCCTGCTGCCGGCCTGAATGCTGATGAGCGGAACCGCGGGCCAAGGCAGACATCACCAGGGCCTGGGCGTGGTGCGCTATCATCTTCGTCATAAAATCGACATCGGCCTCGGTATAGTTCGTGCGTGAACTTTCCCGGTTTGACCAGAAGAGTGCTTCCCTGTCCGACATATCCTGCTGCGGCTGCCTGATCTCGGTAACCGGCTCCGTTGATGAGCATCCGGTACCGACCAATCCAGCTACAAAAACGACCGCAATCAGATACGCTGTTTTATTCCTGTGCATTCCTGTGCATTCCTGTGAGTAAAATTCATGGGTTAAGCCGGAATTTAAACGGACAACAATACAGGATAATTCAATGGATTCAAAAAAATCGGAGGATAGATTATGTAAAAAATGCAAAATCATGGGCCTGACTTCTCCTGAAGCGTATTGGGAACCATTGGTTTAACGCTGTCGATTTGACCGAAAGCATTTCCGGGTTCGCCTGACGCGACTTTTTACCAACCAGTAGCTGATCAGTGATATAGCTGTTGAACTGACTGAAATCCCAGTCCTTTTGTTGGTTGAGTTTTATATTTGGAATGCCTGACAGGCCCGACGGTGTTACTAGCTATAACGCGTTTTTGCAATTGACCACTGGTCGAATAATTGCTGATGAGTGTTCGTTACGTTCAATACACATTCAACAACCTCACATCCTTACAAACAACCTCACTTCCTTACAAACAACCTCACATCAAAACGACATCACTTCCGACACACTTCCATATGAAATCACTTCACCAACACATAAAAGTTATCTGTATCATTTTTGCGCTTATTCTGACCCTTCCCGCCGGACTCGCCTCCCAGGATCTCCGCGATGATCCGGAAGCCCGGGAAATCTTCGAGGAACTGGACCGCCGCCGCCGGGCCATCACCTATGAAACAAGTACCCTTGAAATGACGATTCACGATAACCGCGGGCGCACCCGGGTCAGGAACATGACATCCTACGATTATTCCGATGGCGACGTGTCAAAAACCCTGATCGTGTTTAACGCCCCGGCCGATGTGCGTGGTACGGGTCTGCTCACAACCAGCGAGGGCGGCACGGAAACCCAGCGGTTGTGGCTTCCCGCCCTCGGACGTGTGCAGATCATTTCAGGATCACAGCGGGGCGAGCGTTTCATGGGCAGTGATTTCACCTATGAGGACCTCGAAACCAACGATTCACAGTATGACCACATCCTTTTCCACATCCACCCGGAACACTACAAACTGCTGATGGCAGAATATATCAACACCGCGGGTGAGGTGGTCAAGCGGCTTACAGCCACAGACTACAGCGAGGTGCTCGAAAACCTCTGGCGCGCCGGAATGATGACCATGGAAGACCTGAAAACCGGTCGCAAAACGGAGCTTAGATGGAGCGGACGCACATTCAACGAACCCATCCCCGATCAGTACTTTACTGAACGGCAGCTTACAAGGGGTGTGCAGTAGCAGTATACTCCGGTCCGGGTGGTGGGGTAAAAAGCGCCTGATGGCGGGCTCCCTGTCAAATTGCGATTTGCCTGTGTGCCGTGCCTGGCACGGCACACTTGGTTCGACTTCGTCCCGGTTAACCGGGACTGCGCTCACCATGACGGGGTGTAATTGTCTTTACCTGGCCTTTTTCTCAGGGCGGATGGTAAGCACCGGCACCCGTGAACTCATGATCACTTTCTCGGTGGTCGATCCAAGGAACAGGTGCGAAAGTCCGCTGCGCCCGTGGGTGGCCATAACCACCAGGTCGGACTCCTCGTCGGCCAGCTCCACAATTTCGTAGTGTGCGCCGATCCCTTTTTTCACCAGTACATTGAAGGCGATCTTCCGGCCGTCATCATTCTTCTCCGGCTTCAGATAGAGTTTGTCACCCTCCCCGGTCAGTGTCCATCTCTCATCGCCCAGCATATTTTGATCAATATGCTTTCTGACCTTGGCGGTCAGATTGTCGCGGATGGCCTCAATTTCGTCCATACCGGGATTACGGGAATCGTTTTCGGATGCCGATCCATACAGCTCAACGACATGGAACAGAGTGATTTCGGCTTCCAGGTTCGACGCCATCGAAACGGCATAGGTGAGCGATTTAAACGAAAGCTCGGAATAATCGGTGGGAACGAGGATGCGCTCTATGCCCCGGTTGCTCAGACCGTTGTGCACGGTCAGTACAGGCACCGACGAACCGCGGATCACCTTTTCGGTGATGCTGCCCTTGAACAGATCGTGTTCATGCGAGCCTCTGGCACCCATAACAATCAGGTCGTACTCTTTTTTGGCCGCATACTCGATGATGGTGTCGCTGGCTTTGCGGTCCACCTTGATTATGGCCTCTCCCCTGGCCGAATCCGGAACACTTACCTTCAGCTCCTCCTTCAGCCGGGCCATGGCCTCGGTCTGTATGTGAGGATAGACATCTTTATCCATATCGAGCGGCAATCCGAGCCTGGAAATACTTTCATTCAGGTATTTGAGCATCGGAATAATGTGAATAAAATCGATTTTTCCCCCGAACCTGTTCGTAAGGGCCCCGGCATAGGGATACGCGCTTCTGGCCCCCTTTGAGAAATCGGTCGGTACTAATAATTTCCTGAGTTTTAACATGGTTTTGACCCGCTTAGTGAATACGTATACTGTACTTATATTAAGGTTTATTCGGGGAATGTAAAAGTGATTTGAGACATGAGACGTGAGATATCAGACAAGAGACATCAGACATCGTCATGCCGGGCACAAGCTGAAAAGCGTAGCGATGAAGCTGTTGTCGAGGCACGTGAGATGTGAGACTTCGGATCAATGCCCGGTGATCTGTGAGCCAGTACATTCAGTAGCACGGCCTATGGCTTAAATCCGTATTGGTGCACGAGTTGTTCTGGTACACTTACTCCGATCTGATGGTACCGCTGCAGTAATTAGCTATACCTATAGAATACAACAGTTTGATTTCTCATAGTTTTTCTTAATTTGAAATAGTCATTCCTTTATAGACTACTTTTCTTATGCCTTTATTCATGGATTACCATATGATTTCCGACATTGACATCGATGCGGTAAAACTGGGTCGTATGGCTGATAGATCCGTTCAGGATAAATACGGCGTCAAATACATTCAATTTTGGGTAAACCAGGAGGCCGGAACAATATTCTGTCTAATTGAGGCGCCTGATAAGGAGGCCTGTGAAGGAGTTCACCAGGAAGCCTATGGCAATATCGCCTGCAATATTTTAAGGGTTGAGAGTGGTTTTTATAAGCTATTTATGGGTGAATCTCATCAGCTCGATGATGGGATTGTAGTAGGAAAAGACGGTGGTTTAGATAATGCCTTCCGGTTTGTACTTGCGATTGATATATGGGGAATAACAAAAGCTGCCAGTTCACATGATTTGAGCAGATTGATTTATCCTGATAATCCCAAAAAACTGATACGGCAAATTTTTCCTTCTTACGAGGGACGAGAGGTTAAAGACGGTAATAATGATGGAATCCTGTGCGTCTTTACTCAAGCCGAAGAAGCAATGGGTTGTGCCCTTGAGATTCAAAAAGAGATATTAAAACGGAAGGAAAGCCCGGAGGATGATTCCTGGAATATTACATTCAAAATGGGGCTCGGCGGCAGACAACCGGTTACCATGAGTGATCAATTCATTGGAGAAACGATCCGGCTTGCACGACGGCTCTGTTTAATTGCCAATGAAGGAGAGATTGTTGCATCGAATATGGTTAGAAAATTGAGTGCTATGGAGTATAATCATAAAAGCATTTCAGCATTAAAAGTGATCAAAACGGCAGATGAAGAATTTCTTGAACAACTGTTTGACATCACCGAGAAAAATGTCTCCAACCATGCGTTTAACGTTGAAAAGCTCTGCCGGAGCATCGGCACCAGCCGTACCCAGCTCTACAGGAAAGTTACAGCCGTTACCGGTCGTTCGCCGGTCGCATTTATTCGTGATATACGCTTGAATAGAGCCCTCTTATTAATCAAAGAAAACAGATACAACCTTTCTGAAATTGCCCTGGAAATCGGTTACAGCAGTCCCTCCTACTTTTCAAAATGTTTCCGGGATAAGTATAGGGTTAAAGCTTCAAAAGTAATCGATTAGCCTGGAGTTTTGTATAGCTACCAATAGCAATCAAGGGAAGTGAAGAAAGTCTTTATAAGCGAATTAAGTTTGCTATTTCGACTCATGCAACAAATGTTACATTTTTTGGAACAAATGAGGTGGAAGGGTAATCTGTGCGGTAGTATATATGAACCAACATACATTTTTACCCTCTAAATGGTGATTGTTATGAACGGTTTATTTAAAATTTCTCTGATATGTATCCTGCTCTTCGGTTGGGGAGTAACAACTATTAAGGCTCAATCCGGAGATGTTATTACGAATGAATACCCTGAAGAAAAGGCTGAAATATTAGAAACATGGGGCGAAATTGTTGAAAGTGTTCAAGAGGGGAATGTAGACAAATTAATTTCTTTCCATGCTTACGGACCAAAGTTTACTGAATTTAAACAAGGTGCTCCCCGCAATGGCGGAGAGGAAAATGAAGCATTTGAACGCGAAGTGTTTGGAAGCGTTACAGAAGCTGTAAGAATGGACGCTAATGATATGAAAGTTGCTGTTTATTACGGAAATGTAGCTGTTGTAACCTTTCATTCAGATTTTCATCTCAGGTTTGAAGAAAACGTTGCTGTAATTAATGATCAGATCAGTTTGGTGTTTGTCAAAACAGAAGATGGAGAGTGGAAAATTGTACATGAGCATCACTCACCTTTGAATGCAAACATCATCAGGATGCCTTCGTAAAATGCATTCCGGCCATCCGACAGGCGGCCGTCGTTGTCGGGATTCCGGTAATCAGGGATGAATGGTTTGCTGGATATGAGTTTGAACCGTACATGCTCAACAACAATGCGCTGTTCAATTTCCGGCGCCTGCGGGTTCACAATCTCTCCCAGCCGGTAGTAATCGGGGGGAGCGGCCTCCATGGGTTCCTGCTGCAGATCGCGGACTATGGCGGAATCAAGGGCCACCTCCTCGGTGCGCACCGATTCGGTATAGTCGCGCACCTGGTAGGGCCAGATCACGAAGAGCGAACCGGCCATGAACCCGATGAGTACACTCAGGGTGCCCCAGTACGACCACTTCAGCAGCCAGGAGAGGATGCGCGAGAAGAGTACAATCCCGGTAATCATTCCAAGGCCGAACGGAATGAGTACCCCGAAGGCCTCAAGGGTATCGGAGGTGCCCAGTTTGCCGAAACTTCCCAGTATGTAGTCGTATTTCCGCAGGATGAGCAGCATGAATGAGCCGGATATGCCCGGCAGGATCATCGCTGTAATGGCAATTGACCCGCTGATGAACACGAAGACGGCATTTTCAGGTGTGTCGGTCGGTACCATCGTCACTACCTTGTAACCCACTACGCACCCCGCAACCAGCAGCAGAAAATAGCGGTAGTTAAATGCGGGATATGAAAATAACAGCAAAAAAACCGATCCGACGATGAGACCGAAAAAGAGTCCGTAGATCAGTTCCGGATGCGAGTACATCAGCACCTGCAGCGGAACAATTTTGGTAAAGAAAAGAACGGCCGACAGAATGCCTGCCAGCAGAGCAGCCATGAAAAACCAGTGAACCTCCCCCAGTACCTCTTTCAGATCGAAACGGAACAGCGCTTTCAGTGCCGGGTAATCAAAACTTTTAATCGCGTTGATCAGCCTGTCATAAATTCCAAGAATCAGAGCCATGGTACCGCCACTCACCCCGGGAACTACATCGGCCGAGCCCATACAAGCACTTCTGCCAGGGTGGTTTTATCTTTTTCGTTTTGAATGTCACTCACAAAAAATCGGCTTTAGAATTCGGGGACGCGGTAGCTTTGGGAATCAGGATCGCGATAGCATAAGGAATGTGCAATTCAGTAACAACTCTGTGATTTTGCCGGTCCGGGCGCCAAGAGCGCAGCGGAGCGTAATACGTCAAAAGCACAGCGGAGCGTCTTACGTCATACAGAGCGCAGCGGAACAAAGTGGAGTGTAGTCGAAGTATGTGAGCAGTGCCGGGCACTGCTCATTTTGCGAGTAAAAAATCCCCACCAGTGGCTCCATCCGGGGGCTTTTTAAAAAGCCCCCACGCGCTTCGACTTCGTCTTTCGCTACGCTCAGGACTGCGCTCAGCATGACGTTATCTCCCGTCTCACTACTCCTATTGCAGCTTTTCGTACTCGGTCATGTGGCTTTGGTCCAGCTCTACCAGCAGATTATAGGCATCCAGCTTCTGGCTGGTTTCTGCATCCAGAAATATGGCGGTCATCTCCCGGTATTTAGTACTGAACATCAGATCAAACAGGTAGTTTTCCGTATTCTGGCGCTGGGTCGCCCTCATAACGGCCAGAGCCTCGAGAATCTGCGCCCTCGCCTCGTCCTGATTGTTCAGGAACTGATCCAGCCCCAACCTGTGGTATTGATAGAAGGCTTTCCTGAAACCTTCGTAGCTCGGGGCCATCATCTGCGTGATCAGCTGATAGCGGTTTCTCCGGCTGCCCGAACTTGCCCAACCCGTACTGGCGGCATTCTGGGCGATCTCCACAATCTGCTGGGCATTCCGGTAATGCGGGGTGCCGCCCAGCTCCGAAAATGAATCGTAATCGTAGCCCAGAATCATGTAGGCATAAAAATCGAGCACCGATGCGATATCATCGAACTGCATCTGGTCGCGCACGATATTCCGGTTCCGCGTGTAATTGAAGCGCCATGCATCGTCACTGATTATAAGAAGCGGGGTCTGCGCCCGCGAGTTGTATATCGGCCGGTAACTGGTGATGATCAGGTTGGCATCGAAATTCGCGTTGTTGTCCACATTGGTCAGCACGATCTGCACATTCACATTTATGCGCTCATCCTCCTGGAAATTGTTGTCGGTCCACATGTAATCATTCAGATATCTGCTGATTACCGGTGCCAATTCATCAAGATAGTCGTAAGCCGAGCTGCTTATCTGGCTCTTATTAACATCGACCGTTACGTTCAGCTCCTGGGCACTCACGCGAGGCGAACCGGCGAGCATCATCAGAGAGACCAAAAACAGGGAAACGCTATGTATGGGATGCATTTTTTTCATGGGTACAGACTGAAAACGAAAATATCGTCCGAAACGTACCAAATTTTTCGCTCAGCTTCATCTTTTCTGCGGATGTTTACTGAAGCACACTTTCCGGCGCTCCGTTTCATGACCGTGATGCTGTTCATGATCACCCCGCCGGCCGATGCGCAGACCGGATACGGGGCCCGTTCGATGGCCATGGGAGGAACAGGCTTCCTCTCCGTTCACGACAGCTGGGCCGTATTTAACAATCCCGCAGCCCTGCCCGACAGCGGCATCACGGTTTCGTTTTTCGG
>JAIVHB010000019.1:0-1044 GCA_020201275.1 Rhodothermaceae bacterium | reverse complement strand
TTCGGGTTCAGCGAGCTCACCGAAACCGCTGTCTCGGCATCGGCCGGCATATTCAAAGTTCGTACCGGTATGGGTGCTTTCACCTATGGCTTCGACAAATACCGCGAATCGGGATTCCGCCTGGGTCTCAATATTCCGTTCACCCTGCAGGATGCAGCCCTGCAGGCCGGTATAGCAGCCGAATGGCGGCACATATCCATCGAAAACTACTCCAGCGCCTCCGCCCTGCTCGTGGATGCAGGACTGATTCTGCATGCGGGAGGCGGCATCAGCATAGCGGGCGTAGTGAGCAATGCCACGGGATCGGCAATCGGGGAAAGCCGTGAACCCCTGCCTGTGGTATCGTCGGTGGGGATCGCCTGGAGGGTACTCAGCCAGCTCACCCTGGCAGGTGCCGCCGTCAAAGACAACCGGTTTCCCGTCTCCTGGAGGATGGGGGCCGAATACACTCCCGTTCCCTTTTTGGACCTGCGCTCCGGGGCCATGACCGGACCAGAACAGTTCAACATGGGAATCGGCATCAGGCTGCATCCGGTAAAAACCTCCGTCTCGGTCATGAACCACCCCGACCTCGGTTGGACACCCTCGGTCGAGCTGTCGGTGATGCTCTGAAAGGAACTGTCATAAAAATGGATGAAATAAATATAGACGTTGTTAGAGATGCTACCGGGGTTACTGAGGTTCCAGATGTTATCGGGATTTCAGAGGTTACTGAGGTTCCAGGTGTTTGGGGGATAACAGAGGTATCAAAATCCCTCCTGATTCCCATCACAATACTGCTGACCTTTCTGCTTCTGATGTACGCCGGATGCACCCGTCCGGCCAGCGCACAGGATCTGCCGGATGTGGTCCTGAATATGACGGACTCATTGGAAGATGAGGATGATGCCGCCGGACTGATCGACTATTTTGAGGAACTGCTCACCAATCCGGTGAATGTGAATACCGCTTCGATCGATCAGCTGATGATGATACCGGGCATACGGCCTCAGCAGGCGGAGGCGCTTGTGGCCTACCGGACCGGCAACGGAAGTTTCGACTCCG
>JAIVHB010000018.1:29610-40644 GCA_020201275.1 Rhodothermaceae bacterium | reverse complement strand
TGCTGCAGCCATCACCTTTGCCGGCCTTTCCAACTGGATATCCTTTACCGGAACAACCGACATCCCCCACGAAATGTCGGACGTACACTGGGACCTCTGGTGGTTCGACAATCCCGGTCAGTATTGGGACCGCTCACCTGTTGCACATCTCGAACACGCTTCAACCCCCATCCTTGTTGCGCACGGACTTGCCGACGACCGCGTCCATCCCGAACAGTCGCTGCAATTGTACAACTTTTTGAAGATCAGGGAAATACCGACAGGGCTGGTTATGTACCCCCGTGAGCCACATGGTTTGCTGGAGCGTTCACACCAGATCGATTATATGACCAGGGTTCTCGACTGGTTCAACCATTATCTGAAAAACTGACCATGGTTCCCGATTGGTTCAACCGCTATCAGAAATTCTGACCAGCGGACTCGACTGGTTCAACCGTTATCTGAAAAACTGACCAGTGGGTTCGACTGGTTCAACGCTATATGAAAACTGACCAGCGGACTCGACTGGTTCAACCGCTATCAGAAATTCTGATATGGGGTTGACACCGGTATAAACAGATCGTCTGTACCGGAAATCTGAAATGAATTGAAAAAGCCGTATTTTCATCTATTGTAAACACAATATAAATACGGCTTTTCAGTTAATGCATATCCGTGCGCCGTTCAAATATAAGAGCGGCATGATAATAAAAATCAAACACTTACATGTCTTCCCTTTATTCGCATTTTGATGTAATCGTAATCGGCGGCGGCCACGCCGGCAGTGAGGCAGCTGCGGCTTCTGCACAGATGGGCTGCAAAACACTGATGATCACGATGAATCTGAATGCCATCGGTCAGATGTCCTGTAATCCTGCCATGGGCGGAGTAGCCAAAGGGCAGCTGGTGAGGGAAATTGACGCACTCGGCGGTCTGTCGGGTATAGTTTCCGATCGTTCGGGTGTACAGTTCAGGATGCTGAATAGAAGCAAGGGTCCAGCCATGTGGAGCCCACGGTCGCAGAATGACCGGGCCCTCTATGCCCGGATCATGCGCGAAGAACTGGAGAAAAAGGAGAACCTCTACTTCCGCCAGGACAATGTTACATCCATTCTTGTGAATGACAAGCAGGAGGTTTACGGAGTTGAGACCCAGAGCGGTCAGCAGCTTCTTTCCCATACAGTTATTGTAACCAGCGGAACATTCCTCAACGGCATCATCCATATCGGAGAAAAGCAGTACGGCGGCGGACGATCCGGCGAACGGGCATCGACCGGGATAACGGAGTGCCTGGAAACATATGGCTTTATTTCCGGCCGGCTGAAAACCGGCACCCCTCCCCGAATCGACGGACGTACCATTGATTACAGCAAGCTGGAAGTGCAGTACGGTGATGAAGATGCGCAGCCTTTTTCCTTCTTGACAGATGACCTGCCACCCGCCGCCAAACAGATGACCTGCTGGATCGGCTATACCAACAACGACGTTCACGACGTACTTCGCACAGGGTTCGACCGCAGTCCCATGTTCAATGGCAGGATAAAATCGACCGGACCGCGGTATTGTCCGAGTATCGAAGACAAGATCAACCGGTTTGCCGAAAGAGACAGGCATCAGCTTTTCCTGGAACCGGAGGGATGGGATACCTACGAAATGTATCTGAACGGATTCAGCACAAGCCTTCCTGAAGATGTTCAGTACAATGCCCTGCGTACCATACCCGGGTTCGGGAATGCCTTTATGATCCGTCCCGGATATGCGATTGAGTACGATTTTTTCCCTCCGCATCAGATAAAACGGAGCATGGAAACCAAAATCCTCTCCAACCTCTTTTTTGCCGGTCAGATCAACGGTACCACCGGTTACGAGGAAGCGGCCTGCCAGGGCCTGATGGCCGGAATTAACGCAGCCCGCAAAGTGGCCGGGCAGGAGGCACTTGTACTGAAACGGTCGGAAGCGTATATCGGCGTTCTTGTCGATGACCTGGTCAGCAAGGGTACCGATGAACCCTACCGCATGTTCACATCCCGTGCCGAACACCGCATACTGTTGAGGCAGGACAATGCCGACCTGCGGCTCACCGAAATCGGATACCGGATGGGAATTGTTACGGAAGAACGCATGCAACGGTTCACCCTGAAAAAGGAGAATATCGACAAACTTCACGATCTTCTAACCGATTACAGCGTCCGCCCCGAAGTGTACAATCCGCTCCTCGAATCCAGAGAGACAACCCCCCTTCGTCAGACTATGAAGCTCCCTAAACTGATTACCCGTCCCCAGATTTCCATTTTCGATATGATCGAAGCGGATGAAAATCTCAGAGAATCGGTATATGCCATCACAAACGACCGCGACGAAATTGAGCAGTTGGAAATCCGGTTCAAATACGCCGGATACATCCAGAAGGAGTTCGAGATGGCCGAGGAGCTGAACAAGAAAGAGAGCATGGTCATACCAACAAACCTGGATTATACCCGAATTAAAAGTCTGTCCACAGAAGGGCGCCTCAAGCTCAGCAAGGTTCAGCCGGAGACTATCGGTCAGGCAGGACGAATAAGCGGTGTCTCTGCCAGCGATCTTGCTGTACTTATGGTCTATCTGAAAAATTAAACCGAACCCGATCTCTCAGTCTTTCTTTGTTCGCCGGCAAACGGATAACATTCAGACCAGAACCAAAAAAATACGGTATTTCCGAGGGAATAATTAACTGAATCACGTTTTTTCCCTTCTTATTATGTGTGTAAATTGAAGTTTTAACCACCACCACAACCATTTTCCCCGTGAGCCCGCAATCACATACCGTCAATGTTTCACGTGAAACATTTCAGCAGATTCAGGATTTGTTCGAAAAGAATAAATCCAAACTGGAACAATATCTCGAGCGGATAAAGTGGTGGAACCAGCGGGTTAATCTCTTCAGCCGTGCCATCTCAGACAACGATTTGAGGGAACATCTCCGCCATTCACTGCTCTGTTCATGTGCCCCGGTTTTCAACCGGTTCACCTCCATAATTGACGTGGGTACCGGAGGCGGGCTTCCCGGTATTCCGCATGTTGATGTGGAATACATTGATATCGATGATTTTATGCCGGTCGATACTCCCTATCTGATCGTAAGTAAACATGCGTTTAAAATATCGGAACTGCTAAGCCTGACAGACCACCTGCACTGGACAGACATATTAATGCTCAAAGGTCTGCCTTTTGCCGAAGAACTCCCTGCCGACAGCGACGATCTTAAACTTACAACCTATCAATTCACACCCGGGATACAGCATCCTTTTTATGAGTCCAAGGTGCTTTTACATGTTTCACGTGAAACATAGGCGCTGTTTAGCCTGAAACCAGTAATTGCGGTTGCAACTTTAGCTGGTAACCAATATGCGCAGGCGGAAGCATAGGGCAGACAAGGTAAAAGAAAAACAGGCAATCATATTAAGATAGTGCAGAATTCATTGACTGCTAGTAACCTCCTGCCAATATTGGATCATGCCTGAACCACTCTTGTTTGTATTGCAAAAACATTACCATAGCCTTTAAGGGTAAATATGATAAGATTAACCCATAAATAATCCGGAATTAATTTGCCTGATTGCCCTGTTCATGCTTATCTACCGTGGATTTTAACCAACAAAATATTTATGAACAGCGCTGAAAGACGACTTAAACTACTGCTCCTGCTGCAGTCAAACAGGAAACTGACGGTAAATGATATCGCGGATTATTTTGGGATAAGCCGGAGAACAGTTTTCCGGGATATGCGGTCTTTGCAGGAGATAGAGGTACCTGTAACCCATGAACAAAACACCGGTTACGGCCTCATGAAAGGATACAACGTACCGCCGCTAATGTTTACACCGAAACAGATGGCCATAGTAATTGTGGGACTATCGTTCGTAAAATCGCAGGTGGATGAAACAATGATTGAGGATGCCCGGGAAGTTGAGATGAAAATACAAAGCGTGGTCCCGCCTCATCTTAAAAACTTCATCAATGAACTCGAATCAAAAGCGATCGTCGATCCGTTCAGCAAACCCGATGTATTACCGAAGCGCGGTGGCAACTGGTTTGTAATTTGTAATGCCATCACCGAAAAGAATTCCATACGCTTCTCCTATTTCGACAAAAAGAAAATCAGGTCAAAAGACCGCGTTGTTGATCCTTATCTGCTGGTCCATTACGGCGACCACTGGAACGTTCTTGGATTTGATCACTCACGCAAGGACATTAGGAATTTCATACTCGACCGCATGAGTGATGTACTGATACAGAAAGAAACCTTTATGCCCGGAAAGTTTAGTCCTGAAGAACTGATCTACCGCCTGGGTGAAAAAGCGTTCACCGCCGACCTGCTTGTTAACCGCGAGACCGTACCTAATTTCAAGGCCAAATTGCCGGCTTTAATAATCGAGGAAAAAGAGTACGATGAGTTTCAGTACAGGATTCGATTCAGGTTCGACAATCTGGATTTTCTGAACCGATGGCTGCTCCAGTTTCCCGATGATGTAAAAATAGTAGGTCCCAAGAAGTTGATAAAACGCCGTAAGACATTGCTGCACAGGATGTTAGGTGAGATTGAGTCGGATTAGGGGAGTAGTGATTGTGATGCCAGTGTAGTTTTTGAAGCTTGTCTTGTGCCGCACGGATGCGGCACAGATTCTTCGACTTCGTACCGGCTTCGCCGGCACTGCGTTCAGATTGACGGGGGCAGTTCTCAGTTCACTTCCAAATTCTGTTGTTCACTTGTTCCGTACTTCCCTAATTCGAAACAAGCTATTTGAGAAAAACCTGAACTTACCACCCATCTTATATCCAGCATATATACATCATATTTCCATATCAAGTTGGCTGTCGTCTGCGGGTGTATCCGGACCTCCGTTTTCATCGTCGTGACCGTTACCGTTTTCCTCGCCATTATCGTCGTCAACGACTGATTCTTCCCTGGCTACACGGGTTACCGCAGATATATAATCGCCCTCGGCCAGACGCATCATTCTGACGCCCTGCGTATTCCTTCCGATAGCCCGTATGTCCTTGCAGTGCATACGGATAATCTTTCCGTTGTGGGTGATAATCATCAGATCGTCAACATCGCTTACGGCTTTAAGCGCTATGAGGTCGCCTGTTTTGGTAGTACGCTTGAGTGCTATAACGCCCTTGCCGCCCCTGGCCTGCTCTCTGTAATCAACCACATTCCCGCGCTTGCCATATCCGTGTTCGGAAAGACAAAGCAGTGATGTTTCGTTTATATTCTGGATGACCACCATGTCGATCACTTCATCTTTCTTGTGATCGAGGCTTATGCCGCGAACTCCGCGTGTATTTCTGCCCATCTCGCGAACGTCAGTTTCCATAAACCGGATTGCACGACCGTTTTTGGCCCCAAGCAGAATCGTTGAGTTACCATCGGTCAGTGCGGCACCAAGAAGCTGGTCGTCGTCATCGATATTGATGGCAATGATACCGTCTTTCCTCGGGCGGCTGTAGGCCTCAAGAAGTGTTTTCTTGACGGTACCTTTGCGGGTAGCCATCATGATATAGTGGTTCTTGATGTATTTCTCGTCGTCGATGGTTTTGACCGGCACAAAGGTTTTTATGCTGTCATCCTTGTCGATCTGAATCAGATTCACGATGGCACGACCGCGTCCAAGGCGTGATCCCTCGGGAATTTCGTAGACCTTGAGCCAGTAACATTTTCCCTTCTCCGTAAAGAACAGGATATAATTGTGGTTGGTTGCGGCAAACAGATGCTCGATATACTCGTCATCTTTGGTGGTGGCCCCTTTCATTCCAGTGCCCCCGCGTTTCTGGCGCCTGTACCCGCTTATCGGAGTTCGTTTGATGTAACCATTGTTGGAGATGGTAACAACCACGTCCTCATCGGCGATCATATCCTCGATGTTGAAATCCTCGGCCGAATAGACGATCTGAGTGCGGCGTCCGTCGCCATAGCGGCTTTTCAGTTCATCCAGCTCGGTTTTAATGATCTCCATCTGTACATCACGGTTCATCAGTATCCTGCGATACTCAACTATCTGCTCGATGATTCCTTTATACTCGTGATCGATCTTGTCGCGCTCAAGTGCGGTAAGTTTCTGCAGACGCATGTCGAGAATGGCTTTCGCCTGCAGATCGGTAAGGCCAAATTTTTTGCGAAGCTGGATGTTAGCTTCAGGAACATTCTTGCTGGCCCTGATAGTTTTGATAACCTCATCGAGATTGTCGACCCCTATTTTGAGTCCCTCAAGTATATGCGCCCGGGCTTCCGCCTGATCCAGATCGTAAATGGTACGGCGGATGATAACCTCAATACGGTGATCCACATAGTGGCGGATCAGTTCCTTCAGATTCATCACCTTCGGCCGGCCTTTTACAAGGGCAAGGTTTATCACACCGAACGTGCTCTGCATCTGTGTGTACTTGTAGAGCTGATTCAGTATCACACTCGGTACGGCACCTCTTTTGAGCATGATTACAACCCGCATACCCTCACGGTCGCTCTCGTCGCGAACATCGGAGATTTCGGTAATTTTCTCCGTCTGTACCAGCTCAGCAATCTTCTGAATAAGCGTGGCTTTGTTCACCTGGTAGGGAATTTCCGTTACCACGATCTGCTCACGGTTATTGCGCAGTTCTTCGACATTGGCAAGTGCACGCATTATAACCTTACCACGGCCCGTTTCGTAGGCATCCTTTACACCTTCGTAGCCGTAGATGATACCACCTGTCGGGAAATCCGGCGCGGTAATATGCTTCATCAGATCCGCTATCGTGATATCATTATCATCGATGTAGGACTTAATGCCGGAAATGACCTCTGTAAGGTTGTGTGGCGGCATATTGGTCGCCATACCTACAGCAATACCCGACGATCCGTTGATGAGCAGGTTCGGCAGCATACCCGGCATAACCGTGGGTTCACTCAGGGTATCATCAAAGTTGGGCTGATAGTCGACCGTGTTTTTGTTGATGTCGCTGAGAAGCTCCTCGGCAATACGCTTCATGCGTACTTCCGTATACCTCATCGCCGCGGCAGAGTCGCCATCCACCGAACCGAAGTTGCCCTGGCCGTCTACAAGGGGGTAGCGAAGCGAAAATTCCTGCACCATCCGTACTATGGTATCATACACCGCGGAGTCGCCGTGCGGGTGATACTTACCAAGCACTTCACCAACAATACGTGCACTTTTCTTATAGGGACGGTTGTGCAGCATACCGAGGTCGCTCATGCCGTAAAGAGCCCGGCGGTGTACCGGTTTCAGTCCGTCGCGAACATCAGGAAGGGCGCGCGATACAATTACCGACATCGAATAGTCGATGTACGACGACTGCATCTCATTTTCAATACTGACCTGTATAATGTTATCTCTTGCCATAAAAATTTAAAACTCGATTAGACGTCCAGTTTGGCGTATTTAGCGTTTCGTTCGATGAATTCCCTGCGAGGTTCCACGGCGTCGCCCATCAGTACCGAAAACATCCGGTCGGCCGATGCGGCACTTTCGATGGTGACCTGCTGAAGTGTCCGGGTTTCAGGATCCATGGTTGTTTCCCAGAGCTGCTCAGGGTTCATCTCCCCAAGGCCCTTGTAGCGTGAAACATCGAACTTTTTACCCAATTTTCTGATTTTTTTGATGATCTGGTCTCTTGTACCGTCATCCCAGGCATATTCGATCTCTTTGCCGTAGGCAATTTTATAGAGGGGCGGAGTGGCTATATACACATAGCCCATTTCGATAAGCTGGTGCATATATCTGTAGAAAAAAGTGAGCAGCAGTGTACGAATATGCGAGCCGTCAACATCAGCATCGGTCATGATGATGATCTTGTGGTAGCGCACTTTTTCAACCTCAAACTCTTCCGGGCCGCCAACACCTGCGCCAAGCGCGGTAATCATTGCCCGTATCTCATTGTTTTCAAGAATTTTGTTGATCCTTGCTTTCTCAACGTTCAGGATCTTGCCACGCAGCGGCAGAATGGCCTGGAAGCTGCGGTTACGTCCCGATTTTGCCGATCCGCCGGCCGAATCTCCCTCAACAAGGTAGATTTCGGTGAGCGAGGGGTCGTTGATGGAGCAATCGGCCAGCTTGCCGGGAAGGCCACCGCTGGTCATTACTGATTTGCGCTGTACCAGTTGGCGGGCTTTGCGGGCCGCCTCCCTTGCCTCTGCCGACAGGATTACTTTTTCAAGTATGGTACGGGCAATTTTGGGGTTCTGCTCCAGATATTCATTCAGTTTTTCGTAGACGATAATCTCGACCGCGCTCTGAACTTCGGAATTTCCCAGTTTGGTTTTGGTCTGACCCTCAAACTGGGGTTCAGCAACCTTCACGTTGAGTACAGCGGTGAGCCCTTCCCTGAAGTCCTCACCCGAAATCGTGATTTTACCCTTTATCAGCTTGTTCTTGTCAGCATAGTTCTTAAGGCTGCGGGTAAGGGCCCTTCTGAAGCCGGATACATGCGTTCCGCCTTCATGGGTATTGATGTTATTCACATAGGAGTGCACATTCTCGGTATACGACCGGTTGTACTGTAGCGCCAGGGCTACCGGGGTATTGTCCAGTTCGCCTTCAACAAAAATCGGGGCAGCCATGAACGATTCCCGGTTTTCGTCCAGATAGCGCACAAAGTCGATAACGCCGCCTTCATAGTGAAATGTTTCGGTTAGAGGTTCATCTTCACGCTCATCGATAATTTCGACCGTGATCTCGGGATTCAGAAATGCGAGTTCCCGCATCCTTTCCAGGATGATTTCATACTTAAACTCGACCGAAAGCTTGAAAATTTCGGGGTCGGGGTAAAAGGTGATGATGGTTCCCGTTTTGCTGGTCGTTCCCACCTTCTTGATAGGGGTTTTGGTTATACCACGTTCAAAATCCATGATGTGGATTTCCCCGTCGCGGTGAACTTCCGCCTTAAAGTAGGTAGCCAGCGCGTTTACGCAACTCACACCCACTCCGTGAAGGCCACCCGACACCTTGTAGCTGTCTTTGTCGAACTTTCCGCCGGCGTGCAACTTGGTTAGTACAAGCTCCAGGGCAGGAATGCCTGCTTTTTCGTGGATATCAACCGGAATACCCCGGCCATTGTCTTCGACTGTGATCCCGCCGTCTTCCTGGATTTTCACAGTGATAAAATCACAGTGGCCGGCAAGGGCTTCATCGATGGAGTTGTCGACGACTTCGTTGATGAGGTGGTGAAGACCGCGGGTGCTGGTGTCACCGATATACATTGAGGGGCGTTTTCGTACAGCTTCGAGACCTTCAAGAACCTGGATATTGGACGCTTTATACTCGGATTTATCTTTTTGATTTGACATTCAATAATTGACGGCTTGACATTTGATTTTAAGAGCTGTTTAAGCGCCTTAAAATACGTCTATAAGCGTCAATTTCAAAACAAGTATACATACCAAATGCCTTTATTTGAGATGTGAGCTCTGGTACGTTTTTTGAGATTTCAAAAATGTGCGTGCCGGGCTGTATTAACTGAATGGCTGTTTACTCTTTTAAAAACAGAAGCGCAGAAATGAATACCCCTATTTTTACAGTGAAATGGTATTGTATTGAACTAAAAATAGATTTATCTTTGTTGTCTTCGCAAAAAAGCTATCAACAATTTATCCACTGAACACAAATGGCACGCAGAGACGATATAACCGGGGCAAAAGCTTTAAATGGCTATCGGTCCTCTCATGCAAATAACAAGACGAAACACAAGTTTCATCTGAATTTGCAGAAAAAGAAATTCTACATCCCTGAGGAGGATCGTTGGGTTACCCTGAAGGTGACCTCCAAAACCCTGCGCACCATCAACAAAAACGGCATTTCGGCAGTATTGAAAAAAGCCGGAAAAACCGTTTAAAAGCACTATTCAAGCATGGCTAAGGCAAAAGGCAACCGCATACAGGTCATACTCGAGTGTACAGAAGCTCCGGGTACCTCCCGCTACGTGACCACAAAGAACCGCAGAACGACTACGGGTCGTATAGAACTGCGCAAGTACAACTCCAATCTGCGCAAGCATACCGTACACAAGGAAATCAAATAGGAAACTGATCCATGGCAAAGAAACAGACATTCGGTGACAAAGTACTTGCAGCCAAACTTGCCCAGCGCAAAATGGCCAAGGTTATCGTGTCATCCAAATCCGATAACGGCGTTTACAGATTCCGCGAATCCGTAGTGGATGCCGAAAAAGTGAACGACTTCATCGCGCGTCACAGAAAATAGCGGTTTCTCTAATTATAACCGGTTTCAGAAGGTTGTGCAGGTTTTCCGGTACAGCCTTTTTTTTTGCAACAGGGTGACAATCACGTCCTCATTTAGATATATTAACCGAAACCAGCAACGAGGCCATCATGAGTTTGCAGCAAAAAATACTGGATGATCTGACCAGGGCCATGAAAAGCCGGGATGAAGCACTTACCAGGGTACTCAGGTCAATCAAAGCGTCACTGCTCGAAAAAGAGATCAGTACACGCAAAGGCGGCAAGTCAGTCAGCCTCAGCGATGAACTTACTACTGATGTTCTGGTAAAAGCTGCCAAACAGCGTAAGGATTCACTCACGCAGTTCAGGGATGCAGGGAGGGATGATCTTGCCGACATTGAAGAGGCAGAACTGGCCATCATCGAAAACTACCTGCCAAAGCAGCTGACCGAACAGGAAATCAGGCAACTTGTTGAAGATGCCGTGGCTAAAACCGGCGCCGCATCCCCGCAGGATATGGGCAAGGTAATGGGCGTTCTGATGCCGCAGGTAAAAGGCAAGGCCGACGGAGCCCTTGTGAGCAAAATTGTAAGGGAAACACTCGGCGCATCATGAACGGATTCGACGTCATCATACTAATGCCACTCGCTTTCTTTGCCTGGCTCGGTTACAGAAACGGCCTTGTGCGCGAAATTCTTGGCATCGTTGGCGTTGTACTGGCCCTGTTCATCGGATTTCAGTACGCCGGGCCGGCCACTAACTGGTTTAATACCGATACCGTCGAAAACTCCAAATACCTGCCCTATTTCACGTTCTTCATCATTTTCATTGTCATTCTGATT
>JAIVHB010000018.1:0-29568 GCA_020201275.1 Rhodothermaceae bacterium | reverse complement strand
GATATCCACACCAGGTTTGAAGAATTCAAAACTGGAAAAAGAAATTTTTAAACCCTATGCCCTTCTTACCTGTCGACGAGCAGCTGGAGATCATCCGGCGCGGAACCATTGAAATAATCCCTGAAGAGGAACTGATTGCCAAACTGACCAGATCGTATAAGGAGAACCGCCCCCTCAGAATAAAGCTCGGCTGCGATCCTACCCGGCCCGATCTGCATCTCGGCCACTCGGTAATTCTGAGAAAACTGCGGCAATTTCAGGACCTTGGTCACCATGCCATACTTATTATCGGTGATTTTACCGGAATGATCGGCGATCCCACAGGTGCCAACAAAACACGGCCTGCCCTTACTATTGAAGAAGTTCAGGAGAACGGGAAATCGTACTTCGAGCAGGCATCCAAAATACTGGATCCAGATAAAACGGAAATTGTGTACAACTCCCACTGGCTGGCCGGTATGTCCTTTGCCGATGTGATACGGCTTGCGTCGAAAATGACACTTGCCCGCATGATAGAACGCGACGATTTCACCAAGCGTTTTGAGCGCGAAGAACCCATCTCCATACACGAATTCCTCTATCCGCTTGCACAGGGCCAGGATTCTGTACACCTGAAGTCGGATGTGGAGCTGGGCGGCATCGATCAGAAGTTCAATCTGCTGGTTGGCCGGCAATTGCAGCGCGAAGACGGTCAGGAACCCCAGATCTGCCTTATGATGCCGTTGCTTGTGGGTACCGATGGATCCCAGAAAATGTCAAAATCCTACGACAATTATATCGGTATCAACGAGGATCCGCAAAATATGTACGGAAAAACCCTCTCCATACCGGATAATCTGATATACACCTGGTTCGAGCTGCTTACCGACATCTCCAACGACGATCTGAAAGCCTATGCAAATAAGGTCATTTCAGACCCGAGGAATTCAAAACACGATCTTGCCGGGACCATCGTTAGTATGTATCACGGCGGCCAGGCGGCCACGGAGGCCCGCGACCATTTTGAGAAAACCGTCGTGAACAAAGAGATACCTGAAGATCTGCCCGAATTTAGGTTCGATGCCAAATCAAGTGAAAAACTGGTGAACATTATCAAGGAAATCGGTTTTGCGCCGAGCAACAGCGAGGCGCGCCGCCTGATACAACAGGGCGGTGTATCCCTGAACGGAGAAACCATTTCAGATGTGCACACAGAGATCACGTTTAACGTCGATTCAGAGCTTATCATAAAAGTTGGCAAGCGGAAATTCGGGAAATTAATAAGTTAACCGGAGGCTACCGGATGTCCCTTTTCAGAACAGTACTACTATTCATATTTCTTTCCGTGCTCACAGGTCCGTTCGTGCTTGCACAGAACAGCAAACAGGATATTGCCGAAACCATTCTTGAAAAATCGGGGCTGGAAATGCAGATCAGGCAGATTCCCGACATCATCGCAGCACAGTACGACCATGAAGTGGACGATCTTCAGCTCAGGGAGGCCACCCGGATCCGCAGCATACTTATCGAAGAGTTCAGGTCTGAAAATATATACCAGGACATGATAAACTATCTCCTGGAAAACTTCGATCAAGACCGCGCCCGGGAACTCATCACCTTTTTTGATTCGGAACTGGTTACGCAAATGACCGACAGGGAACTCCAGGCCTCCGATCCTGATGCGGCTATGGATATGCAGAACTACCTGAACAGTATCGAATCGGATCCGTCGGCCCGTGAGCGCATTAATCTGATGGTCGAGTTCGACCATTCCCTCGACGGTACCTCATTTACAGTTGAACTGCTCTCACAACTCTATGTGGATATGATAAGGGCACTTGAACCGGCCCTCACCAGCGAACAGACCCTTACAAAAGAGCAGCTTGAACAGTACCGTGCAGACATGTACGACAATATTTATGTGCCCTACCGCCAGGTTACCGTCGGTTTCTATCTGTATGCATACCGGGATGTAAGTACCAACGACATACTCAGATACAAATCATTCTATGATTCACCGACCGGTTTCTGGTACAACCAGCTGGCCAAAACGATGGTAAGGGAAGCTATCGGCAACGCCCGCAGCCGGGCGGCAGATAAAGTGTATGCATTGGTAAACGGGAAATAAACTCCACATTGATTCATACTCTGCCTGAAATTTTATCCAGTCATTTTGGTGCCCTACCCCGCGCAGCTTGCCTTGAATACGACACCCGTACCCCATACCTTTGCATGAATCTGACAATACAAATATACTGAGCCCGATTAAACAGCAATGCCGGTTACTATATCAAGCCTGAACGTAAATGGAATACGCGCCGCAGAACGAAAAGGGCTTTCAACATGGCTTCAGCAAGCGGGTCCCGATATTGTATGCCTTCAGGAGATCAAGGCTGATGTGAACCAGGTGCCGGATACACTTAAAAACGCGGGCTATCACGGTTATTATTTCCCGGCCGTCAAGAAAGGGTATTCTGGTGTCGGCATACTCACCAAACAAAAACCGGACCGTATTGTAACAGGTACAGGCATTGACTGGATTGACGATGAGGGAAGGGTGATTATGGCCGAATACCCCGGTTACAGGGTTTTTTCCGTCTATGCACCGAGCGGCACAACCGGTGAGGTTCGTCAAAATGTGAAGTACCGCTTCCTTGATGCTTTCGGGGAGTTCATCAGCCCCGTTCTGAGGGATCCAAAACCCACCATGTTGTGCGGCGATTTCAACTTGAGCTACGACGTGTGAGCGATGCCGTTTGTTGCCGGAGCAGCCATGGTACTGGCTTCATAAAGGCACATGGGGGGCAGGTTTCTGATCTCGTATTTCATCGACACCAGGGGGAAATGCTTTTCCAGCGGATGCTTTAGGTGGTTTGAGGTCTGATAGGCCAGGAATTTGCCGCCCGGCCTCAGCAGCGATGAGGTTATGCCGAGAATCTGGTCCTTCTGCTTCTTTTTAATGAATGAAAAGGGGATGCCTGAAAGTATGTAATCCACTTCTGCAATACCAAACTTATTAAGAATCTGACCTACATTCTCCGCCGAATCATGATATATATGGAGGCGATCATCCTTGATGAGCCCAAGATCTTTAACGAAATTCGCATTCAGCTCAATCGAGATAATGCGTGATCCTTTTGTGCTGTGGTCAAGGATATAGCGGGTAAATACACCATTTCCGGGACCGTATTCAACGATTACGTTATCCCTGCTGAAATCAATCTTCTCACATACCCGCTTCACCATTGCCATGGAGGATGGTGTTACGGATGCAACGTTACGGTCTTTAATGAAATTTTTCAGATATGTGAGAGTACTCATACAGTATTTGTTTGTTAGTTAGTTAACCATCCGGTCGTTTATAGCGATACCGGTATTATCAGCATTGTGTTGAGATGTAGTCAGTTACGTAAAATGGCACATTACTGGTTAAATCACAATTCTTTTTCCAGTTGCCCGATCTGATCCCTGATTCTGGCAGCTTCTTCATACTGAAGGTTCCGGGCTGCCGTTTTCATGGACTCACGAAGATAGTCCATAAATTTGGATTTATCATCAAACACAACCTCTTTCATGGCCGTGTTGGCCTTGTAGTGGATGCCGTCGTCGGCCACTTTTATCAGTTCAAGCGGATCGGGTTCATCCAGATAGATGGTATTGAGACCGGCTGCCTCTTTCGACAAAAGACCGGGATCAACAAGCGGTTTGAGTTCCTTGGTAACCGAGGCAGGGATGATTCCGTGTTTTTTGTTGTATTCATCCTGCAGCTTGCGGCGGCGATCGGTTTCATTTATCAGTTTTCGCATACTGTCGGTAATTTTGTCGCCGTACAGAATCACTTTACCGTTGATGTTCCGGGCCGCCCGCCCGGCAATCTGGAAGAGTGATGTTTCCGAACGGAGAAAGCCCTCCTTGTCGGCATCCAGAATGGCAACCAGCCCCAGCTCGGGGATGTCGATACCTTCCCGCAACAGATTGATGCCTACCAGTACATCAAAATCACCGCGCCGGTACCTGAACAGGATTTCAATGCGTTCGAGCGCATCCAGCTCACTGTGCATATAGGCCGCGCGGATACCGAGGTTTTTCAGGTATTCGGCAAGCTCCTCGCTCATTCGCTTGGTGAGCGTGAGAACCAGTACGCGCTCCTTTTTTGGCAGCCGCAGGCGGATCTCTTCGATCAGGTCATCGATCTGGTTATCAAGAGGCCGCACCATAATCTCCGGCTCCATCAGACCGGTAGGCCGTATAATCTGTTCCACTATGATGCCACCGCTTTTTTCAAGTTCATAATCATTCGGGGTGGCGCTCACGAAGATGGTCTGCTTGCCCATGGTTTCCCATTCCTCAAATGTAAGCGGCCGGTTATCAAGTGCCGACGGAAGCCGGAAACCGTGCTCTACAAGGTTGATTTTCCTCGATCTGTCACCTCCATACATAGCGCCGATCTGCGGTATGGATTGATGACTTTCATCCACAATCAACAGATAGTCCTCCGGGAAATAGTCCATCAGACAATAGGGACGCTCACCGGGCTTGCGGGCCGACAGGTACCGGGAGTAGTTCTCTATACCCGAACAGTAACCCACCTCCCGCATCATCTCAATATCAAAAACCGTTCTCTGCTCAAGTCGGTGGGCCTCTATGTGCTTGTCCTCGCTCCTGAGCACATCCATACGCCAGTCGAGCTCGTCACGAATCTGCTTGATCGAATCTTCAAGGCGGTCTTTCGTTGTCACATAGTGAGAGGCAGGGTAGATGATGAACTGGTCCACCTTGTCCTGCACTTTCCCCGTATCCGGATCAAAAATGGACATGGATTCTATCTCATCCCCCCAGAAACTGATGCGCAGACCGGCATCGCTGTACGCCGGATAAAGGTCGACCACATCACCCCTCACACGGAAAACCGCCCTTTTAAACTCTATGTCGTTTCGGTGATAGTGCAGGTCAACCAGGTCGTAAAGCAGCTTGTTTCTGGGAATTGAGTCACCAACATTGAGCTTAATTACCAGTTTCGCATATTCACTCGGGGATCCGATACCGTAGATGCAGCTCACCGAGGCCACAATAATCACATCCCGCCTCCCGCTCAGCAGGCTGCTCGTAGCCCGCAGCCGCAGGCGCTGAATCTCGTCATTAATCGACAGGTCTTTTTCGATGTACTTGTCCTGGCTGACCATATAGGCCTCAGGCTGATAGTAGTCGTAGTACGAGATAAAAAATTCAACGCAGTTTTCAGGAAAGAAATCGCTGAACTCCCTGTAGAGCTGCGCAGCGAGCGTTTTGTTGTGGCTCATCACCAGGGTAGGACGCTTCACCTGTTCGATAACCGAAGCAATGGTCCGGGTTTTTCCGGATCCGGTAATTCCAAGCAGTGTCTGGTGGGTATCACCGCGGAGGAGCCCTTCAGTCAGTTCATTTATGGCTGCCGGCTGGTCACCGGCGGGACTGTGGGGGGAAATTAATTTGAAATCAGACATGTATATGGGCGGGGTGATGAACCTAAAAATAGACAAATAAAATGATGCGGAGAAAAGCAGATCCTGATTAAACAGACCGGGGCGACATTTTAATCGTCCAGTACCTATCTTCAAACGCAGGTAGTACGCGGTAAGTACCGCATTTCTACAGAATACTTACACCATACCGAAAAATGCCCAGGTCAGAAGCATCACTAAGAGAATTCCGCAGCAGGATCGATGAAATCGACGACGAAATCCTTCGTCTGCTGCAGGAACGCAAGGAAATCGCCAAACAGGTCCTCGAAACCAAAATACAAAACCGTCTGCCCATATTTCTGGCCGGCCGTGAAGACCAGAAAGTGGTCTCTTTCCGTGAAAAGGCGGAGAAGTATTCTCTCGATCCCGAATGGGCTGAGGATTTTCTGCGCATGATCATGAGTTCATCGCGCGCGAGCCAGTCGGAGGCATCGTTTCCAAGGGCAACAACCGGTCCGCAGGTGTTCCTTATGGTGGGCGGCCGAGGCGGTATGGGAAGCCTTTACAGCAAATTCGCCCGGGCCAGCGGCCATATTGTCCGCATTCTCGACCGGGACAACTGGGATGAGGCCAAAGAGCTGGCGAGAGGGGTTGATGTGGCCATAATTACCGTCCCAATACATGCTACAAAAGGGGTGATAGAAAAACTGGGTCCCATGCTCTCGGAGGATGCAATCCTCGCCGACTTCACCAGTATCAAGGGCGATGTGCTGGACTGCATGCTTGAACACCACGATGGGCCCGTTGCCGGCCTCCACCCCATGCACGGCCCCGACCTGCACAATCTCAGCAAGCAGCTCATGGTGGTCTGCAACGGCCGCCGGGAAGAAAAATACCAGTGGCTGACCGACCAGTTTGCCCTTTGGGGGATGCGGGTTAAAGTGGTCGACCCCGTCCGCCACGACGAAGCCATGAACATCGTTCAGGGACTGCGCCACTTTATCGCCCTGCTGCACGGTTCATTCCTTAACCGGAAGGACATGAAGCCGGAAGAGATCCTCGACTTTTCAAGCCCCATCTACCGCGCGGAGCTGATGATGACCGGACGGATTTTCGCCCAGGATGCCGAGCTGTACGCCGATATCGTCTTTTCTGACGAGGAGCGGGTAACCATGCTGCTTGAGTTTCTTGAGCACCACGAAAGGCTGGCGGAGATGGTTAGAAACCGGGATAAAAAAGCGTTCATCAGCGAATTCGAACACATCAGTGATTTTTTCGGCGATTTCGGTCCGCAGGCGCTGATGGAGAGCGGCTATCTGATCAACCGGCTCGCCGACCGGTTCTCATAAGTGGTTCCGGCCACCTACACCAGAATCTACCTGAGGCCTGTGGCTGCTGCTACTTCGTCTCAAACCCGGCGTCGCGCAATTCCTCGAAGCCGCCGATGTTGTACACCTGCTCAAATCCCATACCCTTCATGATTCGTGCGGCCTGACCGCTTCGGTTACCCGACCGGCAGTAGAGATAGTAGGTTTTTTCTTTGTCCAATTCCGAAATCTTATCACGGAAATCGGCCGACATAAAGTCGATCAGGTCATCCGTTTTGGTGAGATGCCCCTGTTCGTATTCCACCCGGGTACGTACATCAATGACGACGCCGGGCTGCTTTTCAACCATCTCTTTAAACTCATCGACACTGATGTCAACTCCTGATGATGATTTAGAAAATATATTAAACATAACTGCTCCTGTTATTAAAATTATTACTGTAATTAAACTCTTATTAATCATTCTTTCGTCTGTAGTCTTTTGGGTGCGAGCCACCATAATCAGTCTTTTGGCATCAAATCCGGCCGAAGTTCAACTCCGGCCAAAACCTGACACATATACTAAGTAGTCAACCAAACTTTGGCACCATCAGTTTCTCATCTTTCATCTCTTGTCTCACGTCTTATGTCTCATGTCTCACGTCTCATGTCTCACGTCTCATGTCTCATGTCTCATTATTAAACGCCGCATCAGCAATTCGTCTGCAGGGGTGAATGGGTATCTTCACTCTCAGACTCTTCGCTCTGCCTGTAACACCTGATGGCATCACCCACATCGAAGAAAAAGCTGCGATCTCCCATCACATCGGTTATGCCGCAGGTTTTGAGCCTGTCGCGCACCGGTCCGATGGCACTGGCAATATACAGATCAATCTCACGTGAGCGGAGGTTTCTGATAAATTCCTGCAGCACGTGGATACCGGTTGAATCGACATTGCTGATGGCCGAAGCGTCCAGAATCACCACTTTAAGGTCCTCGCCATGGCTTGCAATCCGCTCTTCAACCGTTTCGCGGAAATGTTCAACGTTTGCAAAGTACAGGGATGAGTCAAAGCGGTAGATCAGAACGTCTTTCTCCACAACCGCCTCCTCATAACGAGTGATATTGCGGAAATTGTTGGTCGTACCCAGACGGCCCAGCTCTGCGTTGTGCGGTTTGGTACTGCTGTAGATCACCAGAACAAGTGAGATGATAACGCCAATAGCGATTCCCTCTTCAATACCGAGCACAAGTGTGGCTATGAAGGTTAATGCCAGCAAGCCAAGATCCCTTTTGTCCGTCCTCCAGAGATAAGCCATCTCCTTGTAGTCGAACAGGCCGGCCACTGCCACCATAATAATGGCAGCCAGTACGGCGCTCGGCAAGTAGTAAAAGAGCGGGGTGAGGAACAGTACCGTCAGACCTATCAGCAAGGCGCTGATTACTGATGCGATCGTAGTGGCCGCCCCGGCCTGATCGTTGACGGCGGTACGAGAAAATCCGCCTGTTGTCGGGAACGACTGGAAGAATGCACCACCGATGTTTGCTCCGCCAAGGGCGATCAGTTCCTGGTTTGCATCCACCTTGTAGCCGCGCTTGTTGGCAATGGCTTTGGCAACGGCGATAGATTCCATGTAACTGACCAGTGAAATCACCAGGATGATGGGGATGAGAGCCTGAATATCATTCAGATCAAAACCGGGCGACATGAACGAGGGCAGGCCTTTGGGCACATCACCCACAATAGCCACACCATGAGTGTGCAGATTGAAAAGTACGGTTGCAAGGGTGCCGATAACCACTACGACCAGAGCCGAGGGAAAGGTTTTCTTCCATTTTTTGATCAGCATGATGGCCGCAATGGATCCGATACCGATAATGGCCGTAGCCGGATCTATTTCGGTAATTCTCTGTAACGCTGCTATCAGGATTTCATGAACCTGCTTGCTTCCGGACAGATCGAGTCCAAGCAGGTTGCGCAACTGGCTGGCACCGATAATCAGTGCTGCCGCCGACGTAAAACCGCTCAGCACGGGATGGGACAGGAAGTTTACCATAAAACCCATCCTGAAAACCCCCATCAGCAGCTGAAAAATACCAACACCCAGTGCAGTCATTATCGCCAGCTGAATGAAACGGTCGCTCCCCACATCGGCCAGTTCGCCAACACCGGCCACAACCAGCAGCGACACCATGGCTACCGGGCCAACGGCAAGCTGCCTTGAGGTGCCGAAAATGGCATAGATGAGAAGGGGCACAATGGATGCATACAATCCGTAAACCGGGGGCATCCCGGCCAGTACCGCATAGGCCATCCCCTGGGGAACCAGCATGATGGCGACGGTTAAACCCGCATTGAAATCCCCCTTAAAGGCATCCCGGTTATAGTTTTGCAGGGTACCGATAATGGGAATGTAACGGGATATATATTTTTTGACTATGGCGCTCATGGTGTTAAAATGCGGGCCGGCAACAGTGGCGCTGCCGGCCCTTTTTTATCATGCGGTTTGCGGTGCTTTGTAGTTTGCGAATTCATCGTCGATGAGAACCACGTCGAAACCGGATCTCTTCAGCAATGCGGCGGCAACGGCGGAACGTCCGCCCGACTGGCAATGCACATAGAACTTTTTACCCGATGGCAATTCGTCTTTCTTGGGCAACAGTCGTGTATGGGCGTAGTTCAGCGCGCCTTCCACGTGGCTTTCGTTGAATTCGGAGGCTTTCCTCACATCCAGTACAACGGAGTTGCTGTCGAGATTTTCGACCGCTTCAAAGGTCGTAACCGGCAACTTGTCCATTTTTCCACCCTGGGCGGCATACATCTGCAGGTCTCTGGCAGTTACATAACCTTTTACCCTGTCGAGACCGATTCTGTACAGGTCACGGATGGCCTCTTCAAGGCGGTGTTCTTCCACTACCAGGTAGATGTCGTCGTCTTCGGTAATGTATGATCCTGCAATCGTATTGAACTGTTTGTTCAACGGTGAAAGGAGCGAGCCAGGAACGTGACCGGCAGAGTAGTCATTACGCTCGCGGGTATCCAGCAGGATGGCATCCCGGTTATCGGAAAGATTCCGGAGTTCTTTCAGGGTAAGACGCTCGGCGCGCGGAAGTCCGCCGATGATGGCCGGACCGATTTTGTTGTCTCTCTTCATTCTCGCGAAATAGAGAGGGGGCTCGGGCTGACCTTCGAGGATGAACTTCACAAAGTTGTCTTCTGAAGTGGCCGATTTGAGGGAGTTGTTGTACCGGAGCTCGTAACCAACTGTGGTTACGGGAATGGCTCCAAGGGCTTTTCCACAGGCACTTCCGGCACCGTGTCCGGGCCAGATCTGCATTGACTCCGGCATACTTTTAAAAGCCTCCACGGTTTTGAAGAGGGTACGGGCTGAGGGCTCCATCACATTTAACATTCCGGCAGCCGACTCAAGCAGGTCTGGACGTCCCACATCGCCCACGAATACAAAGTCGCCTGTGGCCATGCCCATGGGTTCATCCGCGGCGGCACCGTCGGTGATCAGATAGGTGAGATGCTCGGGGGTGTGGCCCGGGGTGTGCCATGCCTTAATGGTGATGTTGCCGATTTTGAATGAATCGCCATCGTTCAGCAACTGATAGTCGTAATCGCTGTTTTTAAGCCACTCATATTTCCAGTCCTTGTCGCCTTCATCCGAAGCGTAGACCTTCACTCCCCGCTCTGCGAACTCGCGGAGGCCGGAGATGTAGTCGGCGTGGATGTGGGTGTCGACTGCGGCGGTAATGGTTAGATTTTCCTTTGCCGCGGCATCGATATACTGATCGATATCGCGCATCGGGTCGATTACAACCGCGGTGCCGTTGGCCTGACAGCCAATGAGATAGGCATATTGTGCCAGCTTTTCGTCAAAGAATTGTTTGAAATACATATTGCTTTCTCCTGTTTGGGTATGATTTATTTGATATTCTAAAATCTGTTTTTAAAAAAATCTTCGTCTTTGCCGGCTTCGCGTCTGCCGGCGTTATTCGTTTTACGGCTTAACTTCTGCCAGCCTCGCATCTGCCGTGTGAAGCGGAGTGCACGTACCGTGAAACAGCAATTACAGGCCGTAATTTCATCAGTGAGGTAATTTGGGTCTGAGGATGCCGTACGTGTACGTACCGAGCAGTGCGGCGAGGATCGGGATTACCATGATGGTTAAACCGCTGCCGAGCAGGGCGAACATCGGGCCGGGGCAGGCGCCGAGCAGGGCCCAGCCGAGGCCGAATATGGAACCGCCTAAAATATAGCGGGTGACCTGTGATGCGTCCTTCGGCGGAATGGTAATGGCTTTCCCATCCACATCCTTCAGGTTTTTACGCTTGATGATCTGTACTGAGATGATCCCGACAATGATGGCCAGACCGATAATTCCGTACATGTGGATGGAATCGAACCGGAACATCTCCTGTATTCTGAACCAGGATACGACCTCCGATTTGATCAGTACGAAACCGAACACAAGGCCAATGAGCAAATATTTCAGATATTCTGTGAATTTCATGATGGTGGACCGTTTAGGAAAGTATAAATGGATAGATGAGGTATGTCATTAGCAGGCCGCCGATGAAAAAACCGATTACGGCGAGCAGGGAGGCAAGCTGCAGATCAGACAGGCCCGAGATGGCGTGACCCGATGTGCATCCGCCGGCGTAACGGGCACCGAAGCCCACCAGAAAACCGCCAACAATCAGGACGATAAGACCGGTAACCGATCCAAGCGCATTCCAGGCGAACAGATCATCAGGAACCAGGCCGCTGAAGTCCTGTATGCCCAGGGCCTGCAGATCCGATATGGTGGATGCAGCCAGTTGTATGGGTTCGGGGTTGGTAAAAACATAACCGCCAAGAAAGCCGCCCAGTACCGACCCGAATAAAAAGGTAAAGTTCCATTTGCCGACCGATTTCCAGTCGTAGTTAAAGAACTCTACGTTACCAAAATTACACGCCGTCAAAATCAATTAACCAAAAATCCCGATGAAACTCAAAGAAGGAATTCCCCGCCACAGCCAGATCAGCCACTGGCTTCGGAAAAAGATCGAGGAGGCAGAATACAAACCCGATGAAAAACTGCCCTCCGAGAATGAACTGGCCACCATGTTTGACGTGAGCAGGGTAACCATCCGCCGGGCCCTGCAATCGCTGGAAAGTGACTCTGTGATATACCGTTGCCAGGGCCTTGGTTCTTTTGTAAGCGACAACCGCACGCCCCATAACCTGGTCCGGCTTACAGATTTCAACGAAGACATGGCCAAAGCGGGTCTCGATGCATCATCGGTGGTCAGAGATTTTAAAACTGTGGATGCACCCGTCTGGCTGACCAGTATCCTGGGCATCGGAGAAGGCAGCAAGGTATTGCAGATCGACCGCCTCCGTCTGGGAAATGGCGAACCGGTTGCTTTCGACAGTACCTGGCTTCCCATTTTGTATGGCCAGCTGCTCGATAAACAGCAGCTTCAGAATACAACGATATATAAATCGCTGGAAGAGAACTATAATATCCCCATCATCCGGGGCTGTTACAGAATATCGGCTGAACTTGCAGACCAACAATTGGCCGATGAACTGAAGGTCGAACTCCGCTCGCCCCTGCTGCTTATCGACCGGACCACCTTCACGATCGGGGAAAAACCGGTATACTATCAGAAACGATATTACCGAAGCGATCGGGTGATGTACGAAATGACACTTGAACGCCGCAAAGACGACAGTTCATCGTCCACCGACATGCCCCTTAAAGAGTTCATACCGGTGTTCAGGTCCTGATACCGCCACTGAAAACCGTGTCCGCCTCTGAACCCGATTCTGTTACCTGAATAAAAATGATTGAAAATCTGCCAAAATGGATTAAACTGTTGATTGTCTGTATCATATGCCTGATTATATTAATTACGGCGGGATTTGCCCTGTCATCCGTTTTATAATCATCTATCCTTTACATCATCCTAATCAATACGTGCCATGAAAAAGAATATGGGAACCATCGACCGTTCAATCAGAATAGTAGTTGCCATTATTATTGCCATACTCTACTTCACCGGTCAGATTACGGGTACTGCAGCCATCATACTGGGAATCATTGCCGCTGCATTTATCCTTACCAGCCTGGTCGGGACCTGTCCGCTGTATTTACCGGTCGGACTCTCCACAAAAAAATAAGTAGCGCTCACGCTGCCTGAACTGTTGCCTCACTATGTACCGGATGCACTGCCCCAATACATCGCCGGCTTTTACCAGTGGCAGCAAACCTCCGTAAACCTTGAAAAATTATGCGGTCGGTATGGCACCGGATTTATCAACGCCCGCGTCATATCGGTAAATCCTGCCGGCAAAAGCATTGAGCTTTCGTCCGGTGAAGTTCTGCATTACGATATATTGATTATAAATGTTGGCTCGAGAACGCCGGCCATATCACATCTGCCCAATGTATATCCTGTGAAACCGATGTCGAGGTTGCTTTCATTGAGAAGCAAACTGGACGATGGCACAACCGGGAGATTGCTTATAGCTGGTGCCGGTGCTGCCGGAACTGAATTTGCCCTCAACTTGTCGCATCCGGCCAGGAAAAACAGACCGCACATCACCCTTCTTGAACAGGGAGAACGGATCCTGTCTGCTTTTCCCGTCAGAGCTGCCGAAACCGCAGAGCGAGTTCTTAACGACAGGGGTGTAAAAATTGCTGTAAATACGGCATTCGATGAACAATTAGCCGCAAATTTTGATGCCGTAATACTGGCAACGGGTAATGAGCCTGTTTCTCTAACCATCGACCACCCATTCAAAACCGGCAGGGGCGGCAGGATTCTGACCGGAAAATCACTGCTGATTCCGGGCCAGGACGCAGTTTTTGCCGCTGGTGATACTGCTGATATCAGTGGAATGAACCTGCCACCGGTAGGAGTGCACGCCGTTAAGCAGGGAAAACTGCTCCGGGAAAATATCGCCGCATGGCTGGATGGAACAGAATTGAAATCCTACAAGCCCTGGCCCCTAACCCCGCTGATTATCTCCAACGGTCCGGATCATGCCATCCTTACGGTCGGCAATTTCAGTTTAAGCGGGAAAAGTCAAGCTTTATTAAAATACATGCTTGATATGCACTGGATGGAAAAGTATACACTGCCGCCATCACGCCGCCGCTCTAAGTTTCAATTGCTTCGTGATGCCCGGGGCCGCGCATGAATGATGCCGATGTGCTTTTTTCCTGTTTTTTTGACGATATTCTATAATAACAGAAAGGATGCAGCAATGGGCAGTCATACAGCTATCTGTATAGATACCCGATGATATGACGGCCGTTGTAGTTTACCGAAAATGATAAACCGGGACCGGCTACTGTGATTTCCCGGGACACCGGGCCGATTATTCCAATTTTATATCAGATTAATTTTTTTTCAATTCTTTTAATCCTGAACGTATGAAACACTCCGGTACGCAAGCAGCCTTTCGGCTCCGAAACGCGGTTTATCTCCTGATCATACTCATGGCAGTGAACCTGCCCGCCGCCTCACAGTCATTTCAGGCGGTTCAACCTGAAGAGGCCGGTTTTTCAACAGAGCGTCTGGCCCGGCTCACATCAGTGCTTAATGATTATGCAGAGCAGCAGCGGATGAGTGGCGGGGTGGCAATGGTACTCCGTGATGGCAATGCGGTCTATTTTGAATCGTTCGGTAACAGGGATGTGGAAACGGCAGACCCCATGCCAAAAGATGCGATTTTCCGGATCGCCTCTCAGACCAAGGCGATCGTGAGCGTTGCCGTCATGATGCTGCAGGAGGAGGGAAAGCTGCTGATCGGCGATCCGATCGGTAAATATCTGCCGGAATACAGCAAAACATCGGTTGCCGTAAGCGATGGTGATGGAGGATATACCATCGAAGACGCCCGGAGGCCCGTGACCATCCGTGATCTGCTTACCCACACGGCGGGCATAGGATACGGCTATGGCATTGCCGCCGATCTGTGGAAGGATGCCGGCATCCAGGGCTGGTATTTTGCCGACCGGGATGAACCCATACGTGAAACGGTGAGGCGTATTGCCGCTCTTCCGCAGGTCGCCCATCCCGGAGAGCGTTTTGTATACGGTTACTCCACCGACATCCTCGGTGCACTCGTTGAGGTGATCGGCGGTATGCCGCTCGATGAATTTCTGACCAGCCGCATATTTGAACCCCTGGGGATGAACGATACCCATTTCTATCTGCCTGATGCTAAAACCGGCCGGCTTGCCGTGGTCTACTCTGCAACCGATGGCCCCGGAATTGCCCGGGCTGCCGATCCCGGCGGATCCGTTGGTCAGGGTCATTATGTAAACGGGCCTCGAAAAAGCTTTTCGGGAGGGGCCGGCCTGCTGTCAACGGCAAACGATTATGCCCGTTTTCTGCAGATGATGCTTAACGGAGGCACACTCGACGGGCAACGTATTCTGAGCCCGAAAACGGTTGAACTGATGACCGCGAACCACCTCGCCGATATCCCGTTCCGCGACGGTGTGGGTATGGGGCTTGGCTTTGATGTGGTCGAACATGTGGGGGCAAGGGGAACACCCGGTTCGGTTGGCGATTACGGCTGGGGCGGTGCCTACCACTCCACATACTGGGTGAGCCCGGCCGACCGGCTTGTGGTCGTTTTCTTTACCCAGCTGATTCCGGCTACCGGATCCGATATCCACGGTAAGCTGCGGGTACTCATCTATCAGGCAGTAGAACAGTAGAACAGTAGAACAAGTGAACAATAGAACAATAGAACAGCGAAGTGGTTTGGGAGGATGTTACCGGTAGCCCCTGATTTTGCCCAATGCGGGCAACACTATTCTGGAGGTGACATAGCTGCAGCCTGTAGAATTGATATAAATCGGTAAATCGGTACGTCGTTGAATCTTCGCTCTGTCTCTGTCTGCTATGCCGGCTTTCTCGCAACAAGTTGCCCTTGAAGCTGCCTGGCCGGACATCATCGATAAATCAAAAACGTGCATATCAAACCGCGATTATTCCACCTGAAAGAAGGATGTATAAAAAAAATGTCACTGGTAACAGTTTGCCGGCAAAATATCATAACTGTTTTTAATCTGTTTTTTTATAGGAAGATTTTTTTGTTAATTACCGTGATACAGCACAAGTTCTGAATTTGTAGCACAGTAAACATAAATCTCTACCGGGACCAAGATTAAACCTTTTCCATTCAGCTGGCCGGGATTGATTTTACGAGATCACCTGCAGCAACCCCATGTCAAGCAAAGAGCAACTCATACAATCAAATCAGGCCCTGCTGCTTAAGTACATACAGGGAAAAAACCTCGACAGCCTGTTGACCCTGCTTCATCCCGAAATATCCATCTTTGGTACAGCCATACACGAAAAAGAAGACGGTTTCGACAGGGTTAAAACCTATTATGAAAAATCGCTTGCCCGGCTGCCCGATGAAATGAACGTAATTCAGCTTTGGAAACGGTTTACCGACCTGGGCGAATTCGGGCTGATTGAACAGGAATATGAACTTCACTTCAAAATGGCAGGGGTAGAGGGTACTATTCCGTCGATACGCCAGTCTACCCTCTGGAAGTTTTACCAGAAAGACGCGAATGACCCCGGCAACTGGCTTATTCACCATGACCATACCTCGCTGCCCGACCAGTCTGGCGAGGACGAGACGCTTCCGTTGAACTACCTGCTTGAACGCAATCGTGAGCTTGAAAAACTGGTGACACAGCGTACATCCCAACTGGAAAAAATGCTCAAACAGGCCGAAGTCAAGTCGGCCATTGACCGGTTCAGGGCCGAAATTGCCACCATGAGAACAGCATCCGATCTTGAACGAATTACGCCACTCGTATGGCAGGAGCTGAACTCGCTGGGTATCAGCTTTATCCGGTGTGGTGTATTCATATTCGATGAGAACCTGGAACGTGTGCGGATGCACCTCTCCACCCCACAGGGCAAAGCACTCGCCACCTCGGAGTTTTCGTACTATGACATGGACATCATACAAAAGGTCATCTCCCACTGGCGGGAGAAATCCATTTTCAGAGAAACGTGGCGCCCTGATGACATCCTGAACTGGTACCGGTTCCTCGCCCGGCAGGGCCTTATCGACTCTATTGAAGCATACATGGACCATCAGGAAATACCTGACAGCCTTCACCTCCATTTTGTTGCCTTCTCCGTTGCATATTCACGGTACGAGGATTTCTACCAGCTCGATATCAAAAACAGGGAGCTGGCCGATGCGCTCAATGAGCTGAAAGCCGCACAGGACCAGCTAGTTCAGCAGGAAAAACTGGCCAGCCTTGGTCAGCTTACGGCAGGGATCGCCCACGAGATAAAAAATCCGCTGAATTTCGTTAATAATTTTTCGGAACTCAGCATTGAGCTGCTGGAAGAGGCTAAAGAAGAGTTGGTGGCTCTCGAACAGCTTTTGAATAGTGATGGTGATAAAAACGCTGCCGGCAGCGGCGATCATGACGATGGTAAAATCCGGGAAATATGTACCCTGATAGGCGAACTGCTTGGTGATATTGATATTAACATCCGCAAAATTCACGAACATGGCAGCCGGGCCGATGGCATTGTTAAGTCAATGCTGATGCACAGCCGCGGAAGCAATGGAAATGTTCAGCCCACCGATCTTAACAATCTGGTCAGGGAATACACAAATCTCTCGTTTCACGGGATGAGGGCCGGCAAGGATCCGATCGATGTGGAAATAGAACTTGACCTGCTTGAAGAAATGGGCGAAGTACCCCTTATTGCTGAGGATTTCACCCGTGTTATTTTGAACCTGATAACGAACGCGTTCGATGCCATGAAACAAAAGAGTGCAACCATTCCCGGTCAGCCGGCTGTTGATACTGAACCACAGCCGGTAAACGGAATGCCTGCAGTCTACAAACCCAGGCTTACGGTTCGAACCCGTAAATCGTCAGGCAGGATCATCATCGAAATTGAAGATAACGGGCCGGGCATACCCCACGATATCAGGGACAAAATCATGCAGCCGTTTTTTACAACCAAGAAGGGCACCCAGGGTACCGGCCTCGGGCTGTCGATCACCAACGATATTGTGATGGCCCACGGAGGTACCATATTTGTGGAATCTGACCTTGCAAAAGGTTCGGTATTCCGCGTATCAATTCCGGCATCCAGGAGGCAAGAGATCACTTAACCGCCGTGAAATTGCCGTTTATCTTTACCGGAATAATTCGTAAATGGACTCATCCAGACATTTTTAATCAGATCTACCCATTTTGCCATCCTGTTTCCACATGAAGTACTCATTTTTACACAAACCCGGATCATGAAGTCTGCCGATTACTCAAAGAAAACGCTGAAGGAAGTAACCCATCTGCTGGAGCAGCGGGAAGCCGAGCTTGCGGTCATCAACAGCGTGCAGGAAGGCCTGGTGAAGGAAATGGATATTCAGGGTATCTATGAACTGATCGGCGACCGGATTCGTGAGCTTTTCGATGCCCAGGTTGTTACCATTGCCACATTTGACCACGATAAGAAAACAGAGCAGTTCCGGTATCTGGTCGAAAATGAAAAGCGCATCAGTCCGGAACCGCGGCCGATGGACAAAATCCGGCAACGCATTGCCAACACAAAGAAACCGATTTTCATCAATGAAAAGCTCACCGAAGAATTAAGCAAGCTGACAGGGGTGAAGCCTGAAGCCGTACCAGGCACGGCAATGCCAAAATCCATCCTGTTTATGCCGCTTGTTTCCGGAGATCAGGCATTTGGTTACGTTAGCCTTCAGAATATTGACCGCGAAAACGCCTTCAGCGACTCCGATGTGCTGTTGCTTGGCACCCTTTCCAACAGCATGAGCGTGGCCCTTGAAAATGCGCGCCTGTTCAGTGAAACCGAGCAGCGCAACGCCGAACTTGCGGTTATCAACCGCGTGCAGGAGGCCCTGGTTTCCGCAATCGATATTCAGCTCATTTATGATCTGGTGGGCGACCGGATACGCGAGCTGCTCGATGCACAGGTCGTAACCATCGCCACCTTTGATCACGACAAGGAGATCGAACAGATCCGCTACCTTGTTGAAAACGGTGAGCGGATACACCCCGAACCCCGGCCCCTCGATAAAATCCGCCAGCGCATCATTAAAACACAGAAAATGGTGTTTTTCAATGAAAACGTGAGAGAGGCGATCACCACGCTCACCGGCGAGGTTCCGAAAGCCGTGCCCGGCACCCGGATGCCGAAATCGATCCTCTTTGTGCCGCTAGCCATTGGCGATCATGTGATCGGCTATGTGAGCCTGCAGAATATCGACCGGGAAAACGCCTTCAGCGATTCCGACGTTCGTCTGCTGAGCACCCTGGCCAACAGCATGAGCGTGGCCCTAGAAAACGCGCGCCTGTTCAGTGAAACCGATCAGCGGAACGCCGAACTGGCCGTTATAAACAGCGTTCAGGAGGGCCTGGTGGCCGAAATGGACATGCAGGGCATCTACGACCTGGTTGGCAACCGAATTCGCGACCTGTTCGACGCCCAGGTTACGGCCATTGTCACATTTGATACGGAAAGCCGAACCGAGCATTTTCAATTTTTATTTGAAGACGGTGACCGCCTTTATCCGAGGCCCAGGAAGTACGATAAACTCAGGGGGAAAATTATAATTGAGAAAAAGACCCTGTTGCTAAATGAAGATGCGGATAAAAAAATTGCAGAAATAAATGGTGAGCCCCACAAAGCCGTACCTGGAACTAAAGAAGCAAAATCAGCGCTTTTTGTACCCCTTTTTGTCGGCGAAAACGTCCGTGGTTATGTAACCCTTCAAAATATAGACCGTAATCACGCCTTCAATGATTCCGATGTGCGCCTGCTCAATACCCTGTCGAACAGCATGAGTGTGGCCCTTGAAAACGCCCGATTGTTCAATGAAACGGAGCAGCGGAACGCCGAGCTGGCCGTTATCAACAGTGTGCAGGAGGGCCTGGTGGCCGAAATGGACATGCAGGGCATCTACGACCTGGTGGGCGACCGTATCCGTGATCTGTTTGATGCCCAGGTAGCGGCGATCGCCACGTTCGACCACGATAAAAAAACAGAGCACTTCCGGTATCTGTACGAAAACGGTGAACGTCTGCGCCCCGCCCCGCGTCCCTTTGATAAAATCCGGCAGCGCATTATCAACACCCACAAAATGCTCGTTGTGAATGAGGATACGGCGGATGTGTTTACCACTATTACCGGTGAACCCCCGAAAGCCGTGCCCGGAACCGTATTTCCCAAATCCATGCTGTTTTTACCACTCAGCATCGGCGATTCGGTTCGGGGCTATGTGAGTTTACAGAACCTTGACAAGGAACACGCCTTCAGCGAGTCGGATGTTCGCCTGCTGAATACTCTTGCCAACAGCATGAGCGTGGCCCTCGAGAACGCCCGCCTGTTCAATGAAACAGAGCAGCGTAACGCCGAACTGGCCGTAATAACCAGCGTACAGCAGGGGCTGGTTGCCGAGATGGACTTGCAGGGTATCTACGAACTTGTGGGCGACCGTATCCGCCAGCTGTTCGATGCCCAGGTTACCGGTATTTACACCTTTAATCATGAAACCGGGATGGAGCACTTTGAATACCTGTTCGAAGACGGCGACCGCCTCTACCCCAAGCCCCGCCCGCTCGATAAAGTCAGGAAAAAACTGATTCAGGACAAAGAGCTGATCCTGATCAATGAAAACGTTCCCAAAAGAGTGGAGGAGATAATGGGCATACCCGCCAAGGCGGTGCCCGGAACCGAGTTCCCGAAATCGGTGCTTTTCGTTCCCATGGTGATCGGCGACAACGTGCGCGGGCATGTAAGCCTGCAGAATCTGGACCACGAAAACGCCTTCAGTGAATCGGATGTACGCCTGCTCGGTACACTCGTTAACAGTATGAGCGTGGCACTCGAAAACGCGCGCCTGTTCAACGAAACCACCCGATTGCTGGCCGAAACCGAACAGCGAAATGCCGAACTTGCGGTCATCAACAGCGTACAGGAGGGACTGGTACGCGAAATGGACCTGCAGGCCATCTACACACTGGTCGGCAACCGCATCTGTGAAGTGCTCAAAACCCAGACCCTGCTCATCCGTACCTTCGACCACGATAAGGAAATTGAAATATGGGATTACGCCATTGAGAACGGTGTAAGGCTTTACAATGAACCCAGGCCGTTTATCTGGGCCAACTCCCATCTGATCAAGACCAGGGAGCCGCTGCTCATCAACGAAAATTATGTGGAAACCGCCCGTAAATACGGCGACAAGGAGAGCGGTGTTAGCAAGGGGCTGCCTCCGAAATCGGCCATATTTGTGCCCATGATGGTGGGCGATGTGGTCATAGGATCGGTGAGCCTGCAAAATGTGGAACGTGAACATGCCTTTACCGATTCGGATGTGCGCCTGCTGAGTACACTCACCAATAGTATGAGCGTGGCCCTTGAAAATGCCCGCCTGTTCAACGAAACCACCCGCCTGCTGGCCGAAACCGAGAAGCGGGCGGCAGAATTACATACGGTCAACAATATCAGCCGGGCGCTGGTTTCCCAGCTCGAATTCGACACCCTGATCAAGCTGATCGGTGAGCAGATGAAGGAGACCTTCAAGGCCGATATTGTCTATCTCGCCCTGCACGACCGGGAGACGGACATGATCCACTTCCCCTACTACTACGGCGATTTCAGCGAATCGAGGCCGTTCGGCAACGGCATTACCGAGAAAATCATTCTGAGCCGGGAGCCCCTTCTCATCAACCAGAAGCTGGAGGAAGCCTACGACAAACTCAAGGCGGAACGCAAGGGGAGCTGGGTTGAATCGTTCCTGGGTGTTCCGATCATCGCCGGCAAGGAATCGATCGGCGTGATCAGTGTGCAAAGTAAGGAGCAGGAAAACCGCTTCAACGAAGACGATCAGCGTCTGCTCACCACCATCGCCGCCAACGTGGGTGTGGCCATGCAGAATGCCGAGGCCTACCAGAAACTGCAGGCGGCCCTTATCGATCTCGGTGCCGCGCAGGAACAGCTGGTGCAGCAGGAGAAACTGGCAAGCCTCGGCCAGCTCACCGCCGGTATTGCCCATGAGATCAAAAACCCGCTCAACTTTGTGAACAACTTTTCGGAGCTGAGCATGGAGATGCTCACCGAAGCCCGCGATGAGGTGAACACGCTTACCGAAGATAAAAAACGGCTCGAATTGGTCTATGAGATCTTTGACGACATTCAGGCCAACCTGAAAAAAATCCACGACCACGGCACCCGGGCCGATGGTATTGTGAAATCGATGCTGCTGCACAGCCGCGGGGGCAGCGGGAAGATTGTACCTACCGACCTGAATGACCTTATTAAAGAATACGTAAACCTGTCATTTCATGGCATGCGGGCCGGAAAGAATCCGATCAATGTGGATATCAAACTCGAACTTGATGAAAAGGTAAACGAAGTACCCCTGATCGTGGAGGATTTCAGCCGTGTAATACTGAACCTGAGCAACAACGCCTTTGACGCCATGAGGGACAAGGAGATAGCCTTAAGAGGCACTGAAAAGACAGAACCGTACAATCCCCGTTTAACCGTACGTACAAAAAAACTGAACGGAAAGACGGTGATCGAGGTGGAAGACAACGGCCCCGGAATTCCTGACGATATTAAAAGCAAGGTGCTGCAGCCGTTTTTTACCACCAAAAAAGGGACCGAGGGAACCGGGCTCGGGCTCAGCATTACCCATGATATCATCAAGGCGCACGGCGGTGAGATGTCGGTCGAGTCCAAACCCGGCGAAACACGCTTCATTATGAGCCTGAATGCTTCATGAGCCGGGAACCATGGCAAGGGTTAAATCAGATCTGCACAGGTTTAAATACTACAGCGCCATCGCGTTGTTAATATCGTTGTGGTTGCTTGCAAGTGAGGAACTGATTTCACAGCAGCTTACCTTCCGCCATCTCACCATTGACGACGGCCTCTCCCAAAATGCCGTTTATTCAATTCTGCAGGACAGCCGCGGTTTTATGTGGTTTGGAACAAAAGACGGACTGAACAGGTATGACGGCCGAAATTTTGAGGTCTATCAGCACAATCCTTTCGATTCTACCAGTATTTCCGATGCTTTCGTCATGAGATTGTTTGAAGACAGCCGTGGCCGGGTATGGATCGGTTCATTATCGGGTGATGTCAATGTATTACAAAGGGAAACGGAACACTTCTGTAAAATTCCTTTGGAAAAAGAGTCTGGTGAAAAAGTAACAACCAACGAAATTACGGACTTTGCAGAGGGACCGGATGGTACTATCTGGATCGCGACCAAGGGCGACGGGCTGATTAAAATCCTGGTTGATGACCAAAACGGTTGCAATTATGCTTACAGGCAATTTCTGCACGATCCGGCTGACGATCGGAGCCTGATCAGTAACCGGGTCGGTAATCTGTTTTTTGATGAACATCAAGCATTTTGGATTGGTACTGAGGAAGGTCTCAGTCAATTTCATGAAAGCAGTGCGTCATTTACCCGAACCGTATTTGAAACCAGGCACCCTGATACACCCACAAGCTCAGGTGAATACAAAATCACATCCATGCATGTAAGCCGTGCCGGTGATTTTTGGATCGGGGCCCAAAGCGGTCTTGTGAAATTTGACCGGCATTCCGGCAACTATGAGTTCTATCCAAATCTATACGAGGTTTTCGATTATGGCTGGGGAAGTGTTAATCATGTGGTTGAAGATCATTCAGGTATGCTTTGGCTGGGAACAGCCGCGGGATTGATGCGGTTTGATCCGTCAACAAAACACTACACCTATTACCGGCACGATCCGCTAAATTCTCAATCCCTCAGTTTTAACATCATCTCCAGTCTTGTGATAGACAAAACCGGAGTTCTGTGGATTGGAACATCGGGACATGGAGTAAACCTTCTCGATTTTAAAGCAAACCGGTTTCAAACACTTATCAGAACCCCGGATGCCTCTTCGCGGATTACAGGTTTTAGTATTCGTTCTATTCTTGAGGACAACTCCGGAGTTATCTGGATCAGCGCTGATGTACTCTATCGCTGGAATCGGGAAACAGGAGAATTGAATAGTTATGAAACCACTTCCGATCTGATAGATAATTTCGGAAATGCTGATGCCTATTCCATGATTCAGGCTTCAGACGGTTTACTTTGGTTTGCAACATCCCAGGGTTTATTTCGGCACAATCCGGTTACTAATCAAAACAGGCTGTATAAACATTCTCCGGGAAATGAAACCGGCCTGCTTTACCAGGAGGTCAATTCTGTTTTTGAAGCCAGGGATAATTCCATCTGGATTGCAACGCACAACTACTTCAGCAGATTGACAGATGATCAGGAAGGTACTTTTCAGCACTACCGGTACCATCCATCGGAATACACAATTGGAATAGCAAGACCGGTAATTATTCAGGATGTGGATGGGATGTTCTGGCTGGGAACGGCTGACGGCCTTGTACGTTTTGATCCCGGCAGTGAAACATTTTCCACATTTAAAAACAATCCGGGTCAACTCAACAGCCTGAGCAATAATCACATAAAATCAATTCTTGAAGATCCGGTTCAGCCTGATCAATATCTCTGGATTGGCACATCCGGCGGTCTCAACAAGTTCAATTACAGAACCGGTAAATTTGAACACTTCACCGTGCAAAACGGTCTTCCGAATGAAGTAGTTTATGGAATTTTGCCCGATGAAGACGGCAATCTGTGGCTGAGCACAAATAAGGGACTGTCAAGGTTCAATCCAGAAGCAAAAACTTTTCGAAATTTCGATGTTTTTGACGGGCTTCAGAGCAATGAGTTTAATACCGGGGCTTACTTCAGAAGTAAAAGCGGGGAGTTGTTCTTTGGGGGATTACAGGGCCTTAACTATTTTTTCCCCGATGCAATTCTGGAGAATCCACATTTGCCTCCTGTAGTTTTGACAGGTTTACGTGTCGGAAATCGCAAGATCACAAATAAAACAGATTCAGATTTTTTAGAAACCTCCTTACCTGAACTAAACGAAATCACATTTTCCCACAAAAACGATGTGATCACGTTTGAATTTGCGGCACTTGACTATTCCGCTCCGCAGAAAAACCGTTATGCATATAAACTGGAGGGATATAACGACAACTGGATCGATGCAGGTAATCTTGGAACGGCAACCTACACAAATCTTCCTCATGGCAGATATACTCTCCGTGTTAAAGGATCTAATAACGATGGTGTCTGGAACGAACAAGGCCTCGCACTCGCAGTGATTGTTACCCCTCCCTGGTGGCGAACCTGGTGGGCGTACTTCATGTATGCCATTCTGTTTTTAAATGGGCTTTATTTGTTGAGACGCTATGAACTGAATCGTTTCAACCTGAAAAATCAGCTGGCGCTTGAAAGAGTTGAAACAGATTCACTCAGAAATCTCGATCAGCTTAAATCCCATTTCTTTGCCAACATCTCTCACGAATTCCGAACACCGCTTACACTGATTATCGGGCAGATAGAAACACTGCTTGATTCTGAGGATGACCGAAACAGAAAAAAGAAACTGGCCTCGGTAAACAGCAATGCGGAACAGCTTCTTGCTCTTATAAATCAATTACTGGACTTGTCCAAACTTGAAGCGGGCAAGATGGAATTATTTCCGGAAAAGCAGAACCTCGTTTCGTTTTTGAAGAATCAGCTGTTCTCTTTTGAATCACTTTCGGATGCAAAAAATATCGTTTTGAATTTTTCATCATCCAGCACCGTCATTCCTGTTAACTTTGATGTCGAAAAAATGGAAAAGGTGTTTATTAACCTGTTTTCGAATGCCATCAAGTTTACGAATCCCGGCGGGCGAATTGATGTTGCTGTTGAAATTCCCGAATCTGATATTGTAGAAATAAGGGTTAAAGATTCCGGTATCAGCATAGCAAAAGACCGGCTGCCATTCGTTTTTGACCGCTTTTATCAGGTTGATCCCACCAATACCCGAAACTATGATGGTACTGGAATCGGCCTGTCGCTGGTTAATGAGCTAATTGCACTTCACAACGGTACGATTGAAGCGAAAAGCAAGGAAGGGGTGGGTTCCGAATTTATCATCCGGCTTCCGTTTGATGGGGATGCTGCTTCGTCGGAAAAAGATCCGGTATTAAAAGAACAGGTACCTATTGAGGCAGATGCATCTTCAAAGTCACTTCCGGATTTCGAATTATTGCTATCTGATCACGACGAAATCATACTGATTGTGGAGGATAATGCGGATGTACGGACATTCATCCGCGAGCAGCTCAGTGATGAATATAAAATACTGGAAGCTGCCAATGGTCGCGAGGGGATTGCTGTGTCGCAGGTTACCATCCCGGATTTGATCATAACCGATTTGATGATGCCAGAAATGGACGGCTATGAGTTCAGTGAGAAGATCCGGAGTGACGAAAAAACCAGCCATATTCCGATAATCATGCTTACGGCAAAAGCCGGCCTCGACCCGAAAATCGAAGGGCTGGAAGCGGGAATTGACGCTTACCTGAACAAACCCTTCCATGTTAAGGAACTACGTACCACGGTGAGAACACTCATTCAGCAGAGAAAGACTTTAAAGAAGCAGTTCAGTAAAGCCACGTACTTTAAACCCTCGGTAATTGCGAAGACTTCAGTAGATCAAAGCTTCCTCGGCAAAGCCATTGATATGATCGACACTCACATCTGTGAGGAAGATTACAGGGTGGAACATTTTGCTGAATCGCTGAATATGAGTGTCTCCCAGCTTAACAGAAAACTCAATGCCCTGGTCGGACAGCCCGCAGGTAATTTTATCCGGTCTGTCCGTTTGCAGCGCTCGGCCGAATTTCTGAACCAAACCGACAAAACGATCGCCGAGATCTGTTATGAGGTCGGTTTTAATGACCAGGCGTATTTCTCCCGCGCTTTCAAAAAACAGTTTGGTAAAAGCCCGTCAGCGTTCAGGAAAATAACCATTTAGTACTCCTTACTGCCCGGATTGCGCTGATGACTCTGGATCACTGTCTGAAAAATCCTAATAATTGCGTGGATTGTACAAGAGTTCATGAATCTGTTGATGTAGCTTCCTCTGCACCTGCTAAAGATATCACTGAAGCCGGTGACTCAATTAAAACCGTTAACAATAAAAATTATGAAAACAGCAGGCATAATTGGCGGGTCGGGCTATATCGGTAGTTACGTAACCCAAAAATTTCTTGATGAGGGCTTTACGGTAAAAGTCTCGGCCAGAGATATCACAAAAAAAAAGAAGTACCGGCATCTTGAAAAACTGGGGAATGCGCATAACCTCAGCATTCATCCTGTAGATATGAGAAATCTCGAATCAGTGAGGACATTTATTAACGGATGTGATATTGTGGTTCATGGTGGTACTCCGTTTCAGCTGGATGTAAAAGACCCGGCAAGTGAACTGTTTGAACCCACCATTAAAGGCACCGGGAATTTTCTGGAGGTTATTCATGATTCAGCCTCAGTAAAAACAGTGGTGATCATCGCTTCTGTTGCTGCATTTAATACGGGCTACCCAATGCCGGTTGAAGGCCGCCCGGCTGATTATCTTTACACCGAAACCGATGAGCCGCATCTCAATACAGAGGGACATCCTTATGCCCAGGCTAAATATCATGCTGACCAGGCTGTTCAGAAGTTTGTTCGTGATAATCCGGATTCCAAAGTCGAAGTTGTGAGTGTGTATCCCGTTGGGGTGATGGGGCCTGCTCTTTCAAATCGTGAAGATTCAACCTCTGCGGGGCTTCAATATTTATTCAAAAACAGAATTGCCCCCAATCCATTTGTGCAAATGCTCTATGATCATGATATGGAATTTGCCATCGTGGATGTCCGGGATGTGGCTGAGGCCATTTATAAAGCAGCGACCATCGGCGGGCTCCATGGAAAGCAATATTACCTGAGCAATGAGAGCTGGAAAGTGTCGGACATCTCAAGGATGCTGAATAATGAGCCGGTTCATGAAAAACCGAGATTCGTGTACAGCGGGAAAAATGCCGAACGGGATTTGGGATTAGCGTTTAAACCGGCTTCAGAGTCTTTTCATGATTATGCAGCAACCAGTTAGAGTTGCATACAGGTCAACCTGAGTTTCTTACAATGAAATGTATTTCATTCTTACTTTCGCCTTCCTGATAAATACAGCGCATTCAGACAGTAGTCAATGATGTATAAGTCAATAAATAATAAGACGGGGATTTTTAAATGAAAATTATACTTCAATTTTTTGCCGCCTTCATGATACAACTTCTGATGGTCAGTACCACCTCGGCGCAATGGAATAATCGCTATACCCAGCTCTCTGATTTCGGTCACCATACGTATCTGGAGCAGCATGAGATTTCAAGTGGGCAGCAAGAATGGGGAGCAACACTCATAAGCACAACAGATATCGATGTGGTTGAGCTTGTGGTCAACGGTCTGGTAGTCGAGGAGTTACCGGGCATCAAAGCAGGAGAGACCCGTCACTATATGGGTAGCGTGGATTTACCGGAAGGCGGTTGGGTTGCCTTTCGTGCTTATGCCGGCGAACCTCAGGAAGACGCCTGGCCAACCATGCACGCAAGGCCGTTTGCCCACAGTTCACCGGTTTGGATTGAGGCAATTGGCAGTACCGACGCTACCGCACGCTCTGCCGCCGCCGCCGATTTGATTCGTGCCATTGATGCTGCCGAACAAACGATGCGAACAGCTTATGGCGAAACCGAAATGACCCGGGTGATGGCACGGTTTGAAGAAGCGCGGAACCGTCTTACAGGTATGTTGAGATAAGCGCTTTCATCATATCAATCAGGTGTCAGTCGGGTTTTATATCAGAATATCTCTCGGGTACCGGCCCCGATCCGTAACGGACGGGGCCGGTTTTTTTTGACTCTCCTATATGGGCCGTCATTGAATCGCACGCAGGGTTAGTCTGAATTACCGGGTGTTTTACAGGGATATCAGATCAGTAAATAACCGCATGATATTTTTTTCCTGCTGTTTACAGCTTTAGCTATGTTTTGCATAGCTTTTAGTAGGAAAATTACAGGAAAATTGCGATTACATGATATCACCAGTTTGCCTGAAAGTGCTCCTAAATAAATATGAAACGGGTTTTGCGCAGATAGTCCAACATTATGCGTGATTTGTCCGAGTTAGTAGCTGAACCGTTCATTATCCTTGAATATTACAAAACACGCAAAACCTGCCCTCATGCATCTGACAAAAAAACAAGTGGAAGAAGCCCGGAACGTGTATAACCTGTACTGGGACAGCTACATTAAAGGAGATGTCGATAGCTTTGCATCCACGCTTGACAACTATTTTGAGATGATCGGCACATCCGAAATTGAAGTATGCCATAATAAAGCGGAGGGTATTGAATTCTTCAAAGGTCAGGCAGAGGAATTGATTGGAAGCGTGGAAATGAGGAACCGCGAGATTAACGCGATTCCAGTAGAAGGCATGGTGCTGGTCAATGAGATGTGCGATATCTATGTACTGGCGGAAACCGACTGGAATTTCTACTCTAGAATCAGAATTTCTACCTTTCTTCGGGAAACATCTGACGGCTGGAAAGTGGTTCAGCAGCACGGATCCCTGCCAGACATGAGGGTACAGGCTGGCGAAACCCTTGCCATCGACAAAATCAGCCGGGAGAATATCGAACTGCGTGATGCTGTAAAGCGGCGAACCGCGGAGCTGGAAAGCAAAAACCGGGAGCTTGAGGTTGAAACGGCCCTTGAGCGGGTCCGGGCCAGTACGATGGCCATGCAGGATAGTGATGAGCTGGCAGAGGTCTCCTCCCTGCTGTTTCAGCAGTTAAAAGAGCTGGGAGTCAAC
>JAIVHB010000225.1 GCA_020201275.1 Rhodothermaceae bacterium | reverse complement strand
CACGAAAAACTGTACATGACCCTCGACGGTTATACAAACCAGACAATGACCAAATCGTTGGGAATTCTGCTGATCGAACTGACCACTACACTGGTACGTATAAAACCTGATATCCTGCTTCTTGCCGGCGACCGGGGGGAACAACTGATGGGGGCTATTGCCGGTGGGCATCTTGGCATACCGGTTGCCCATATTCAGGCCGGGGAACTGTCTGGTAATATCGACGGGATCGTGCGTCATGCCATAACAAAACTCGCTCATATTCACTTTGCCGCCAATGTTGAATTTGCCGAACGGGTAAGAAAGATGGGTGAACAGGAGTTCAGAGTACATAACGTGGGTGCTCCCCAACTGGATGAGTTGCAAAACGGTGATTATACACTTGAAGCAGATCTGAACAATTCATTCAATTTTTGCGATGATGAACCTGTTCTGCTCGCTGTTCAGCACCCGGTAACTGAAGAGGAAGAGAATGCAGGAATCCATATTCAGGAAACCATAGAAGCCATAAAAGCGACAGGTTTTAAAACGGTAATGATCTATCCGAATGCTGATGGTGGCAGTTCCGAGGTCAGGAAAGCACTGCAAAAACTGAAAGGCACCAATATTCAGCTGTTCAGGAATTTGCCGCGAAGGGATTATCTTGGTTTAATGCGCCGGGCCAGTGTAATCGTCGGGAATTCAAGCAGTGGAATACTTGAAGCACCTACTTTTGGGCTTGCAACAGTTAATATCGGCAGGCGTCAGAACGGCAGGCCACAGGCGGAAAATGTTATCAATGTGAGGAACTACGACCGTAGTGAGATTTCATCAGCCATTCTAAAAGCCATGGGTAATGAATTTCAGGACATAGCCAAATCAGCGAAAAATCCATATGGCGATGGAAATAGTTCCGGGAAAATCTATACTATACTCAAGGAAATTACGATAGATCAACACCTGCTTAATAAAGAAATGGCTTACTGATATGTCTCAACCATTACAGCATTTTATAATTAACGAAGACGCCACGCTGAAGGATGCACTCATACAGATGACGTCCTCACATCGGGGAATACTTCTGGTTACAGATAAGGACCTGAATCTTGTTGGTGTTCTTACCGACGGAGACGTTCGAAGGGCACTATTGGCCGATGTGTCGCTTGGCATCCCGATCACACAGATTATGAACCTGAATCCGGTTATCGCTTCCAACAGGGAAGAGGCCGAGATTAAACTCAATAAAAACCCGTATTTCATACTGATTCCCGTGGTCGACAGCAAGGGCAGGCTCCTGGGAGTACTGTCTGCTCTGAACGGCAAAAACTATTACGAGAATACAGCCGGGCACAAGGAAACGCAGGATGATGTCCGGATCGGTGAAAACAAGATGCATTGTGCAGCCATTATACCGGCCAGGGGAGGATCAAAACGGATTCCCGGCAAAAATCTCTCCAGAATCGGTGATGAAACGCTGCTGTCTCTTGCCATAAAGTCGGCTCTGAATTCCCGTTACATTGAACATATTATTGTGAGTACAGATAGCAGGGAGATAGCTGATGAAGCTGAACGGAATGGTGTGAATGTGCCCTGGCTGAGACCGGAAGAACTTTCTGGTGACAAGGCAAAAACAGTTGATGTCATGATCCATGCAACAGAGATGTTCCGGAAAACATATTCTCATGTGCCCGATATGATCGTACTGCTGGAGCCAACTGCACCCCTCAGAACACAAAAATTAATAGACCAGGCGATTGAAATGTTCGAAACCACAGATGCCGACAGCCTTGTATCCGTTAATAAAATCCGGCATATTTATCACCCCGAAGAATTGCTGGTTGCCGATGATAAGGGGTTTCTGAGACCCTATCTGAAAGACCGCACGTTTGACTCAAGAAAACTGAGAGACGAACAGCAGAGCCTGTACATGCAGAACGGTCTTGTCTATATTACCAGGACCGATGTGTTGCAGCAACAGAAAAGTATATATGGGGAAAAGGTAATCATGTTTGAGACCGACAGCGAGTTGTTTGCCGATATTGATGAGCCTGAGGATCTTGAAATTGCAAGAATTAAATTCAAAAAATTATCACAACAGAATTGAACGAAACATATGAAATCAGTTAGAATTGGCGACAGACATATTGGTGACGGACACCCATGTTACATCATTGCTGAAGCATGCGACAACCATCTGGGCAATATGGAGACGGCAAAAGAGATGGCCCGGCAGTCGAAACTGGCCGGTGCCGATGCGGTAAAATATCAACACCACCTGCCAGACGAGGAGATGCTGCGCGATGGTGTACCCATGAGTGATAACTTCAACATGCCGTTGTATGAATTTCTGAAATTGTACGCATTGACACTCGACCAGCACAGCGAGCTTAAGCGGTATTGCGATGAAATCGGGATTACCTATCTCTGCACGCCATTCAGCAAAAAAGCGGCCCTCGAGATTAACGATCTGGTTCCTGCCTTTAAAATCGGATCCGGTGAACTCACAGATATACCATCACTCAAAGTGATCGCCGGGTTGGGCAAGCCTATGATTATCTCAACAGGAATGAGCCTGATTGAGGAAATTGATGAAACAGTGGCAGCCCTCCAACCTTTAAATGATCAGTTGGTTCTGATGAATTGTACCTCAGAGTATCCGCCGAAGTATGAAGATCTGAATCTGAATGTTATCCGTACCATGATGGACCGGTATAATGTTCCGGTGGGCCATTCCGACCACTCTCCGGATATCTATTCATGTTTCGGTGCCGTAACACTTGGGGCAAAAGTGATCGAAAAGCATCTTATACTCGACAAGAAACAACCGGGGCCGGATCAGAGTGTATCCATTGAGCCGTTCGAACTCTATATGCTCGCAGACGGTATACGGAAAATTGAAGCGGCGCTTGGCAACGAAAAGAAAATCAATAAACTTGAAAAGCCTATCCGGGTATGGGCAAGACGCAGTATTGTAACACTGGCTGACATCCCCGGGGGTACTGTTCTTACTGAAGATCTGATATGGACAAAAAGGCCCGGTACGGGTGTTGAAGCAAAACATCTGGACAGCTTTCTGGGGAAAAAAGTAAAAAAAGACCTGAAGAAAGATTACCTGATACAGTGGGATGATATCGAATGAGTTCTCTTAAGGACTCTATATTACGCAAGTATAGAGCCCAGGCCAGGAGATACAAACAACTGTAGTATATCCGGCTCTTAATTTATCTTATGGATTACAACCAGTTATCTTTTTTCAGTGCTGCTATGAACGCCTGTAGCAGAGCAATTAAATCCGAACATTTTGCAGCTGATGGAGCAAGGTGTTCAGACGTTCAAGAGTAACCATCGGGTAAAGCCTGCCCCGTTCTGCACGGCAGAGTATAAATGCAAAGATTACATCGGTTAAATAAACCGGACCTTCCTCAATGTAATCCCTGAAAATGGCGCGGTACTCCCGGTCGAATGTACCCCTGCACATCTCATCGAAGAAGGTGGAATCGTAACCGGCTATGAAACCGTCGAACGGATTATAGACCAGATCGTAAAACGAGTGCATCCTGCAGCAGTGTTCGAAATCGATAACAACGGTCTTGTCTTCACACACCAGGATATTTTCGGAATGGAGGTCGCCGTGAGAGAAAATGACCGGCACGGAGGTGAGTAGCTGCACGATCTGATCACGGCGCACGGAAAGCTGACGCTTCAGTTCGGCCGGGAAATAGTCTTTGGTATTCCGGTCGATGAAATTGCAGGCTTCCCCGGTGGTCATACAGGTGCCCCGGGTATGTGAGAGCTCAATACGCTCCAGGAAATAGTGCAGCAGACCCCGGAAACGCTCAATCCGGATCTCGGGACCGGAACTGTAAAGGTTAACACCCTTGACCATAGGGCTCTGTATGGTTGTATGTCCGTCATATTC
>JAIVHB010000096.1 GCA_020201275.1 Rhodothermaceae bacterium | reverse complement strand
ATTTTCTGGATCTTATCCACCTTAAAAAATTCCTTATGAAGCCGGGGTTATGGGACGGGAAACACAGAGAAACCGGCATTTGTGTTTTACTTAAAATGTGTACTGAAACCGCTTTTCCAAAGCCGGGTTAAACATTTTGTATTATCACAATTTGTTTATTAGAAATTAGTTATTATATTTGAAACAGGTAACAAACATAACCCTTTTAATCGGCATAACCGGGAGGTTACCATGAAAGCATTAAATAGAGATCAAAAAGCAGATATACACAGATATTACAGGGTAAAGATCCAGGTTGGCTTAATTATAAGTTTACTGGCATTTATCATCCTGTTCAGGGTAAATCTTACGTTCGAAAGCGAATTTGAAATTTTTACATACGAACAGGAAACCATTGAGATGGAAGAGATCATCCAGACCGAGCACACGCAACCACCGCCTCCCCCGCCGAGGCCGCCTGTGCCGGTAGCCGTTCCGAACGATGCAATCATTGAGGAAGATGTGATGCTCTTCGATTCGGAATTTCTGATGGATGAGGCCTTCGAGCTTCCTCCTCCGCCAGCCCCTGCTGAAGCACAAGAGGAAGCAGAACCCGAAGTATTTATTACGGTGGAAACCATGCCCGAACTCATCGGCGGCATTCAATCCGTTCAGGAACGTGTAGTCTATCCTGAAATAGCCAGAAGAGCCGGAATCGAAGGTCGGGTGGTCATTCAGTTCGTAATTGACGAACAAGGTCGCGTAACGAATCCGGTTGTCGTTCGGGGGATCGGCGGCGGATGCGACGAGGCCGCAGTGGAAGCTGTAAAAGAAGCACGATTTACACCCGGCTTACAACGGGGAAGACCAGTGAAAGTTAGATATAGCATTCCGGTTACCTTCAGACTGACAAAAGCCGATTAATACGTCAACGGTCCGGCTGGTGGAAACTGCCGGACCGTTCTTTTTCCATCAAGGTGTTTGAACTTTCAGGCCGGCCCGAAAAGCCGGCCTTTTATTTAGGCTCAAAAATCACTTTTAACCTATTTAGTAAGACACCTCAATCAGAACCAATCCTGATGCCGGAGCGGTAAAACCGGTCCGGTCGGGATCCGGTTGCATCAGTGTCTTTTTAAACCAGTCAACATTCTGCTTGCCACCTGCCACTTTTGCCGCGGCTCCGACCAGCATTCGCACCATTGAGCGAAGGAACCGGTTTGCGGTAATCCACAGTGTGAACCCATTTTCTTCCGGCTCTACCCGGGCATTATAAACCGTACACCGGTAGTTGGGTAACAACGGGTCGTGCAGACAAAAGCCTGAAAAGTCGTGTTCACCCGGCAGCAGGTCCCAGCAGGTCCGGATCCGGTCCATATCCAGATCGTTGTGTACATACCAGCTCTGCTCGCGCAGCAGAGGGTCGGGCTTACAGATTATCCGGTACCGGTACGTTCTGGACCGGGCGCTGAAACGGGCGTGAAAATCGTCGGCCACACGGAAAATATCGGTAACGGCGATATCGGATGGTAGCAGCCCGTACATACTTCTGAGCAAGGATTTCGGGTCGATTTCACCATTGAAGTCAAAATGGGCCACCTGCCCTGTTGCATGCACGCCCGCATCGGTGCGTCCGGCCCCGGTCGGGTTTACCTCCTGGCGCAACACCGTTTTCAGTACTTGCCACAGCTCCCCCTGTATGGTATGCTCATTGGGCTGAATCTGCCAGCCGGCGTAAGCAGTTCCTTTATAGGCAACCCGGATAGCGTAGCGGGCCATATCAGAAACGAAAGCTTACCGTAGCCATCACCCCTGTCGGATCGCCGTAGTACGGCATGCTCAGTGATACCTCCGGCAGCGATGACGCTATGCGGCGTGCCGACATGAACGCATGCACCCCGCTTATTATCCGGTTGGCCACCATGAGTGTGGCGATGGCAGGCAGCTGCTGCCGGCTACGGTCAACGCGGTTACGGATTTCCTGATAATCGAAACGGTTCTGCTCCGATTGCCAGATCCACTGATTCTGCGGCACATTTTCAAGAATCTCATTCCACTGGCGCGACCGCTCCTGAAAGTCGTTATAAGCTGTGAGTGAATTATGTGCGGCTACTGCAAGCTGAAAAGAGCGGCTCCGGTTGCTGATATCGATGCCGGCATACCTGCTCACGTGTGCAAACATGTTGTTTTCGAGCGATCCGGCATTGTAATGGAGCCAGATATATGACGTAATCAGTATGGCATCGGCACCCAGGTGCACGGCTCCCCGCCTGTTGAATTCGCCTCCCAGGCTGAGCTGGCCCCATCCCGGCAGAACGAACGATCTGAGCATGGCTCCGACAGGGCTTACGGTGCGACGGTCGATCCGAAGCTCTGCAAGCGGTTCAGACTGCTGTGCCCTGGCCGGTACAGCAATCATGATTATTGCCAGTAGAATCAGTGCGGTTCTGCTCATAATATTAAACTATCCATTTTTTTCACTTTTCCCATTGGCGGTCGTGACCTCAGTACCATTGTACTTATCTTCTGTCGTCTCAAAATCGTTATCGCCGGCACTCTCATACTCAGGTTTATCCAGGTGTTTATCCTGTTTGTGTTCACGCTTTTTCTGATCGTTCCAGCGATGGAATATGGCGATGGAAAAACCAAACATCAGCATGAATGTGCCAAGCCATACGATGGATACGAACGGCTTACGCTCAACGGTGATGAGTATCCACTCCTGCTCCCGGAACGCTTCGAGGCCTTCAATATGCACTTCGATCTCATCTCTTGACGGGTCAATACCTGTGAATCGGATGCTCAGTTCCGGCTCATCAATCTCGAGTAATGGCGAATAGTACGAGCGTCCTTCTTCTTCTGCAACAATGGCCGCCTGTATGGTCGCTTCATTTTCAATGCGCGCCGTTTCCCTCTGTACAAGCGACGAGCCGCCTACGTACAGGTAAATATCCGAAAACAGACCGGTACGCACTTCGGGGTCAACCGTCCAGCTGATGTTACCCGGCGAGGAATTGGCCAGCATGGGATAGACAACCGGTTCGAAAATAAAAGGTCTGCCCTTGCCGTCGAACCGTTCGAACTGAAGCGTATATTTTTGTTCACCGGGCCGGTTCTGATTGGTCACCTCGCTGGCAAGATATGTCACTATGAATTCATTACCCACGACCTTTGGCGTGTCCATCTCGAGCTGTATCACATCAATCGTCTGAAACTGCGGAAACCCGTCGTCATCGAACACCTCACCCCTCTCAACAGCTGCATTGTAGGCTACGGTTTCCATGTCGAGCAGGGGCCTGTCGTAGGCTGATCCAAGAATACCCAGCAACATGATGCCGAACCCGACATGAGTAATAGTACCCCCAACAATTTTAGGGTTGTTCCTTAGCAGGGTGAGCATGACAGCACCGTTGCCCACCACAGCAAAAAAACCGGCAAACAGGAATATCATATGACCCAGATCCCGGATGTTACCCGTAATGACCACAGCAACGGTAATGATGGATGTGAGCAGCGTTGGCATAATCAGTGCCCCTGACAAGGTTTCGAGCGTGTGCTTTTTCCACCACAGATACTGGGTAGCCACCATCATCAGTGCGATCAGAATTCCAAAGGGCATGGTCCACTGGTTGTAGAATGCCATTTCCGGCGGAGTGGGATTATCCACGAACAGGCGGCCAATGATCGGCGTACTCGTGCCCAGTATGATAACAAGCCCGGTCACAAACAGGATCATCGATCCTGCAATCATCATAAAATCACGGCTTACTACCGGAGCGTCGGTCTCCGGTTTAGGCATTTTCCTGTATCGGTAGAAGAACATTCCGAAACCGATAATAACCATGACCAACATAAAGATGAGCAGCTGATTATACAGGCCAAGATCCACAAAACTATGTACAGATGAGTCGCCGAGTACACCGGAGCGGGTCAGGAAGGTTTCGTATACAATGGTCATGTAGGCCAGCAGGGCAAATACGATGGATGCCTTTACCGAGGCATTGCTTTTCCGCTGAATGAGCATGGCATGTATACCGGCCACTCCGAAGATCCAGGGAACAAGGGATGCATTTTCCACGGGGTCCCATGCCCAGTAGCCCCCGAATGAGAGAGTTTCATAGGCCCAGTATCCGCCCAGAAAAATTGCGGTGAGCAGGGCCAGGTTGGCACCAAGTGTCCAGGGCAATGCCGGATAAACCCATTGCCTGTACTGTTCTCTCCAGAGGGCCGCCATTGCAAAGGCATAGGGCACGGTCATCATCGCAAAACCCAGGAAAAGTATCGGCGGGTGAATTACGATCCACGGACTTCTGAGCAGATCGTTCAGCCCGCTGCCGTCAGCCGGAACAAAACCGGGATTTGTCTGGAAGATGGGGGCATCCGGCATGGCTTCGGCAAGGGTCCTGAACGGAGAAATTCCAACCTTGACACCAAAAATATCTACCCCGAGAAGCATCCAGAGTAGAAAAATCTGGGTGAGGGTCATGAAAAACATGACTGGTGCACGATAGGTGTCCGATGTCCATTTGATCAGGGAAAGCCCGACGAAGAAGGAGCAGAGGATCCAGAGCATGAGACTGCCCTCCTGCCCGCTGTAGAATGCCGCGATCTTCTGGCAGCCATGAAATAGAAGATGGATGCGGCCACACTGAACAAAAAAGCCAGCAGGATGGAAAGATTACCTATAGTACCGATCATGATTGGGTTATTGAGCTGCCGTCATTTCGAACTCTGAGACATCGTTGTATTTCGACGGACATTTAATGAGCATATCGTCGCTGTAGAAGATGCCATTGCGAATTTTACCGATAACTACCAGGCGTTCAGCATCATCAAAGTTGGATGGTTTGGGCTTGTTGTAACTCACACGTCTGATGTTGCCGTTTTCGTCTTCCATGTGGAAGCTGAAAATGCGGGTCTGGGTGTTATAGCCGTGGGGCATGTCGGGCACAAAGTTGCCAGCCACGTGCACACGGTTTCCGTAGCGGTTTTCGGCCTCGTTAAAATCTACATAGGAGTCGATGCTCTGGCCCAGGTTGACCATAAGCAGTGATGTAAATCCTATAATGGCAGCTACGCCGATTATTACCCTTGGTTTCATGGATGGTTCACTTTTGATTCAAGTTCTTCACGTTGTCTGCGTTCGAGCAGGGCGAGTTTTTTTTCGATTCTGAAAAGGAAAAAGAGGATCACAAACCATATGATCAGACTCACTCCCAGAACTACAAATATAAGGTCATTTGAGGACATAAATTGCACAAAGGCTCCGGCTGTTTCAACCTCTTCGGCCGCATCCCATTTACCGGAGTAGGCGCTTGTGAGTGTATCTGCCAGACTGGTAAAATCCGGGGTATTCATAGTCATGATCAATCGGTCGGGTATTCAAGTTGATAGTTCAGCTTTTTGTAACGGTAAACGATATTCATAAGCCAGATGCTCAGTCCAATAAAACCAATTACAGCCGGGTAGAAAATTATGCGCAGTTCGGGTGCGGTCATGTCACTGAAAGCGGGGTTGCCATCAGCACCGGGATGCAGGCTTGGAAGCTGTCGGGGAATCACATACAAAAGGAACGGGATGGTCGATACTGCAAAAATATTGTAAACAGCGGCAAAACGCGCCCTTTTCTCAGGGTCGTCGAATGCTGTGCGGAGAATAAAGTAAGCCACAAAGATCAGCAAAGCAACGGCTGCAAGGTTCATTTTGGGTTCGGCGAAGGTCCACCAGGTGCCCCATGTAAAACGGGCCCAAAGTGACCCGGTAAGCAGTCCGCAGAGGCCAAAAACGACCCCGACCTGTGTAGCGGTTTCTGCCTTTATGTCAAGCTGCATGTTGCCGGAATTCAGGTAGCGTATGCTGTAAACCATCCCGGTAAGGAACGCAATGTACATAGTAAACCACATTGGCACATGAAAGAACAGATTCCTGGCCGACTCCTCCAGAATCTGTATCTGAGGAATATCAATCAGAAAGCCGAATACAATAACCAATGTGAGCCACACTGCCACACCGTATTTCCAGAACTTCACTTTGCGGGGGGTATCATTTATATTAACATGTGACGGAAATTCTGCCACATACGACACATCTGAAACGATCCCGAATATACAAAAATTCCCCCCTTTTTTTAAGGGATGAACGATTGTTGACTGCTGCTGCATTCTCAATTGTGCGGTACTGCCTGGCATTGCTCAGTAACTCACTCTCTCACATATGCTTTCACTCACATGTAAAAACGAAGTCTCAGAGCCTTTATGAACAACGACGAAAAAAATACGTATTCTCTGCAACCCGAGTTACAGCACTACATCATTCCTTTCGCTATCGCTATGGTTCTGATTCCGGTATTTTTTATCGGGATGTTCATAATTTACTACTACCGAACCCTTATGAGGGAAACGTGGTACCATATCAGCAACGACAGTATAACCCGCACATTCAGAAATAAAAGCACACAGATTCTGTTATCGGAGATCAGTGAACTGCATGTGAGCTACAACCGGCTGCATGAAAAATTCGGCCTTGGCAATGTACATATAAAGGGAGGCGGCAAAGAAGTGGTGCTGGAGGGTGTAAGCAGCCCAGTTCAGCTGATGGAAACTATTCAGCTGGCTGCTGATCAGGTGAAACAGTACAGCCAGGCAGATCTTAACCCAAAAAATGATTTTGAAAATTTAAAAACGGGGGCGGCCGAGCAGATGAACTATCTTGTCGGCCTGTGGCAGCAGGGGCTGATTACAAACGAGGAATATGAGACCGAACAGGAAAAATATATCCGTCGGAACTCCTGATACAATTACACACCATCGCACCGTCGCACACTTTCATCTATCTCATTAATCTCCTTTTTATGGTGCATAAAATGGACATTTTGCAGCCTGATTCTGATTAATTCAACACAAATTTAAGTTTTTTATATATTTACGACATTTAAGTGTCAAAGCGCTTCCCAACCGCATCCCAATTAAGATATATTGCCGAAATAATATTATTTTATAAGGTATTAGTAACAGTTTGCCTTATTAATTAATCAGCTATCTGCCCTTGGTCGACATGAATGTGAACCAATTTGCCTGTAAAGGCTTGACATATTGTTTCTAATTGACAATACTACATGAGGACAACACGACTGATCATAGCCATTGCTGATTGGATATACAGAATATATGTAACCTGAATAACCTGAACGGAAAATCCACTTCCGAAGGCCGTATTGCGGTTTCTGATATCCCTTCATACGATGCTGTCACCCCCGACATCATTATCAGCATTATTATTATCAGCCTACTAGTCCTAGGGATTATCTCCGAGCTACTAATTATTAGCTGAATTATAGAGGTCATCCCCTAGCCTGCCTTTCGCCACACTGCATTCTCTCTCACACAACAAGACAAGCACCAAGGGTTGACCTCAGAAGGAAACTGTGAACTTCATAAGGTCAAATATGCAAAACGTCAAAATCAACAAAGTAACACCCCGGGTCTTCAATGCGGAATTCGCACCATTGAACACATGTGCACCATTAGTGCTGCCCGCATCTGCCCGCCACGTAAACTACAACACGCCCCACAGGGCCGTTTTTTGCCGATAATACCTACCACACCACACCACACCACACCGATTTAAACATCCATCAATTATGTCCGTCACAGTAAAAACATCACAACAGGCGCCTGTTAAAGCTGAAACAAACGGTCAAGCAGCCGCAGATGGCACCAAAATAATGACCGGAGGCGAAATTCTTATTCAAAGCCTTATCGATATGGAAGTCGATACGGTTTTCGGATATCCGGGCGGTGTGGTTCTCGGAGTATACGACGACCTGTACCGGCATCCTGAGCTCAGGCACATCCTTGTGCGCCATGAACAGGGCGGTACCCATGCGGCTGAAGGCTATGCGCGGATGACCGGAAAGCCCGGTGTAGTGCTGGTCACATCCGGGCCGGGTGCAACCAATACGGTTACCGGAATTGCCAATGCCTATATGGATTCCATACCCATGGTCATTTTCACCGGTCAGGTGCCCTCTACCATGATCGGCAACGACGCGTTCCAGGAAGCCGACATCGTGGGGATTACCCGGCCAATAACCAAACACAGCTATTTGGTTAAAAAGGTGGAAGACCTGCCCAAAATTATCCGTGAAGCGTTCCACATAGCCGCAACCGGCCGTCCGGGGCCAGTATTGGTCGATCTTCCCAAAGACATGCTTTTCAGCAAGGGTGAGTATCAGAAAAACCATCCGGTCAAAATACGCGGGTACCGGCAAGAGGTTGATGGCAACGCAGCACAGATACGGAAAGCCGCTGAACTGATCCGTGTGGCCGAACGTCCGCTGATCTATGCCGGCGGCGGTGTTGTGACCGGCGAGGCCTGGGAAGAACTCCGCGAGTTTGCTTACAAGACCGGCATCCCCGTAACCACCACGCTGATGGGGCTGGGTGCCTTCCCTGAATCACATCCGCAGGCACTCGGCATGCTGGGCATGCATGGCACTTATTACGCCAACATGGCCA
>JAIVHB010000151.1 GCA_020201275.1 Rhodothermaceae bacterium | reverse complement strand
GCAGAATATGGCCACCGGACTCAATATCGTTTTCGTTGCCGTCGATGAAGCCCACTGCATATCGGAATGGGGACACGATTTCAGGCCGCCGTACCGACTTATCCGGCAATCTCTGAGAGAGGCAGGTATTGATCCCCGCTGGATGGCCCTTACTGCGACCGCCACACCGGAGGTCAGAAATGATATACTATCCGTACTTGAATTCGATGAACCGAATGTGATCTCGCGCGGGTTCGACCGGCCCAATCTGAAATGGTGGGTCGACACCCATCCCCGGAAAAAAGAGCGGCTGCAGCAGTACATCAAACGGTCGCAGGGCAGCGGACTCATCTATGCCGGCACCCGCAGGGCGTGCCAGGAACTTTCGGAATGGCTGACGGGAACCGGCACTCACACCGAGGCCTACCACGCCGGTGTCGAATCAGGTGAGAGGGCAAAGATTCAGGAACGGTGGATAAGCGGGAAAACGCCGCTTGTGGCTGCCACCAATGCATTCGGGATGGGAATCGACAAACCCGACTGCCGTTTTGTTATTCACTACGACATGCCCGCATCGCTTGAGGCGTATTACCAGGAGGCAGGCAGGGCCGGCAGAGACGGCGGGCTCAGCTTTCCGGTTTTGCTTTACCGGGACACCGATTACAAGCGTCTTGAAAAATCGATTATCGACAGCTACCCGGACTACACCATTCTTTCAAAGATTTATACTGTGCTGTGCGATAGTTGTCAGATTGCGACTGGCGCATCCATGCAGCAGATGCAAATAGTGGATATGGAATCGCTCCGAAAACGAAGCGGGCTGGATGAACGCACTATTTCAGGAGGTCTGAAGGTGCTTAACCGTTGCGGGGTTATTGAGCTGGCAACAGGCTATGAGCCCTCAGTTGGCGTTCACTTTACCACAGACCGCAGCGGTGTTCACAGCCTTATTGAAAGCCTTGCAAACCAGGCAAAAAAGGTATTCGTCGATAATCTGTTCAGGTTGTTCCCGCCGGTAGCCGGCGATGGGCCTGATTTTATGGAATTAAAACCCCTGGCTGCAAAAATGAACCTGACCCCCAATGCGGTGCTTAAGGGTCTGGAAGTACTCAAGCAGGATCATATGGGAAAGCCCAATTCCTCGACGATAAACAGATCGGTGCCATTGTGGGTATGCTGAGCCAGCGCCCATACACGGCGTCAGAATTGATGGATGAATCCGGCCTGGAAAACACTGCCGTTTACCTGTCACTGAATTGGTTGCTGAAAGAGAATAAAATCAGCTATTCAAATCAGTCGCCGGTAAAATACAGACTGGTTCGGTAATAGACCGTCAACTGGCGCTGAAGCCGGATTTCAGCTAAATACGGATACATTGTTCACCGGCACAGTACTGGCAGTAATGGATGCTTCTATTCCGGATCGGGCGCCCTCAGCCTGCCGATCTCCATATTTAGCTGCTCTATAGCCTCCCGGTACAGATTTCGATACACTTCAGTATCGGAAAGGTAGTATTCGTTGCTGCGTTCAAACTGTTCGAAGGTAATACCGTAACGGTCAAGAACAGCCCGCGTGATCTCTGCCGTTCTGAGCGAGTCGGCCTCTGTACGCTGGAGAGTGCGCAGCAGTTCGAACTCCACCAGCAGATTGATAAAATCTTCTTCCCCGATCAGATCATCCGGTTTTTGATCTGAACAGGAGATCATCAAAAGAGCAGTCAGAATCAGCCCGACTGGCAGGTATCTGATAGGCAGGTACCTCATAACGGTTTATCAGGAGGTTTGGGATTCAGAGGCCTCATGGTTACTTCATCGATCAGGAAATTGTCGGGCAGCTCCAGCAGGTTTGTAAGTACCGTAGCCACATCTCGTCCCATCATCATATTGGGATGTATATCGGTGCCGGTGTTGTCGAAAAATTCTGTGGCGATTGAGCCGGGGAACATACAGCTGACCTTGATACCGTCGTACCGGAGTTCTTTCATGAGGGCTTCACTAAAGCCCCGTACGCCGAACTTGGTGGCATTGTAACCGCTTATACTCGGATTGCCGATCAGCCCGGCAATCGACGAGATATTGATGATATGGCAGACTGCCGGATTCTTCTTCATCAAGGGTACGATGTATTTGGTAATGTAAAAAACCCCCGACAAATTGGTGTTTATCATGGTGTGCCATTCATCGAGGGGTAGATCCTCCACCTTGTTGAAATAACCGGTACCGGCATTGTTGATCAATATGTCGGGCAGCAGACCGTCAGTAAATGTGGATGTGATCCAGTCTTGAATGCTGCCCGGATCGGTAATGTCGGCCACAACGGGTCTGAACAGGTCACCCAGTTCTTTCCGGATAGCCTCAAGTTTTGATTCCCTGCGTGCCAACCCGTACACGGTGGCGCCTTTACCGGTAAGGGCACGGCTGAATTCTGCACCTATCCCGCTGCTGGCACCGGTAACGATTGCAATTTTTCCTGTAAGGTTCATGTTTTTCCGTTTAATCTTGATATAATCCGTTTCCTTGATACATGTATGTATCTCCAATTGAAACTACGTCTACACGGTCATCAATCAAAATATAACTGATGCTATATCTGGATATCGGGAACAGTAATCTGAAAATGAAAACGCCGCTCCTGGGGGGCTGGACGGAGTTGCTGCGTGTAACACCGGATGAGTCAGCACGGGTGGTATCAATGATCAACGCAACAGGGGGTAAAACCATATGGATTGCCAGCGTAAGGAAGGATGTATCGCGGGTGATACGTGAACAGTGCCCTGGGGCGGATCTGCGATTTATAACGGTCTCCGATTTCGGGAAGAACCGGATCAACTATCTTACTCCCGATACACTGGGAGTAGACCGTGTACTTGCCTGCGAGGGGGCCAGAGTGGTTTCCGGGGGCGAACCTGTTACCGTAATTGATGCGGGTTCAGCCTGTACTGTAGATATCATGGATCACGACGGCGTTTTTCACGGGGGTGTAATCATGCCGGGGCTGAAAGCACTGGAAAGTTCACTCAAGGTGCATGCCCCCGAACTTCCCGGGGTTGAGCGCAGAATTCCCGATCACTGGCCGGGCAAGTCAACAACAGAGGCCATCCAGTGGGGAGTAACCGGCCTGTTTGTTCAATCGGTGCGATGGATTGTGGAACGCTACCGCGATCAGTTTGGCGATCTGAGCGTATGGGTAACCGGAGGCGATGCCGCCAACGTGAAAAAATATCTTGGTGGAGCAGTAACCGTACATCCCGATCTGGTTGTTGAGGGGATGCGCTCAGTGGCAGCATCAATCAAGTGAGATTTTCGCTTTTACCCACCGATTCATCATGCATCTGCCTGCGGTAGTTGTCGAGCTTTACGGCCAGCGCATCGTCCTGAATGGAAAGAATGTGCACCGCCAGCAGGCCCGCATTGGTGGCGTTGTTGATGGCCACGGTTGCCACAGGTATCCCGCGGGGCATCTGTACGATCGAAAGCAGGCTGTCCATCCCTTTTAGCTGGCGGGTTTCAACCGGAACACCAATTACCGGCAGCGTGGTAAATGAGGCCGTCATGCCGGGCAGGTGGGCAGCTCCGCCGGCGCCGGCAATAATTACCTTAAGCCCCCTCGGGCGTGCACTTTTCCCGTACTCCGCCATAATGTCGGGGGTTCGGTGGGCCGAAACCACCCGCTTTTCATAGGGTACACCAAAATGGTCGAGAATTTCGGCGGCTTTCTGCATTACCGGCCAGTCGGAATCACTTCCCATAATGATTCCGGCCAGTGGGTGATTTTCAACTGTACTCATAATTACAACACAATCTGTCTTGCGAGCTTTTCAGCCCGGGTTAACGTTTCGTTTATATCATCTCCGAGCAGGGTGATGTGCCCCATCTTACGGCCGGTCTTGCTGAGGAGTTTGCCGTAAATGTGCAGATGCGCATCGGGTGTCTGCATCAGCCCGGTGGTATTGCGGGTGATGGTTTTGCCGTTGGCCAGCCCGAGCAGGTTAACCATAACCGCTGCCGGGCGTCTCATCTCCGAACTGCCGGGATGCAGACCGGTTACTGTACGCACATGGTTTTCGAACTGGGACGTAACGCAGCCCTCCATTGTATAGTGACCCGAATTATGGGGGCGCGGAGCCGATTCATTGAGCAGTATATCACCACTATCGGTGAGAAAAAACTCAAATCCGAACACACCGGTACCGTCGATGGCCTCGGTGGCCGAAACTGCCAGCTCACAGGCCAGGCGTCTTAGCTTCGGATCGATCGGGGCAGGTGCAATTACGGTACGGCAGATATGATTCTCCTGAATCGTTTCCACGCAGGGGTAGACACAGGTTCCCAGGTGGTTCCTTGCAACCATCACGGCAAGTTCTTTTGTAAACGGGATGAAGGCTTCGGCAAGCAGCTCCCGCCCCTCATGGCCGCCAAGCTGCCTGAACGCCGCCTCGCACTCCGGGCCGCTGTTAACAGTTACGTTGCCATACCCGTCGTATCCACCCTTCGATGATTTGAGGATAACCGGCCAGCCGTGCTCTTCAGCGAGGGTATTTATATCGGCCGGATCAGCGATTCTGCTGAACGGAACCACCGGAATTCCGGCCCTGCTGAAGGTTTCCTTTTCCGTAATTTTGTCGGAGATAAGCCGGAACGTTTCGGGAGAGGGGTAGATTGGGATGCCGCTTTCATCACGCACCCGCAGCAGTACATCCGCATCGATAAATTCATTTTCAAGGGTAATCACGTCACAGGCCCCTGCAAACCGCAGCAGGGCAGTTGGATCGTTCAGGCCACCTTTTTCGATATGGGGTGTGGAAAAACTGAGGGGCTCCGGTACCCCGGTGCCGGTATAGCCCACCACCTGCATTCCGAACCGGAAAGCCGAGTAGGCCGACATCCGGGCGAGCTGACCTCCACCGATAAAACCGAGTCTGAAGTCGGGTCGAAGCGGGTTCACTGAGTGGTTCATCGTCTTTGTAATCAGGGTTAAAAAGAGAGCTGAAAATATTCGTATTTTTGATGCACATCCAGAAAGAAAGTCGGCATGAATATAGAAAACAAGTTAGAACAGCTGAAATCGCGCTACGAGGAACTGACCACGGCCCTGAGCGACCCTTCAATTTTTGATGATTCCAAAAAATACGCTGAAACGAGCAAGGAACACAGTGAACTTTCCGATATAATTTCCATCTATGAGCGGTGGAAGAAGGTGAAAAGTGACCTGAAGAGCGCCAGGCAGATGCTTACGTCTGAAACCGAAAAAGAATTGCTGGAAATGGCCAAAGACGAGGCCGATTCTCTGGAAGAAGAGCTGGAGGCCCTTGAGAGTGAGATCAAGATGGCCATCGTTCCTGCAGATCCGGAGGATACCAAGAATGCAATCGTTGAAATCCGGGCCGGTACCGGGGGCGATGAGGCCGCCATCTTTGCAGGCGACCTCTACAATATGTACCGCCGTTTTGCCGATCAGATGGGATGGTCACTGGAACCCCTTAGTGGCAGTGAATCCGGTAAAGGCGGTTTTAAGGAGATCATCTTCAAGTTATCCGGCAAGGAGGTTTTCGGAAATTTCAAGTACGAAAGCGGCGTACACCGTGTGCAGAGAGTGCCCGATACGGAGACTCAGGGCAGGGTGCATACTTCGGCCGCTACTGTAGCAGTACTTCCCGAAGCAGAGGAAGTCGATATACAGATTAATCCAGCCGATCTGGAATTTGAAGCGTACCGGGCCACCGGTGCCGGCGGTCAGCACATCAATACCACAGATTCGGCCGTACGTGTACGGCATATTCCATCGGGGGTTGTGGTTACCTGCCAGGAGGAACGCTCACAACATAAGAACAGGGATAAAGCCCTGGTTATGCTCCGCACGAGACTCTATGAGACTGAGTATGAAAAACTGAGATCGGAACGGGCTGCAGCAAGAAAATCGCAGGTATCGACCGGCGACCGCAGCGCTAAAATCCGTACGTATAATTTCCCCCAGGGCAGGCTTACCGATCACCGGATCGGGCTCACCCTCTATAACCTGGACGACATCATGAAGGGAAATATAGGAGATGTGGTTAAAGCACTTAAACTGGCCGAAAATCTTGAAAAGCTAAGTGCCATCGCGGAATAGCAACCCGGTGCCTGCAGGCCATGTGCACTAAACAACAGCTTCGCCGGTCGTATTACTTAACACAGGATCGGCATCGGCCACACCCGGGAAGCGGCAGATAAAGGTGGACCCATTGCCGGGTTCACTGATCAGGGAGACTGTTCCGTTCAGCTTATCTACAAGCATTTTAACAGTATAAAGGCCAAGTCCGGTCGATTTTTCGTCACCAGTGGGCTTTCCGGATAGTCTGCCAAAAAGTTTGAACAGATTTTCCTTATCCCAGTCATTGAATCCGGGACCCTGATCCTGTACCTCAACTTGCCAGTAGCTTGCCCCGATAAAAGATGTGTTTACGGAAATCCGGGCTCCACGGGGCGAATATTTGATCGCATTCGATACAAGATTATCAACGATTCTGACCAGATATTCCTTGTGAGTATTTACCAGAAGCGGCTGCAACTGCTCATCAATACGGATCGATTTCTTGTCGGCAGAATGGCGGTATATTTTGAGCACATCCTTTACGGTGGTTTCTACAGAGATGACCTCAGATTCACCGCTTATATTCTTTTTGTCGATGGACGTAACCTCAAGCAGCTCATCGATCTGGTATTTCAGCCGTTTTCCATTCTCATGGGCCAGAGACAGCAGTTCAGCCGATCCTGCATCGGTTCCGGGGTCCATCTGAACAAGCTCGATGGCTCCGAGCAGGCCTGAGAGGGGATTCCGTAAATCATGGACGATCACACTCACAAGCGTATCATTGTCGCGGTTAAGCTGCTGGAGCTGCCTGTTTTTTCGGGATATTTCAGCTGCCTGACTGGTGAGTTTCTCATGGGTATGACTCAATTTTCGCCTGCTTCCGAAGGTGATAATAAGCAGCAAAATGGTCACAAATATACCGGCTGAAAGTATGGCAAGAACCTGGTTTTGTTTGCTGTTGAGGTTACTGCTGTATGCAAGTTCCCTTCTTAAGAGCTCATTTTCTGTTTCCGTAAGGGAAGCATCTTTCTGAATTCGTATTTCCTCAATTTCCCTTGAATTGCTAAGCTTATTCAGGCTGTCTGACCAGGTATGAAATTCTTTGTAAGCGGCAAGTGCTGCTGCCGTATCGCCCGATTTCTCCTCAATTTGCGCAGTGACCTCATACATGTCAGCTTTTATCTCATGGTTGCCCGATTGTTCAGCGAGATCAAGGGCGATTGCGGAATGCTGTCTCGCAGCTTTTAGCGAGTCGGTTTCATGATACAGCCTGGCAAGTCCTGATGCGGTGTACATAATGCCAGGCGTGAATTCCATATTCCTGCTCACATCATTTGCCGCACGGAGATAATAACCTGCCTGCTCGTAGTCGCCGGCATTTATGAGAATCATACCCAGATTGTAATAGTATCTGATCATCCTGCTGTTCATATTCACGTTCTGTTCCAGCTCAATGGCACGTTGCAGGGAATCAGCTGCTTCTCCGTACCGTCCCAGCATTTTCAGCGAATTGGCCATGTTATTCAGATTGGCACCCAGTTCTTTCAGGTTCCCGGTCTGATGATTTAATTCATAGGCTATGCTATAGTTACGGAGCGCCTCATCATAATTGCCAACATTGTGGTAGTTCAGGCCAATGTTATTCAAGAGAATAGCCTTGTGCGCAGGGTCACTTCCCTCTTTTTCAAAAATATCGAGAGCCTGAATATAGGTTTCAAGAGCCCCGGCATAATTGTAGATCCCACTGAGTGACATTGCTTTGGATGCAAGTGCCGACATTATCAGCTCGCTGTTGCCAATTTGCCTGGCCTGATTGAGTGCTGTTTCAACCAGCCTGAGGCTCTCCCTGCTGCGACCTTCCATCATGTACAGATTCGAAAGCAGAATAGTTGATTGTATTGACTGCCGGATGGTACCGTACTCACTGATCAGATCACGTGCACCTTCGAGGAGTAAAATTCCTGAATTCGCCTGCCTCAGACTTTGGTGAATACCGGCCTTTTCAATCAGGGTCCTTATCTGAAGCTGATTGTCGCCCGTCTGCCGGGCTTGTTCTGCAAGCACATTGATCAGGGAGTCGGCCCGGTCAAAATGGCCCATCCTGAGAGCATTGTTCAAAATTTCAAAATCTGTTGAGTAGACGTCATCATTTACAACTTCCGGGTCAATTATCCGGGAAGAGTCGCATGATAACAGATGCAAAAGCAGGACGGCAACAACCGTTATGAGGTGGATTCTGGGCAAAGTCAGTAGTATTAATATTTCTTAATGTACCATTAAAAGAGAGATTTGTTCGGTAATAATGAAAAAAAATGATGGCTGCCAACAGATTACAGATCAAGATCATCTGGCCGCAATGAACTCAACATTGAGAAGCCGGATCACAATGCAGAATCACTACATGATGAAAATCACGCTGTTTTGCCTTATAATTACTATCTGCAGAAAGCAACAATTAAATGATTGGGATGCTACTCATATAAATTATGTTCAGAAAAACCATACTCGCGGCTATTATCATGGCTGTACTGTCCGTCCCCGCCAATGCACAACCATGGAAGCTGGTAGTGCACAACGTGGAAAACCTGTTTGATCTTGATGAATATGCCGTTTTTCAGGATTACCGCCCCTATGATTCCGACGGAAATCTGCAGTACACAGCGGCTCATGTACTAACGAAAATTGAAAATACGGCCCGTCTGATGGCCCGTTACAACAATGGCATGGGCCCCGATATTATTATGATGGTGGAAATGGAGAGTGATTTCACGCCATTTGCCGGCGGGGAACGGTGGGACCACCATGCGGTTCTGGAGAGGTACAGCGGTATAACTGTTTCCGGCATGCTTGGTGAGTACCTTGATGATGAAATCCGTGATTTGCCGTCTGAAATACTGCTGCTAAAGGCATTTGAAGATCATGGGCTTACAGGTTACGATCTTGCCGTAGCCTACCACAGAGACGAGAATATGAGACCACAGCATGTGCAAAAAAACGTTATTTATTCGCGGTTGCCGATAAACCATGAGAAAACCAGGTCTCACCCCGTGGAAGATGCAAGGCCAATACTTGAGGTATGGGTGGATGTTAATGGTCACGATCTGGTTCTGTTCAACAATCACTGGAAGTCGCAGGCATCCAATGCCGATATCGAAAAGACCCGCGTGCAAAACGCAACCGTACTGAAAAACCGCCTCGATGAACTCCGTGCCGAAGATCCGGCGGTTGATTTTATTCTGGGCGGTGATTTCAACAGCGATTACAACCAGTCGCACCGGTACCCCTACATGGAAGTGACCGCGGTAAATGATGTGCTCCGCTCGGTAGGTGATGAAAGAAAGGTGAAGCTTGGGAATACGGACGCGGTTTACAATCTCTGGTACGAACATAATATCGGTATGCGGGGATCTGATGCCTACAGGGGATACTGGGGCACTCTCATGCAGATCATGGTCAGTCCCGGCCTTTACGATTTCAGAGGTGTTCAGTATGTCGATAATTCATTTGATGTAGGCCGCTTTCCGGGCAGGAACGTTTATGCAAACAGCCTGGCTCCAAACAGGTGGTATTCATTCGATTCAGGGGGAGGTTACTCCGATCACCTGCCGATAAGTATGCAGTTTACAATAACTGATGCCGACGACCCATACCGTAAACTCAGCCTTGAAAATCCCGGTTACAACGATGATGAGGAATGGGAGCCCATTCCGGTTCGTTATCATTTGCCTGCTCGCTGTGACGTGTTTATGCCGGAGATGTACGGCATGTCCAGCATAAGAACAGCTGAATATTTCAATGAGCTGATGTACGTAACATCAGCCATTTCAAGAGAATTTGAGATGACGGTAAATGGCGAGACGTATGGATTGTATTCACCTACCTTCAATGTGCGTAATGAATTTTCGCACGTTGCCGGCAGCGACGAACAGGTATCAATTATCGGAAGGCTGGGCCTGTTCAGAGGGCAGTGGCAATTCGTTATTGAAGACATCAGCTATGTGAACCCCGGCTGGTAAAGCGGATGTGTCCTATCGGTTCCATTTCACAATTCTGACGGAAAATGTCTATCGGGTATCGTTTGAAGGTTTGAATGTGGTGCGCGGACCGATCGTTTTACGCATCAGTATTTCGGAGTGCCCTTCTATCAGGTAATCGGTGAGTTCTCCCACCACATGAAATCCAAGTGATTTGTAGAACTGCTGTGCGCGATTATTGAAAGACGATACACAAAGGAACATATTCGGGAAATCCCTGAAAATCCGGTCCTCGGCAAATTGCATCAGCCTTTTTCCAACGCCTTTCCCCCGGAACGCAGGCGCTACGCAAAGAATTTTGATATAACCGGGAAACTGTGCGCCTGTATTGATCAGGATATAACCGGCACGTTGGTCACCCTGTATGGCCATGTACCGTTCAAGAACCGGGTCGGAACTGATCTCCAGTGCTTTTTCACGGGTTAGTCCCAGGGTAATCCATGGTTCGGTTGAATGCATTACATCTGCACAGGCTCTGGCGTCATGCTGCGATGAAAACGGGATAATTTCAATCATTTGATTTATCAACGATAATTGTGGTTATCAACAGTCCGTTTAATATATGAAAAGGCAAACCGCTGAATCTTTAATAAAAGAAGAAGGGCACCCGGTCAGGGTGCCCTTCGTTGCTTAAGAATGCAGTTTTGCGTGTTATAATCGGTTTTCAGTCCGACTGCGTTTTTTCAAACGTCAGTGGCCTTTATTTGAGACCTCACTTCTTTCAGCAGCCAGTTCCCAGTTTTCAGGAGAACGCCAGAGGCTTGAAAGAATCAGTTCCCGCATGAAGAGGAATTCCTTGGGCAGCCTGTCGTACAGTTTGGAGAACAACTCCTCGTGCGACAGTACTTCCTGCTTCCATGCTTCACGGTCAACATTCATCAGTTTCAGGAAATCGGCTTTGGTGAAATCCTCAAGCCCTCTCCAGTCAATGTCTTCGTGGCGGGGCATCCATCCGAGCGGGCTTTCAACGGCGGCGGTTTTTCCGCTCACACGGTCGACAATCCACTTTAGAATGCGCATGTTATCGCCGAATCCCGGCCACATGAAGTTGCCTTTTTCATCCTTACGGAACCAGTTCACAGCGAAGATCCGCGGTGGGTTGGGCAGCTCACGGCCGAATTGCAGCCAATGGTTGAAATAGTCGCCCATGTGGTAACCGCTGAAGGGAAGCATGGCGAACGGGTCGCGCCGCACCTTGCCGAGTTCACCGAAGGCTGCGGCTGTCATTTCGGAACCCATGGTCGCTGCCATGTATACACCGAAATTCCAGTTAGCCGATTGGTACACCAGGGGTACAGTAGTGCTTCTGCGTCCGCCGAAGATAAATGCGCTGATGGGTACACCGGCAGGATCTTCCCATTGCGGATCAATAACCGGGCACTGGGAGGCCGGTGCTGTAAAGCGGGCGTTCGGGTGTGCAGCCGGGGTTTTGGATTCCGGTGTCCATTTGTTTCCGCGCCAGTCGATCAGCTCTTTTGGCTTCTCTTTGGTCATATCTTCCCACCAGACATCACCGTCGGGCGTGAGTGCCACGTTGGTGAATATGGTATTCTCGCTGATGGAATCCATGGCGTTGGGGTTGGTAGCGTAGTTTGTACCAGGGGCCACACCAAAATATCCATATTCAGGGTTGATCGCGTAAAGACGCCCGTCAGGTCCGGGCTTGATCCATGCAATGTCATCGCCAACAGTAGTAACTTTCCAGCCTTCCATCTCTTTAGGCGGGATGAGCATGGCGAAGTTGGTTTTACCACAGGCACTTGGGAATGCCGCAGCCACATAGGTTTTTTCACCCTCGGGTGATTCCACGCCCAGAATGAGCATGTGTTCTGCAAGCCAGCCTTCATCGCGGGCCATTGTTGAGGCAATACGAAGGGCAAAGCACTTTTTGCCAAGAAGGGCGTTTCCGCCATAACCGCTGCCATAGCTCATAATAGACTTCTCTTCCGGGAAGTGTACGATGTACTTGGTGTCCGGATTGCATGGCCATGGTTTGTCTTTTTCACCTTTTTCAAGGGGAGCACCAACAGAGTGCAGGCATTTCACAAATTTGCCATCGCCCAGTGTGTCGATAACTTGCTTGCCCATGCGGGTCATGATGCGCATGTTAACTACAACGTAGGGGGAGTCGGTAATTTCGATACCAATGTGGGAAATGGGAGATCCGAGTGGCCCCATAGAGAAGGGAATCACGTACATCGTGCGGCCCTTCATAGCACCGTCAAACAACGTTTTCAGCTTTTTCTTCATCACTTCCGGGTCTTCCCAGTTGTTGGTCGGGCCCGCATCCTGCTTGCGAAGGCTGCATATGTAGGTACGGTCTTCAACTCTGGCTACATCACTGGGATCGGAAAAGGCTAAAAAGCTGTTCGGTCTTTTTTCGGGGTTCAATCTCTTGAAAGTACCGGACTGGACCATCAGTTCCGTCAGTTTGTCATTTTCTTCCTGAGAGCCATCGCACCAGTGAACGTTTACCGGTTTCAGAAGCTCCTCCATTTCCTTTACCCATTTGGTAAGTTCTTTATTCTTTACTTGGTCTGAATAATCCATTTAATTCTCCATATTCTAAGGTTATATACGTTAATCCGAATAAAATTATCTGATCATTCCGTATTATTGTTTCGGCCGATTTCGTTTAACCCTGGCGGGTTTTACGTAATATGTCAATTGTTTTGGTCATTTCTTAATCGTCATTGGAATATATAAGTTTGATATTAGAAATTCAAGAAAAATCGCTCGCCGGCACTTTCTTAACACTGTGGTAACATTACCGGTACTGCCACCAAAATTAATGCAACAAAATTGTAACAAACCTGCCGCAAACAGATAAAAGAATAGGAAGCTATTAGATAGCTGTGAATTCATTGTATCATCCAGGACTGTAAATAACATAAGTAACTGTTCCCAAATGGAGCAGCATCCATTGCAAATAAATACCAACACAACAAAGCGGGTAGTTACCGTTATCTCGCTTTTTGGAGTGGTCATACTCCTGCTGGGATTCCTGTGGATGTATACCGCCGGGCTGTTTATGTCGCTTAATGCCTATATAGAAGGCGAGGGCTATTATTCACGTTATCAGAAAGATTCGTTTACCCATCTTATTCAGTTTGTTGAAGAGCGTGACCCGAAGTACTACTGGATGTACAGGGAAGCCATCTCGGTACCACTCGGTAATTCAGTTGCACGGATTGAACTGGAAAAGGAGAATCCGGAATATGAAATTGTCAGGGAAGGGCTGCTGCAGGGCAGAAATCATCCTGATAACATCGACAGAATTATCGGGCTGTTCAGAAATTACCGGAACACTGAATTTATGGATACCGCCATTGGTTTATGGGAGCAGGGTGATGAAATGGTGTTTGCCATCGATAGTACCGCTTCCAGTGCAGAGCACACCCGAAGGCCGGTTTATCAGTGCAAACCCGGCCCTTGTATCCATTTTGGGGTATGATTCCGAAGAGGATCTGATCCGGTCTACCGAAAGCATCGACAGTCAGTTCTATGTAGATGAGGGCCGGAGAGACGATATCGTTAAGATCATCGAAAAAGAGGGCGAGGTAAAGAATGTGGAATCCAGGATGTACCGCAAGGATGGTTCCATTATCTGGATTGAAGAGTCTACACTTTGCATCAGAGACGATAACGGCACACCGCTCTACCTGGAAGGTACGGTTCAGGATGTAACGCAGAAAAAAGAAGCCGAGGTCGAACTTCTAAAGAGGGATGATCTGCTCCGCGCCGTGGCTGATGCCACTAACCGCCTTATTGTGGCTGAAGATGTAAGCGACGGCATTAATGAAGGCCTTGAAATTCTCGGTGTCGCATCAGAGGTCGACCGTGTATGTATTTATGAAAATCATGATGAACCGTTTTCCGGCAAACAGGCAACGAGCCTCATTTATGAATGGCACAACCTGAAAGCTGCTTCGCTTGAAGAAAGAGAAGCCTCGCAGGATATTATGATCGACAGAAAACCAAAATGGTTAAGTGAACTTGCTTCTGGCATATCGGTTACTGCGGCAACCTCAAAGGATGTGAAAAAAAAGCATACGCTTCTGTATCATGATGAAATTCGGTCTCAGCTTATCGTTCCGGTAATCCTGAAGGACCGCTTATGGGGATTTGTGACCTTTGACGACTGCAGCCGCGAACGGTCCTGGACAAAAAGTGAATCGGGCATTTTGCAGGCAATGGCCGGAACAATCGGAAATTTCATTGAAAAGCAGCGTGTTGAGGAGAATCTTCGCAACAGTGAGAAGCAGTACCGCGAAGTTGTGGAAAGCATAAAGGAAGTGATTTTTCAGACCGATGAGTTCGCTAACTGGGTGTTCATGAACTCATCATGGACAGAGATTACAGGTTATTCGAGGGAACAGACACTGGGGAAAAGATTCTTTGATTTTATCCATCCCGACGACCGGAACAAATTTGAAAAGCTGTACAAATCGCTGATAGACAGCGAAATCTGGTACTGTGAGGATGAGATCAGGATTCTGGTGAAAGACGGCACCATTCGATGGCTTGAAATCTACGCAAGGCTCATACTTGATAACGACGGCCTGGTAACAGGAACAACCGGTTCTCTCTACGATATTACCGAGCGTAAACACGCGGAAGAGGCCCTGCGCGAGAGTAATGAAAAGCAACGGGCGCTCATTCAGGCATCACCGCTGGCCATTATTACAGTAGATGAAAAGGGAAAGGTATACTCCAGTAATTTGGCGGCTACAACTCTGTTCGGCTGGGATGAAGACGAGATGGAGGGCCGCGCCCTTCCGATGGTCCACCGGCAATCGAAAAAGGAACATACAAGGCTTCAGGAAAAAATTCTGAGCGGTCATGGCATAAGCACCGGTGAACTGAAGGGTGTGCGCAAAGACGGTACCCAGGTCGATATCAGTGTATCGATGGCTCCCATTATGAATGCCAGTGATAATGTGGTGGCTTTCATCGAGATTATATCGGACATCACCGAACAGAAACGATCCGAGAAAATGATCAAGGATTCACTCAATGAGAAAGAGGTGCTGCTCAAAGAGATCCATCACCGGGTGAAAAACAATATGGCCATCATCTCCGGACTTCTTCACCTGAAGGCCGACCTTGTGGAGAATGATGATACCAGGATTCTTCTGCATGAAAGCAGCAACAGGATCCGTTCGATGGCCATGATCCATGAAATGCTTTATCAGAATGAGACGTTCGCCAGTATAGACTTCGGCTCCTACATTAAAAGCCTGGTTGAAACCATTGATGATTTCTACAGGCAGGAACAATCGAATGTGAGTATTGAGATCGATTCCGCCAATGTCTATCTGGACATTAATGATGCGGTTCCATGTGGTTTGATTCTCAATGAACTGATCACCAATGCCTATAAACATGCGTTTAACGGCAAAAAGAAAGGGTGGATCAAGGTGAGTTTTGTTCGGTCTGGCAACGAATTTGTTCTCACTGTTAAAGACAACGGCAGGGGCCTGCCCCATGAAATGGACCTTGAAAATGCCAATTCACTGGGTATGAATCTGATAACCGGACTTACCAGTCAGTTAAAAGGCAATCTGGAATTCAAAAACGGCAAGGGTGCCACCTTTACACTCCGATTCAGCCGTGATCAGTCTGCTTAAACCCGGCCTGTTTGACGGCGTCTGTTTTTAACGGCCTTTAATATCCTCCCTGAATACGTATCGGGATGTGTTATTCGTCCTGTATGGTAAATCCGACCTTAAACGAAACCTGCCACTGATTGACCAGATTCTGATTAATATTCCCCCGGATCTCGGTCACTTCAAACCAGCGCATCTCCTTTATTGTTCTCGATGCCCTTGAAACGGCATTTTGTATCGCTTCTTCTACAGATTTATTGGAAGTGCCAGTAAGTTCGATGGTTTTATAGGTATGGTTGCTCATAACTGTATTCAATTAGTGATTAAGCCGAATTGTGTAAGATGGTGTTGGAAATGTTTCTGATGGAATTGAATCCACTCTTCGTATGACAGCGGACCAAATACAGGGTTGACAGGTTTTGCTCCAGGATTTTTCTCATGGTACTGATGGAAACGGGCGAGTGCCTTTGTGAGTGCGGCTACCGCTTTTTCAAGATCAGTATGTTTAAGTCGGGGCAGGCCGTCTCCGTTTGCGGGGCTCCTGAAATTACGGGGCATGGGCCTGTCGCTCATCAGAAAAGCCCGCATTGCAGGGATCTTATTCTCTTCTGTATTCTGCCCAATGGAGATGTCGCCGTTACTCAGCATGAGAGCGCTGGTTAGATGTTCTACCATATGCTGAGCGGTCATCCCGCCCCAGAGCGGTTGTGTATCGGGAGTAAGATTGCCAAGTGTATTGACAAGTGTTGTGAGTTGACTGCTGGTATTGGCCTGTGGCATCATTCCCTCTCAAGTTTTTTATACTGAATACGGTGGGGCTGGTCTGCATTGGTTCCCATCCGCTTGTGATAATTCTCCTCATACATTTTATAGTTGCCTTCAAACCAGAATACTTCGCTGTTACCTTCAAACGCCATAATATGTGTGGCTATGCGGTCGAGGAACCACCTGTCGTGAGAGATGATGACAGCACATCCGGCAAACTCAAGCAAAGCCTCTTCAAGAGCTCTTAGTGTGTTCACATCCAGATCGTTGGTGGGCTCATCCATTAAAAGAACATTTGCCCCTTCTTTCAGCATTTTGGCCAGATGCACACGGTTGCGCTCACCACCCGATAGTTCTGTCACCTTTTTCTGCTGATCGGTTCCGGAAAAGTTGAACCGGGCTACATAGGCCCTGGAGTTGACCTCACGGTTGCCCAGCTTCAGTATTTCCTGCCCGCCGGAGATCTCTTCCCAGATTGTTTTTGACGGATCGAGAGGCCGGTCCTGATCAACAAAACCGAGCTTCACCGTGTCGCCGATTTTCAGTGTGCCTGAATCGGGCTTTTCCCTGCCCGATATCATGCGGAAAAGTGTTGTTTTACCGGCACCATTGGGCCCAATAACACCAACGATACCACCGGGAGGCAGACTGAACTCCATGTTATCAACCAGAAGCCTGTCACCGAAGCCCTTCTTTACTTTTGAGGCCTCAATAACCTTGTTTCCAAGGCGGGGCCCCGACGGTATGTAGATTTCCAGGTCTTCCCTCTGCTTCTCATGCTTATCTGAGAGAAGCTCCTCATATGCAGACACGCGTGCCTTGCTTTTTGTCTGACGTCCTTTGGGGTTGGTCTGAATCCATTCCAGTTCACGCTGCAGAGCCCGCTGCCGCTTCGACTCCTGCTTTTCTTCCACTTCAAGGCGGGCTTTTTTCTGGCTCAGCCATGAACTGTAATTACCCTTGAAGGGGATACCCTCGCCGCGGTCAAGTTCCAGAATCCACCCGGCAACATTATCGAGGAAATAGCGGTCGTGTGTTACGGCAATTACGGTTCCTTCATAGCGGGCCAGGTGCTGCTCCAGCCATCCTACCGACTCTGCATCGAGATGGTTGGTGGGCTCGTCGAGCAGAAGTACATCCGGTTTCTTAAGCAGAAGCCTGCAGAGTGCCACCCGGCGGCGTTCACCACCCGAGAGCACTTTTACTTCGGTTTCGGGAGGCGGACACCGCAGGGCATCCATGGCCATCTCCAGTCGGCTGTCGAGATCCCAGGCGTCTATGCGATCGATTTCTTCCTGTAATTTTGCCTGTTTTGCGATCAGCGCGTCGAAATCGGCGTCGGGATCGGCAAATTTTGCGTTGATATCTTCGAATTGCTTGAGAAGATTAACGGTTTCCTGTACCCCCTCCTCAACTACCTGTCTTACTGTTTTATCGGCATCAAGAACAGGTTCCTGGGGAAGGTACCCGAAGGTAATGCCTTTCTGGGCACTGATCTCACCGAGATAGTCTTTATCCTGGCCGGCAATGATTTTCAATAGTGTACTTTTTCCTGATCCGTTAAGACCGAGTACGCCGATCTTGGCTCCGTAAAAGAATGAAAGGTAGATATTTTTGAGTACCTGCTTGTTGGGCTTGTAGACCTTGCCTACACCCACCATCGAGAATATTATTTTTTGATCGCTCAAGATTGATTTTTCCTTGGATTAAATGGAGGCCAAAGTTACAAAAAATAGTGGGCATACAGAATCAGTATTTGGGTTTACGACTGTAAATGGAGGCCGGTATATGCTGGAGCGGCGGTATGTGACCGGCATTAAAGACATCTTTTAGTTTGCAAAGGACTGCCAAAAATATTACAATGCTTTTGCACTTAAGTACCAATTCTAAACAAAGGAGATGCCTATGGAGGAAAGTAAATTCCTTGACGCGGCAGAGAACGGCGATCTGGATACAGTAAAAAAGCTCATCTCCGAATCCGCTGATGTAGACAGCATGGATGAGCACGATCGCACAGCCCTGATGAAATCAGCCAAGCATGGACATTTAGAGATAGTTAAACTACTTCTTGAAAATGCCGCCGAGGTTAATAAAAGAGACAATCGAGGAACTACTGCATTGTATTGGGCGGTAGCCAATCACCATAAAGATATTACTGAGCTTCTTATAGAGCACGATGCCGATATTCACGTTATTGACGACAGAGGCTGGAATGTAATGGATCACGCCAAATCGACCGGCGATAACGCGATCGTTGTGCTGCTCGAAAGAGCAATGGCCGCCGAAAAAACGGGGTAACAATTACCAACCTTGAACATTAAAAGCCGTCAACCTGTTGGTCTGATGGCTTTTTTTGTGATGAGCACTGCGAAAAGTGACGTATCTTTGGTGTTCCTAATTATTACATCAAAATTCTGATTTCTTTGAACAGATCCGTAAAACTGGGACTTGTGCAGATGTCGTGCACGGGCAACCCGGAACAGAACATGAATAAGGCAACAGGCCTCATCAAGGAAGCTGCCGGGAACGGTGCCAGAATAATATTGCTTCAGGAGCTTTTTAATGCGTTGTATTTCTGCCAGCAAGTGGATGAAAGCAATTTTGATCTGGCTGAGCAGATTCCTGGTCCTTCTACTGAAATTCTCGGCAATCTCGCCCGGGATCTTGAGGTTGTGATTGTGGCACCCCTGTTTGAGTACCGTGCTCCCGGGCTTTACCATAATACCGCAGCCGTGCTCGATGCCGATGGCACTTATCTGGGTAAATACAGGAAAATGCACATTCCAGAAGACCCGGGTTTCCACGAAAAATACTATTTCACACCCGGCGATCTGGGTTATCGTGTATTCAATACCCGTTACGCGAAAATCGGCGTACTCATCTGCTGGGATCAGTGGTACCCTGAGGCAGCACGAATTACGGCTACGATGGGTGCAGAACTGCTGGTGTACCCGACCGCAATCGGAGGGCTTTCGCATGAAAGTGATGAGGAAATGCGTGATTTCGTGGATGCGTGGGAAGTTATCCAGCGGAGCCACGCCATTGCAAACGGTGTTTTTGTAGCATCCGTTAACCGGACTGGTACTGAGGGAAATATCCGGTTCTGGGGCGACTCTTTTGTGGCCGGACCGTTCGGTAAAATACTGGCCCGTGCCGGATCAGGGGATGAGATTTTGTATTGCGACATTAATCCCGGCATCATAGAAAAACAGCGCCGGGCATGGCCGTATCTGCGCGACAGAAGGATTGAATCTTACGGGCCCATCCTGAAACGGTTCAACACAACTGACGAGTAATCCGGCAAAGGACCCATGACCGATTCTGCAATAACTCCCAAATCGCTTGGCTATCGTATGCCCGCCGAGTGGTCGCGTCACAGCGGAACCCTGTTGAGCTGGCCCGCAAACCGCGAAACCTGGCCGGGTGAGCGGCTGAACCGCGTAGAAAAGGTCTATGCCGATATAGTGGAGACACTGTGCCGTTTCGAACCTGTGCACCTGCTTATCCCGGATAGTGCCACGGAGGTGAGGATGCGCCGGGCCATTAAAGACCGCACCATTAACGCCGCAAACCTGATTTTGCACCGCATACCGACCAACGACGTTTGGGTTAGGGACTGCGGACCCATTATGCTGAAAAAGACCGGGACTGTACATGAGTTTCAAGGTGACAAAAAAATGACCGGCACGCAACAAGGATCAGTTGCTGGAACTGGTACACATGGTGGTAGTACAGGCACAAGTGAAGATTCCCCGGCATCAGATGCTATTTAAAGGAATATCTGGGAATGGACCGGATTATATGGCTCGGCGACGGTCTTGCCGGTGACGATACCGACGGCCATATCGATGATCTCACCCGTTTTCTGAACCCGAATACCCTGATGACGATGGTGAGTGAGAATACCGGCGATGTGAACTACCGTGCACTGAAAGAAAACCTGGAAAAACTCAGATCACTAACGCGCCCTGACGGCAGCAGGTACGAAATCATCCCCGTACATCTGCCTGAAACCCGTATTAAAGGCACAACAGTAGACGGTTCGGAATACGTACCTGCCAGCTATGCCAATTTCTATATCGCAAATGATGTGGTCATTTTGCCGGTGTATGATAAAAAATATGACGGCGGGGTTACTGAGATGATGCAGCACTATTTTCCCGACAGGCATATAGCGGCCATCCGCTGTGCCGATCTGGTGTGGGGGCAGGGTTCGGTTCATTGCATCACCCAGCAGCTTTACGGTATCTGATAGATTTACAATAGAATTCCTCAGGATCTGCATTCAGCCCTTTACTGTAACTATTAACGATCCTGCTTCGTATTGAATAATCATATCAACTTCATCATTAAATCAGATCGTTTTGACCATGACCAGGAAAATCATATTAGGCATAGGAATAGCAGGCGCCATCGGGGCGGCCGTTTTTTTTGCAACCAAAGATGGTGCTTCCGCAAATGAATCAAACAGTTCACAACCCCACGTAACTGTTGAAGAGGGTACCATCATAGAAAAGGCCCTTGCTGTTGGAACCATAGAACCACAGAACGAAATCCAGGTCAAGTCAAAGATTTCCGGTGTGGTTAGCCGGATTTATACTGAACCGGGAACGTACATAGAGAGGGGCCAACCACTCATAAAAATTGAGCCCGATCCTACTCCATTGGAGCTGGCCGAAGCCAAGCGAAACCTCGAGATGACGGCCATCGAAGTGAACACGGCCAGGCGTGAACTCGACCGAATGACACAACTCAAAGACCGGAACCTGATATCGGAGAGGGAATTTGAAGAGTTCATCCGCCGTCATGACGATGCCGTTCTCAGGGATCAGATGAACCGTGAGCGGCTGCAGCTGCTCGAATCGGGAAGTGTTACTATTGCGGGAACTGAAATTGAGAGCATCATCAAAGCACCAATCAGCGGATTTATACTCGAAAAAATGGTCGACATAGGTGATCCGGTAGTACCGCTTACCTCATTCCAGGCTGGCACCCCCCTCATGACCATGGCCGCGATGGATAACCTGTTGTTCAAGGGAACTGTTGATGAGATCGATGTAGGCAAGCTGTACGAGGGTATGCCGGCCGAAATCAAGATTGGCGCAATGCCCGGTGTGGTAATTACAGGACATCTCGACAAGATTTCTCTTAAGGCGCAGCGGCAGGAGAATGCTATCGTATTTCCGGTTGAGATAGTGATCGACAATACCAACGGACACACCCTCAGAGCCGGATTTTCAGCCAATGCCGACATTATTATTGAGCGGCGTGAAAATATTCTCATCGTTCCTGAACGGGTTATCAACTTTACTGATGGTATCAGTATGGTCGAGATTCAGGGCAGCAGCCCGGATTCGAGAGTGGAGCATCAGATTGAAACCGGTCTGAGCGATGCCATAAACATAGAAGTAAAAGATGGACTGAAGAAGGGCGACAAGGTGCTTGAAAAGCCCGTACGCAAACTTACGGTCGATTGATAATGATGTGGATGAGAAACCGTGCCATGACGGGTTCAACAACAACGGCTCTGGCCGCAGGCATCATAAACAGGAAAATCGTTCTGTCAACGTCAGGAGATTACTGAAATGGGATTATTGATGATCGTCATTGACTTCTTCCGGAGCATAGCCTCCCAGCGGCTCAGAACGTTTCTCACGGTATTCGGTATCATGTGGGGAACAGCGACACTGATCATCCTGCTGGCATTCGGCTTCGGGTTCCGTGTTCAGATGGAGCAGAACATGCGGGGTATGGGCGACAACATTCTAATCATGTTTCCCGGGCGTACCACCCAGGCATTTCAGGGTTATGGTATCGGCAGGCAGATCCGCTTTCGGGAATCGGATGCCGATCTTCTGCAATCGCAGGTGAGCAATATCAAAAACATTTCGGCGGAATATCAGCGAAACAATATTCAGTTCTCAAACGGCGACCGGCGGAACACCCCAAGTATATCCGGTGTGAATGTAGTTTATGGCGAGATGAGAAATGTATTCGCACAACCGGGCGGCCGATGGATCAATGAGAAAGATCTTGAGCAGAGAAGACGTGTCATTTTTCTGGGAGATCAGCTCAAAACCCTTCTCTTCGGTGAGGAAGATGCGATTGGACGGCAGGTGATGGTGGGCAACATACCGTTCACGGTAATTGGTGTAATGCAGCCAAAAGTTCAGAATTCATCCTACAGTGCCCGCGATCACGATAAAGCGTTCATGCCAAAAAGCACTTTCGCAACCCTTTTCGGGGCCACCTATGTTAACAACATCATCTTTGACCTGCATGACGTAACCCTTGCCGATGCGACCAAAGATGCAGTTTATGAGGTGCTTGGCAGAAAATACATTTTTAACTCCACCGACCGTGAGGCTGTTTTTGTATGGGATACCAACGAATTTTTCCAGTTTATCCACTACTTCTTCCTGGGTTTCAACATATTTCTGGGTGTGATTGGTGTATTTACGCTTGCTGTAGGTGGTATAGGTGTAGCCAATATCATGTTTGTTGTGGTTCAGGAACGCATGAAAGAGATTGGAATACGCAGGGCGGCTGGTGCCAGAAGGCTCACCATAATGGGACAATTCTTCGGCGAAACGTTTCTGCTTGTTGGTCTGGGAGCAGCGCTGGGCTACGGCATTGGATGGGTAGTGGTGAAAGCCCTGGCATACAATCCCATCAAAGAATTTGTAGGTGTACCGATATTTACACCTGAGGTAGGGCTCATCGCCTTTGTGGTTCTCGCCATGATCGGTTTTGCATCGGGTCTGATGCCGGCCTGGCGGGCTTCCCGTATGGACATTGTTGATTGTTTAAGGAGCTGACATATGTGGCGTATTCTGTTGACTGAATTTTTTTCCGATCTGAAAAGCCAGAAGCTTCGCACCTTCCTGACCCTGATGGCAATAACCTGGGGGACATTCGCCGTTGTGATTCTGCTTTCGTTTGGCGAAGGCTTGTCGAACCAGATGATCAAGGGAATGCTTGGGGCCGGCAACAGGATTATGATGATTTATGGGGGCCAGACCAGTATCTCACATGAAGGCCTCGAAATAGGCCGCCAGATCCGATTTGTTGAAGACGACATCGACCTTGTATCCAGAACGGTGCCCCATATTGAGAGCATCTCTCCTCAGTACGGTCGTTTTACGAGTATCGGTGCAGGTTCGGAGAGAACCAACACCTATATGGAAGGTGTAAATCCCGATTTTGAGATGATGCGCACTACATATCCGGCCGCCGGCGGGCGTTTTCTGAATGAAAACGACGTAACCTATCAGCGCAGGGTAGCCTTCATAGGCAATAACATCGCGGAACGCCTTTATGGTGAGGGAAACCCGGTGGGGCAGGAGATTCTTGTGGATCAGACACCGTTCGTTGTGGTGGGGGTCATGGAACCGAAGCTTCAGACCGGCATGAACTATGGCCCTGATTCAGACCGGGTCATTATTCCCTATACGACTTTCCGGACCATGTATGGTCACCGTTTCCTGAGTTCCATTCTGCTCAGGCCAACAGATGCCGATCATCAGGAACTCATCAACTCCGAAATCAGAAGGGTAATGGCGGCAAAATATAAATTTGATCCTACCGATGAGCAGGCCATACGGATGTGGGACTTTATTGAAGCTGAGAAAATGAACCGCCAGGTAAGTATGGGCCTGCAGATATTTATGCTCACTATCGGTTTGTTCACACTAATTATTGCAGGCGTTGGTGTGGCCAACATCATGTATGTTGTAGTGAAAGAGCGTACCCATGAAATTGGTGTAAAAAAAGCTGTAGGGGCCCGGAAAAAGCACATCGTGAGCCAGTTTATCTTTGAATCGATGATGATATGCATTATCGGCGGGCTGATCGGAATTTTGATTGCCGGCGGAATTGTAACCGGCGTCCAGTCGCTGCAGCTCGACGATGGGCCGGGACAGTTTCTGGGCAACCCTGTGCTCTCTTACAGTACCATGATTCTGACGGCCGGCATACTTACTATTATCGGGCTCATAGCGGGTGTGTTTCCAGCTATCAAGGCGGCAAAGGTAGACCCGGTAGAATCTCTTCGTTACGAGTAATCTTCTCAGACAGGTATAGAATAACCTGACAACAGCAACCCTGCGTCCTGAACAGGCGCGGGGTTCTTTTTTTCAGTAAAATGTTCTTGTTCACGCAGGTATTCTACAATGGTATAGTTACGGAATCTTACCTGAAACGTATATGAGCTTAAATGAACAGGGATATCACAATTGCAAAGACTGCAGGCAGGAGTAATGAAATGAGCAGGGAAAGCAGATAAAACCGTGTAACATGCTGCAATCTTTAGTAAATTACAGGTTTGACATGAAGAACAGGAACTAATACATTTTTTTTGGCTACCGATCAGGGAATTCCAGTCAACCAGGATACCGAGTTTGAAACCGTAATCGGATTAGAGGTACACGCCCAGCTGCTTACCCAAAGCAAGGCTTTTGCGCCCGTGAGTATTGCATTCGGCAATCCGCCGAACACGAATATTACACCGCTTTGTATTGGCCACCCCGGAACACTTCCCGTACTGAATGAGAACCTTGTGCGCTACGCCATAAGGATCGGTCTGGCCACCAGCTGCAGGATCGCTGAAAAGTCGATTTTCGCGCGCAAGAACTATTTCTATCCCGATCTGCCCAAGGGGTATCAGATATCCCAGTTCGAAACGCCGATCTGTTATGACGGGCATGTGGACATCACTCTCGACGACGGCACCATAAAAAAAATACGTATTAAGCGTATTCATATGGAAGAGGATGCCGGCAAATCAATTCACGATCAGGATCCCCACAATACACTTGTTGACCTGAACCGGGCCGGCACCCCGCTGGTAGAAATCGTGACCGAGCCCGATATTAGTACCCCCCGTGAGGCCTATGCCTATCTGACCAAAATCAGGCAGCTGGTTCAGTACCTTGATATCTGCGACGGCAACATGGAGGAGGGAAGCCTGCGATGCGATGCCAACATCTCAATTCGCCCGGTTGGGCAGAAAGAACTGGGTACGCGCACCGAGCTCAAGAATATGAACTCATTCCGGAATGTTGAGCGGGCGCTCACATATGATACTCAATGAGTCGGGCCTGGATATCAGTGCCTTCAGCATCGGCCCGGAGAGGCTGGCCGGGCTGGTTAAGTTGAAAGATTCAGATAAAATCAGTTCTTCGGCCATGCAGACTATTTTCAATGCCATGCTCGGTACGGATAAAGCGGCCCATGAGATAGCGTCAGAAAAAAACCTGCTTCAGGTCTCCGACAGTGGTTTTCTGCAGCCAATTGTGGATGATGTTATTGCAGCTAACCCCGATGAGGCAGCCCGTTTCAGAGATGGGAAAGAGGGCCTGATCGGTTTTTTCGTCGGCCAGGTTATGAGGCAGTCGAAAGGAAAGGCAAATCCACAGATGGTTAAGGATATGCTTCTTTCGCGCTTAAAGAGCAGTTAATACTTATATATATTTACGAGCAATGCACATAAAACTCCCGATATTTCAACTGATTGCAGTATCCGCTGTGATCCTGTCACTTTTCCTGACGGGATGTTCGGATGATACACCGGATGATTATCTTGAATCGTATGTACACGGGCGAATTACCGTGAGTGCCGATCTGGATACAACGGCCAACTATTCCGGAATAATTCTGCTGGTTACCGATGGCAGCACACAACAACCCGATACGCTCCTGTTCGCCGAAACACAGCGCGACGGTTCCTTCAGTGGCACGGCGGTATTCAAGGAGCGCGAGCAGTATCCGCTGCAAATCAAAAGATATGGCAACCTTATATCTGCATCCTACATCATTCTTGCACCCGGCGATACGGTTCATATTGAGGCTGAACTTCCTGAATTTGCCCGTACAAGAAAGGTAAGCTCAACAGAGCACGACGCATTCAATGTGTATGAACGCCTCCAGCGGAATTATGCCCGAATTGCCATGTTCATCAACAGTGGAGAGGTATCTCAGGATACCATACCTTACATGCTCGATACATGGTCGGGACTGTTCTGGTCGGTGAGGGATTCCTACCCCGGTACACTCGCTGCTGAGTATTCAAGCCTGGCTGCAGTTGAAATTACGCTTGGCTGGGATGACGAGAGGATGCTTGATTATATCGGTCAGGCACTCGACCCGGAATATCAGGTGTTTTCTACACTGGCAGTTTACGGGGCGAACGCCCTTGCCCGGAAAAACGGACTGGATTATGCCATAAATTACCTTGATTCCCTCATATCCGTTACGCCTAACAAAGAAGACCAGGTTGCGCTGCAGATGCGGAAAATTCAATTGTTTGGCGACAGTACCCGGTCTGAGCAGGCACTGGCGGCAGTTCGTGATCTTGGCATGAAGTACTCCGATCAGCCCGGTGTACCGGAATGGACGGAGAACATGATAACCGATCTTGAAAAATTCGCGCCGGGGAAACCGATGCCGGAATTTTCCCTGCAGATGGAAGACGGGTTAGTACTGTCGTCAGACTTGCTGACCGGTGCACCCTACCTGCTGGAAATTGCCGAACTGGCAGATCCGCGCTATCAGGGTGAATACCCGCTGATCAATTTTATGTATGCAAATTACGCACCAATGGGGCTTCGACTCATAACAGTTCCGGTCGACGAAGACCCCGTACTGATTACCGCCTTTTTTGAAGAAAGGGAACGCAACTGGGCAGTGGCCAACAACAGCCAGCATCCTGATGAAGAGCTGTTCAGAAGCCTGAATGTGAAGGCTGTACCAACAAGGTTTTTGGTAGATGCAGACGGAAAAATAATCCGTAAATATGTAGACCGGGACATAAGCCAGGTGCTTCTAGATCTGGATAATCTTTTTAACTAACTATAAATTATACAATATCATGGGTAGAAATTATTTAATTGCCGGCAACTGGAAAATGAACAGTGGATCAGGCAAAACGGCACCGTTTTTTAATGAACTTGCAAAAATTGCAGGTAATGTTCCCGGGCAGGTTGAAATGCTTATTTGTCCGCCATTTATATCGCTGAGTGAAGCGGCAGAAGCGGCAAAATCCGTACCCGGTATGCACATTGGCGCACAGAACCTGCATTTTGAAAACGATGGTGCCTATACCGGCGAAATAAGTGCAGTAATGCTGAAAGACGCAGGCTGCAGCCATGTGATAATCGGCCACTCCGAACGCCGGGAATATTTTGGTGAAACCGATCAGATAATCGGTAAAAAAATCATGAAAGCACTCGAAAATGACCTTACACCTGTAGTTTGCGTCGGTGAAGTTCTCGGCCAGCGCAAATCGGGCGACCATTTCAGTGTTGTTGAAACCCAGACAAGGGGTGCTTTGGCCGGTATGGGAAAAGTTGATATTGCGAAAATC
>JAIVHB010000095.1 GCA_020201275.1 Rhodothermaceae bacterium | reverse complement strand
GGCGATTCCGATACCTTTGCCGGTGGGGAATTCGATCCCGAAAAATATTTTGGCGGCGGTGATGATTCACCACCCGACCTGAAGAGTGTTTTTTCGCCCAAGCTGTTCGGGGTGATCGATCTGTGGAACATCCTGGAGGCCGTGGGGCTCGACCTGGACGGCAAGGCTCCCCGGTTTGTGACCGAAGCACTGAATGTGATCGAAAAGCTGATCAATGATGCCGCCCGGCTCAAGCAGATTGCGAACGAACTGCCCGGCTCATCGCTGGGTTCCCTCAATAGTGTGCGCACCGCGGTCGACAATGTGCTCGACAGCTTCCAGGATGCCATCAGCGATCCGGGATCGTTTTCTGTTGCCACCATCCAGAACCACCTTTCCACGCTCGACAGTCACCTGGCAACGCTCGAGACCCAGCTGCTGAGTGCAACCGGCATCAAGGAAAGCCTGCGGCGCGAGGGGATGTACATCGTATCGACGGTACGGCAGGTTATTGATGCACCCGCAAAAATCCTGACCATTGTAGAAGAGGTACAGAACTTTATCCAGGCCATCGAAATGGCCCGCGAAATGCGCGTCCGGCTGGAGTGGAAACCCGATATCAAGCAGTGGCCCGCCAATAAACCCATCTTCAGGCCGGAAAACAAGGATGGCACGCCAGGGGCGTTCGTGCTGGCCGTGGAACTGAACGCCAACCAGGGCAGCAGCAATGGCTCCGGCGGACAATCGTTCGAGGTGCTCTGCTGCCTCGACAACTTCGCAATCGATCTGATCGGCCCGGCCACCACTTTCGTGAAGGTCTATTTCAATAAAATGGGCTTTTCAGTGCGTACAGGCAAGAAACCGGCGATCGACATCGATTTCGGAGGCCTCGAATTTGCCGGTCCGCTGTCGTTTGTGGAGCGTCTTCGCGCCATCATCCCCCTCGACGGCTTCAGCGATCCGCCCTATGTAAAGGTGGATGCCGGCGGTATCGAAGCCGGGTTTACCTTCGAGATCCCTTCGGTGGGTCTGGGTGTGATGACCATGCAGAACATCGTTCTTGGCGCCAAAGTGAACATCCCATTCATCGGCGATCCGCTCAGCATCAGCTTCTTCTTCAATACCCGCGAAAAACCGTGCACGCTCACGGTGTACGGCATCGGCGGCGGAGCGTTCGTAGGTATTGCGGTGAACATGCAGGGTCTGCAGATCATTGAGGCGTCAATCGAATTCGGCGGGTCGATCTCGTTCAATGTTGCGGTGGCCAGCGGTGGCGTCTACATTATGGCCGGCATCTATTTCAAGATGGAGAAAATTGGGGATGTTACCGAAATAACGCTCACCGGCTATCTTCGCCTCGGCGGCCACGTGAGTGTACTGAAGCTGATCTCCATTTCACTCGAACTGCGCATGGAACTCACCTATGTCGGGCAGATCGGCGGCGCGGGCAAGGTGATCGGCAAGGCCTCACTTGAAGGGTCGAACAACGACCCGACCTTCCACGATGCCATGGGCCACCCCTATGTGGATCCCGTACTGCTCGTAGAAGTCGATCCATGGGAGCAGTACTGCATCGCATTTGCCAACTGATTAATCACGGAGTAGTCTTTTGCCATCACAACGATTCATAGTAACAGCCCTTCCGTTTACGCCGGAGAACTGGTCACCCGGCGGGGGCTTCCATATTTCCGCACATTTCGCACCCAGGCTGTATGATGGTACCCAGCTCGGGCAGTTTGCCGGATTTACCGCCGGAGGTGTATCATGGCCGGAAACGATGTCAGGTCTCAGCTACTCGGTCGATCTTAACGGCACCACCTACGATGCGGAGTTGATTTCGGTGCCGGATGCCGGTTTGTGGAACCACCTGTTCAATAATACAACGCCTGTAATACCGCACGAATATCGTGACCACAAGGCACGGCGGCTGCGGTCGTTCCCGGTACTCGATCTGTATAAGCAGCTGAAGGAGCTCTACGAATTCACGGCCGAGGAGTCGCCAGAGGCGTTCATCCCGGTAAGGCACAAACACCATCCGCGCCGGCAGTTCACATCCCGTTCGGCAACCCTGCTCGACCAGCTGGTGAATAATGCCGGCGTTCTGGCCGAAGACCAGACCTGGAGGCGGATCGACGGATATGTGATGGAACTGATGTCGGGTCAGAGTCCCTACATCACGCCGGCCATGGTAAATCAGATCGCACAGGCCGTATCCATCAGTCCGCTGGCTGTGCAGTTCCACCTGATGCAGCGTTTCTACCGGCGTCCGAGGCTGGAAAACGGACAGCCACCCCAGCTGCCCGAGATCGATTTTCATGTGATGCTGGGCATCCTCGGCGACTATCCCGTACTTCTCAGGAGGCTGGGAATTGTGGCCGACCTGCGCATCACCCCTCAGGGAACACCGCCGGCCAGCGGCTATGTGGCGGTGAACATCAGCGGCAACCCGGGTGGACCGGTATCATCCATGCGCACCCGGTACGAGTACAACGCCGGGGCATCCCTGTTCACCAGTGCCGGGAAGGACGGCAACCAGGCCGATATCAGGGCCGGCCGTCTCCGGCTGGATGCATCCGACCGATACGAGCTTATTCAGGTGGATGCCGACAGTATGGTGATGAAGACGATGAACATGTTTGGTAACCTGTGGCTGCGCAACAACAACCACGTGGCCAGTAACTACGCCACCCCGGAGGCCGAAAGCCTGCCATCGTTACGAACTGCCGGTCTGGCCGTGATCAAACCCATGAACGTGCAGGTGATGCACCAGGCGTTCCTTGAGGATGAGGGCTTCATTGCCGATGGTGTGGTAACCTCGAACGCCGATGGCCTCGAGGACGATATCTATGTTCACGACGCCGTTTTTCAGTGGGACGGCTGGAGCCTTGTGGCCGAAAAACCCGGCAATACCATTATTCCCGAGGATGTGGCCGATGATGCCGAACCGGGATCCGTATCGCACGGTTATGAGCGGTCGGGACGTGTACGGCAGACCCCGCCACCCGAGTTTCCGCTCGATACAGCCTTCATCCCGCAACAGGGATCGCTGCCCAAATTACGGTACGGACGCAGCTACCGTATCAGGGCCAGGGCGGTAGATATTGCGGGCAATGTGATCCCGCTCAATCCGGGCTCCGCCGACATGGCCCATGCCACCGGTCAGGTGCGCTTCACCCGCTTTGAACCGGTATTGCCTCCGGCCATCGTTCTGCGGACCCGCCTCACCGAGGGCGAATCGTCCGAACGAATGGTCATCCGCAGCAATTATGACGCCACAACGGAGGAATACGGCAACGATCCTGATATTCAGCAGGCAATCTCGGCCTACGGTCATGCCTACCTGCCCGACAACCAGCGCCATATTGCGCCGTCAAAAGCCGCACAGATCACCGCCGAGATGCACGGCGAATTCGATCAGGCCATCGGTAACGGCCAGAATATTCAGCAGTGGTTTAATAGTGCCGTGAAAGAGCGGGGATCATTCAACGATACCCGTATCATTGATGTCAATACGGGTCAGCCGACTATACCGGTGCAGGGTCAGGAACTGATCACGCCTTCGAATCTTCCGCCGGACGTTGAACCGGTACAGAGCCTGAACGACCTGGGTCCCGGCGATACGCTGGCTCCTGGACAGTATGTGCTGCACAACACCGATCAGGTGCAGCTTCCCTACCTGCCCGATCCACTGGCGGGTACCGCCGCCTTCCTCGGACTGCCTGGCGCGGGCACTGATTCCGTGTTCGTGCCCTTCAACATCGATTTCCCGGGTGCAGAACCCTTCCGGGTTATCATTACGGAGGGCGACGGACCTCCGCAGTTCAATGCAAGTGATCCTGTTTTTGGCCCACGTGTGCTGCGTGTATTCCTGAAAAAAGCCGAAATAGTGACAGTTAAACTAAGTGCCACGCTGGGCGAGGACGATCTGCCGCTGATGGGCCTCTGGAACTGGCTCACCGAAAAGGGCTTGCCTGCAGGCAAAATGAATGAGTTGCGCGGGCTCATCCTCCGCGGCCGCCACTGGATGTTCACACCCCCGCGCGAGCTGGTGTTGGTGCACGCCGTGCAGCAGCCACTTGAGGAGGCATCCTTCAACCAGATTGCGGCCACCAAACAGAATATCGGCGAAACGTTTGCCCGGCTGGTGGGAAGGTTTACATTCCATTGCAAGAGCACCGGGCGGCTCGATTTCCTCGCCGAATGGGATGAGCCTTTCGACGATGCCACCCGCCAGCTGCCGCAAGACGGTATCGACGGACGGGAGATCATCCAAAAGGAGGGACGTGTACTCGAAATGCCCATTGAGCCCTTCTATGAGGAGCGCAGCACACTTGATTTCCCAGTTAAGCTGAACGAGGTGACCGGCTACCCCTATCAGAAACAGGGTCAGCCCGATTTCTATGACCACGATTTCGGCGATACGAAACACCGCCGGGTACGCTACTATCTGAATGCCACCACGCGGTTCAGAGACTATTTTCCTCCCGAGATTTATGAAAAATCGGAGAAAATCAGCCGGAACGGTCCGGTTACTGAGGTCAAAGTACCCAACTCCGCCCGTCCCGATGCGCCAAAGGTTCTCTACGTGGTACCGACATTCGGATGGGAACAGGAGCAGGTGGCCGGCGGAAATGTAAGCCGTCGATGCGGTGGCGGTCTACGCGTCTATCTCGACCGGCCATGGTACTCGTCGGGCGAAGGTGAGCTATTAGGAGTGGTCATGTCCGGCTCAGCACCGGCAGCGACCCCGTCGGCAGGTACGGTAGGCTCGTTTACCGGTGCGGTAGCACGGCAGCCGGTACAGGTCGGAGGGCTGCAGATTCTTGCGCAGGGGGGTGGTTCTGATAATCCACTGCGTTTGCTCACCACCCAGTGTGGCATGGACCCGATCTGGAAAAGTGCGGAAACGCCTGCCAGCCTGGGACCAACAAACTTCCCGGATGCGGTGCGTTCGCAAAACGGACTCACTTTTGCCGAAGCCGACGGCGTTTATGCATTGGTAGCCGGGCATGAGGTCCATTTCGATGAGGAACGCAAGCTCTGGTACAGCGATATCGTGGTGGACCTGGGTCAGAGTTACTATCCGTTCATACGCCTGGCCCTTGCACGCTACCAGCCGGAGTCGATTGTTGTGGCCACCCTTGAACAGCGCACCCAGGGCACGCAGGACGCCTGGCTGCCGGCCGCCGATAAATTCACCGACGTGGAACTTGATCCCGTGCAACAATACGACGCCCGCATGCTCTGGATGACCGCCTTCGAGCTGGGTACATCCGATCCCGGCGATACCATCCTTGCCGAACCGGTAACAGAGAAAGAGTACCGTGTGGTGGTGAGGGAGTATGAAATGCTGCCGGTCGATCAGGCTCAGCACGGCATCACGGGTTCATCCGTTGGCCAGAGTATCGGTAAGCGGATCGTCTATGCCGATGTGATTGAGGTTCCACCGGCCCCGTAATGGGAGAATGATACAGCGAATGCACACACTGATCACATATCAATACTCTGTACTCAGCAGGATTCTGACCGTACTTCCGGTGATGGTTGCTGCTGTCATCGCCTGTCCGCTTACAACCGCAGCGCAGCAGCAAAACGGCCAGCCGTTTCAATTTCTGTTCAGCGGGTATCATAAAATCCATTTCGAAACGGCCGACCGTCAGCGCTTCGGATCGGAATACCCGGCCACATTTCTTCGCTGGGAGCTTCAGCCAACGGTCGGTGTATACGGTGTGCCGCTGTCGATGAACCTGCTCTACACAACGGAAGACAACGATCCCGGCGGCAATGCCGGAAGGTTCCAGTTCGGACTTAGCCTTAGCACCGATCAGCTCGAAAACGCCATCCGCGGCCGCATTCAGCGGGAGATGAACACCTCAATGCAGCAGCTGATGGACCAGGATCCAACCACTGCTATCGCGTCCGAAGTCTCAGAAATTGAAGGCCGGATGGATGAACTGGCCGATCTGCAGGCCAATCTGGATGTTTCAACGGGCCGGCTCGATCAGCTGCAGAACCTGGGACTGTTGTCTCCGGCGGAACGGTTTGCCATGCGGTTCCCGGTGCTTGGCATAGGAGCATCCTACCCTCAGTATTCGAAATATGTGATGCAGGGTATTACGGTTAGTGGTGTGCATATCGAGTATTCGCCCGGGAAAGCGTATCTGGGTACGAATATCGGGAACGTGAGGAGTCCGGGTGGGTCGGGCTCACCGTTGCCGGGTTTCTCCCGGTTCGGGGCATTCGAAAACGAACGGCGGGTCTATGCCGGTCGGCTGGGGTATGGACGTCCGTTCGGTCGTCATTTTCACCTGATGGGGGTTTTTGTGGATGAATCCCGTATGGAGGAAACACTGAACGGATTCCCGGACGATGAATTCCCTGAGGCAAAAAACTTCATCACCGGTCTTAAATTCCGCTTCGGTGCCCTCAGTGAAAACCTGGATGTGCAGGGTGAGCTGGCCGGGTCGTTCCTCACCCGCGATACCGACGCCCCTGAGCTCGATGATCCTGAACTCGGCAACATCCCGCTTATCTCATCACTGATTGATCCCAACATCAGCAGTTCGGCCGACGCGGCCGGCCTGGTTGAGGCCACTCTCCGGTTTCCGTCGTCGGGCACCCGCCTGCGCAGCGGCATCCAATACGTGGGCCCGGGTTACATCAACCTGGCCGTACCATCTCTGCGTAACGATCTGCGTGAGCTTATGGGAGGGGTTGAGCAGTCGTTTTACCGGCGGCAGATGACCCTCAGCGCGAATGTCCGCTCTGAGCGCAACAACCTGAACGACCTGAAAAACTATACCCGTACCTCCACCCGCTACGATCTGCAGCTCTCCCTCAATTTTCGTGACCTTCCCTGGCTGAGGCTGCAGTACATTCCGGTGATCCAGAAGAACAAAGCCAGCGATCCTGTTGTGGCAGCCGCGGGCGAGTACACCTACAATACCACCGTGATCAATGCCATCAGCGGCTACAGCGTGCCGGTTGGGAGTGTGGTGAGTACGACCACCATCAACCTGTCGTCGCAGAAATCGACCACCGATCTGCAGAGTGCGGATGCATCAGCTTTCACATTCGGGCTGAATCAGAACGTCGGGTTCGGCCGGGCCGGCGTGAATGCAGGCTATCAGCGTTTTTCATTCACCCGCCTGGATGATACCCTGGTTCGCCATGACCTTATCCTCGGCGGATCACTACGTGTGCTGGGCATGTGGATGCATGAGGCCGGACTTCGGAACTCTTCCGGCGTAGACCAGGTGCGTGTAACCGGACTCTGGTACAGCTCATCAGTACCCATCCGATATCTCGGCACCCTTGAGGTGATGATCGAGAACACCCAATTCAATAACCCGGCCCTGACCGACGGCAAATTCGCCCAAACCCGTTTCACAACCATACTAACCCGCTCATGGTAAAACACACTATAAAGTCATGCAAGCGCAGTCCCATACGTCATGCTATGCGCAGTCCTATACGTCATGCTGAGCGCAGTCACATACGTCACATGCCGAGTGCAGTCCCATACGTCATGCTGAGTGCAGTCCCATACGTCATGCTGAGCGCAACGTAGTGTAGTCGAAGCACGTGGAGGCTTTTCAAAGCCTCCGAGTCACTCCCAGAACCACCAACTCCAACCCCCAATACCAATCCCAACTCCAACCCAAAACACCCTCCCCGCGAGCACCACGAAAAACCCAAAAAATGTCAAAAAACCACCGATTTTACATACCACAATTTAACCTATCAAAAATTCTGTCTGGTGTATTGCTATTTGTATTAATGCTGCTCCCCGCAATACCCGTCCTTGCGCAGAGTATCATCGTTGTGCGTATATCGCCTCCGCCGCCCAACCAGCTGAGTGCGGCCGACCTGTGGCAGCTTGAACTCACCAACCTGTCCCCAACCGGCGCTGCCGCGACCCCGCTACTCGTCTACATGATCGGCACGGTGGAAACACAGCGCGAGGGCCTTGTTGGGGAAGCCCGTTCGGCCAATGTAGTGCTGAACGCAGGGCTGAACCGGCTGAGCGGCCGTGAAGTGCAGCCGGTAAACGTGAGTTATGCCTCATCCCGCTACCGTGATGCCATGGTTCGTACAGGCAGTTTTCCGGCCGGCAACTATACCATCTGTATTACCGTTTTTGAGGCGCAGAGCGGACGTGAAGTCGGGCGCGACTGTATCGAACATGAAGTACAGCCCTTCTCGCCACCACAGCTCATAACCCCGATAGCAGGGGATGTGATCAGCCAGCCCTATCCGGTCTTTACCTGGACACCCCTGGCTCCGGCACCCCAGGGCAGTTTTATCCGTTACCGCTTCAAAATGGTGAGGGTACTCCGATCGCAGCCGCCCGATGTGGCTGTGCAGTCGAACGTATCATGGTTCGAATCTGCCAATGTCATGTCTACATCACTTCCTTACCCGGCCGATGCCCGCACCCTTGAAGAGGGTACGTATGCATGGTTTGTGGAGGCGGTTGGTCTGAGAGGCGATCAGGTGCTTGCGCGCAGTGAGGTCGGGATGTTCCGGTGGGAACCACTCCGGATTGAGCCGATCAGGGCGATAGTTGCCACTCTGGCGCCGCACGGCATTCCAATGCCATTATTTGAGGAGCTGATGAGGCCCTGCATCGGAGGCGATTCCGCGCCGGTCATGATGCCCGGCAACCGGATCATCCGCACCGAAAATTAGCGCCGGAGCCGGGCGGGAAAGTATGCAGGTCCGCAACGCAGTAACCTGAAGTTCACTTACTGAGGCTGCCCGGAATCTTGTATGTATGACTGCTTACAACCGGACATAAGGCCAAAAAAAAGCAACCCCGAAAACGAGGCTGCCTGTATGAGCGAGAAACGGGACTCGAACCCGCGACCCCGACCTTGGCAAGGTCGTGCTCTACCAACTGAGCTATTCTCGCGTAGACTTAAATATAAAGACGTTTACACACCATAAACAAGACCTGATTCTGAGAATTTTCCGTGGAATATCCATTTATCGGGCAGGCCTGCCGGCAGCCAGCATCATTCACGTACCGGCCGGCGCCGTGCCCAA
>JAIVHB010000094.1 GCA_020201275.1 Rhodothermaceae bacterium | reverse complement strand
CCCCCCTTCAATAAGGTAGCTGCTGATCCATTGCAGGCCGGTTCCGGTAAAGTTTAAAGTGCCTCCGCTTTCATGTGCACGTATTGAGGTATTTACAGTGACCCGACCGACCGGCTCACCGGATATGGTTCCCCGGAACGTATGGGTGCCGTAGTTAAAAATGATCCCGGATGGTGCGGTAGCCACGTGGAAGGTCATATCGTGGTATGTACTGGTCGCGTCCAGGCGAAGCGTACCGCTGCTGCTGCGGATGTGACTCTCCGGCCGGCTGTCCACCAGTACACCGATCGCAGCGATCCCCTCACCGGAAGTTTTTTCGAGCGTGCCTGTGTTCAGCAAGGTACCCATGGCACCGGATTCTGAAATGTTCAGGTCACCGGCGATCCGGTAGAGCCCTCTGTTTTCGAAAAGAGCAGATGAGGCGATATAGAATATTCCCCTCTCATGTACCAGTTCGCCTTCATTTATAAGCGTACTGTTGTTGATCCCCGTCCAGCTGGGAGCATCGGCTACAATAGAGCCCTCGTTTGTGAGAACTCCGTCTCCGGTAATATAGCCCGCCAGCATTTCCAGAACTCCATTCGGACCAATCCGGCTGGCGGCGGCAAGAGTCAATGTTCCGGATGATTTCCGCAGGGTTTGCGTACCCGACTCACCACCAAGCATGATGCTGTTTACCGAAACCGTTGCATTCAACACAACCGTATAGGTGCCCGGTAAGGTGATGATCACATCGTCGCCCTCTCCCGGCACAACCTGCGGATTCCAGTTTGCAGCCTGTGACCATGATGTGCCGTCTCCGGCACCGGTCCAGGTGATGTCGGCCGCCATCAGGTGCCCTGGAGTGACCGCCAGAATAAACAGGATTGCGGTTAATAAGCAGGATTTAATTATAATTGCCGGGGATACAGTTTTAGAGAACTGTACATCAAATTTTTGATATGGAGTGCCAGATAATTGCATGGTCAAAAATCCTGGAGTGTTTGGTGGGTGTTAGGATGTAATGAAATGCACCAAAACAGCTCATACTGGATCATGCATCCGATTAGATTTTTTTAATACAAACCGGAGGTTACACCTGGTCGTCATCCCCTTACGGCCGGCGATTGAACGCGTGATTTCCCGCTTACGTATCCTTGGGTGAAAATCACTTCAGCAACACTGATGTGAATGGTTTACGAACCTCAATACCCCCAGGGTGCAGGCGGAGGATCGACCGGGTTTGACAGGTCGAACTCCATGCGAATCGAATGGCCGTGTTTGGGCCAGTGAACCCCGTAGGCCAGGGTATTCTCATCCATCAGGTCGAGGAACCAGAAATTATCGGCCCGCTCGGGCAGGATGTGGGCGGTGTGGTTGTCGGCCGGGAAAATCTGGCGGGTTTCCAGTCCCGGCTTCGGGGCATCGCCTCCATACTGCGTAATCACCTCTTCGGAGCCATCCTGGTTGCGATGGTCATGTTTCAGGCGCAGCGCCCCCTTCATGTTGGTTAGCAGCATATTTCTGGAGTGGTTGTCATCCAGGTGAAGGGATATATGCATGAGCGTATCCGGGCAGTTCCGGAAATGGATCGTAATGCGATCGGCCGTAAAGCCCTGGTAGTGCGGTGTGGCATCGGCGATCCTGCCATCGTAAGCATTTCCGCAGTGGCGGCGGATGTTCTGCCAGAAGGCATCCTGCTCATCCGGCAGTTCGAAAGCGGTTTTTTTCTCCTCCGCGGTCTCGTCTGCAGTTTCGCCGGACGGACCGGTGCAGGCGGTTAGCAACATAGTAAAGGCGATCACTATCAGCAGCTGAATTTTCATAACGGGTTTATCAATGGGATGTCAATCGAACATACATCTAAAATATGGGCAAAATCAGACAAAACCGCCCGGTAAAACCACCCTGGTACTCACTACCTGATCAGCATCATCTTCCGGGTTTGCACAAAGCTGCCGGTTCTGAGCCGGTACACGTACATGCCGCTCGACAGCGCCGACGCGTTGAACGGAATGCTGTACGAACCCGCGCTCATCCGTTCCTGCACCAGGTTTCCTACCTCCTGACCCAGCATATTATACACCCGGATGCTCACATCCCCGGCCTCTTTAAGGTCGAAGGTGATAACGGTTGTCGGGTTGAACGGGTTCGGATAGTTCTGATACAAGTGCGTTTCCCGGGGCAGTTCACTGCGCCCCTCCTCCGCCGAAGTGGTAACCGAAGCCAGCCGCTGGATTTCCTCATACGGCAGGGCATAATCGTACAGGCGGATGTCGTCGAGCTTGCCGTTGTAATTGTACTGCGTGTTGTTCGGAACGATCTGGCCAATGGTCAGGTCAACGGGCGAGGGATTGATGCTACCGCTCCAGTATTTGAAAGCCTCGAGCTTACCGTCGATGTACAGTTCCATGTCGTCGCCGGAATATAGTGCGGTCACATTGTACCATTTGAGACGTTCAACCGTGGTCTCCGAATCGATATCGGTGATGCCGCCCGTGGTGTTGATCGTCCAGCGGATCTTGTTGTTCGACAGGGATACCTTCCAGCGGTTATCCCAGCTGCCGTGCGAGATCGGGAACTGCTCACGTTCGTAGAAACGGTCGAAAGTGATCCAGAAATTGAGCGTTACGGCATCCGAAAAATTCAGGGGCGCCGAGTTGGCCACCCGCATGAAATCGTTGATCCCGTCGAAGCGGTAGGCACCTTCAGTCACACCCAAACGGTCGGTGGCCGGAACCGGACCATCAAGGGTTACCGCATGGTTGTTGCCGCTTGCGTCGTCGCTGTTGCCGTTGAAGGGAAGGAACAGGATCAGGTTTCCGGTCTGTGTAGCCGAAAGGTCCCTCACCGAAACAGCGATGCTATCGGTGGCACCAGCACCCTCCGGATCACTCACCAGGCAGGTGATGTAATAGTTGCCATCGATCTGAGGGGCCGTCCATTCAACGGCAGGGCCGGTCCCAACAATCAATCCGTTGTCGGAAGACCATTCATAGGTCAGGTCTCCGTCATCATTGTCTTCGTCGGTGGCCAGGCACTCGAGGGCGGATGTGCCACCGAGGTCGATTTTTCGGGGCTCGGCCTTCATTTCATTGATCACGGGAGCGGCGTTCACGATCTCAGCCACGGTGATCACGACCTCCCCGGTTACAGGATCACCCGCCCCGTCGCTCACCTGTACCTGTAAGGTAAATGTGCCGGCAGTGCCCGGTGCTGTCCAGGTAACTTCCGGACCATCCCCGCTCAGCTCGCCGCCGTCGGCCGACCAGCTGTAGGACAGATCATCGCCGTCGCGGTCGGTGGCGGTTGCAAAAATCTGTGTGGATCCTTCAAGCACAATCTGCTCCGACGCGGCCGCCAGGGCTTTGATGCGCGGCGGATAGTTCGCCACGCCCTGCCCCGACATATAATCAACGATCACGCCATCCACCAGCATCCGGTCGTACTCGTAGGTGACGGTGCCGCCGGCCGGCGTGTAGACCACGATGTAGGAGCTCAGGGCCGGAACAACTACCTGCACCTCGCCGGATACACCGGAAGCGAGAAATGCATTCGTGGTGGTTTCATAAAGGCCCACGCTGCCGTTGCCCACATCCAGCGTAACCGATTGGTCAACATCATACGGATTGTAGACCAGGAAGGTCGGATAGGCCTCATCCCGGAAAAAATCGGTCTTCAGCAGGTCCAGTTTGAGGATGCCCTCCACATCGGTGGGGTTCGTTGCTCCCCAGCCGCCCGCCATGGCATCGCCGGTGGCATAGGGCGCGGCACCGGATCTGTTCTGCCGGAGTGCTTCATGCGCAAAAAGGGATTTGGGATCGTACACCGTGGCCCACTCGTCACTGTCCTGCTTGAACAGTGGCAGATACTCCGTGTAGAACAGGCGGGATGCGTTGGCTGCATTGAGCATCCACTTGCCAAGGGCGTTGGCAAAGCGGTCGTCGTACCGAAGCAGCGGCAGCAGCGCGCCGGCCTGCTGGAACGTGTTCATAGAGAATGCGTAGTCATTCGAGCCGTTCACCTCGCCGATCAGGCCTGAAACATCAAGCCCGCCCCAGGTGCCGACCATCGATCCCCACTGACGGAGCGGTCCCACATCGAACGTCCAGTTCACCATTTTTTCGACATCATACTCCGTGCCGAGTTCGGCGTTCATTTTTGCTGCGATGTAGGTACCGTAGAGCAGCTGCAGTTCATACGACGGGTTCGTCGGGTAGGCGTTCAGAAACTCCATGGCCCATTCTGCGCCGAGTCGGTAGCGGTCCTCGCCGGTCTCCTTCCATGCGCTGTAGAGCATCCACGCGAGTACGCCGGCCGCCTCCGGTTCCTTAACACCAGTAGTAAAAGGCTGCATTGTCGACAGGTACCATCCGCGATAATCCATGAACGGCACGGTCCATGGCGCGGCACTGCCTCCCATGGTTTCAATCGCCCTGAGCCACTGGCTGGCCACACTGCGTAGCTGGAAGTCGAAGTCGTCGGTATCGGGGTAGAGATCGTACAGCTGATAAAAGAATACAGACGGCATGGTGTCGTACCACCAGTCGTCGCCGCTCTCGGTGGACGGGTGGTTCAGGTAGACCATCTCCTCGGGGCGGTTGTTGAAATATTCGCGGGCCATCCTCACCCAGTTGTAACCGTTTTGATTGCTTTTATCGATGCCGGCCAGGGTGGCGCCGATCAGCGCCGGAATCACATTGATCGCCTCACCAGAAGTGGGGGAATTTGTACCGACAACCGTATGCAGGCCGAAGCTCACATCCCCCGGGTAATTCACCGTATTGTTCCGCCAGAAGAGCAGTGGCAGGTGTTCGCCCGTTTTGGTATAGTCAAAAACATATTCATCGTAATCGATGGTCACCTGTTTCCAGTCGCGCATCTGGTAGGGTGAGGGGAAATCGGGCATCTGATCGATCCGGCTGATGGATATCTGCTGGGCGCTGAGATCAGCATTGAATAACGGAAAGAGAAGAAAGAACTGAAAAAAAAGTACACCCGTCAGAGTCAATACCATCCTGACCCGGGTTGCCGTATTCATTAGTGTCTCCATAGTGTCTCCATATATTTACCGCTTACAGTTTAGATATTCCTAATAGACTCATCGCCTGGTAAGCGATAATTTAACATGAAATATCCCCAATTACGGTGCGAAAAAAAATGATGGTGTTTTGTACGCGATTTGCCGGCTGTTAAACCGCTTAAAAGTGATCAGGTTTTTTCGGTTGCGGCAGCAGTAAATCCCGGTTTTTTGGGGTTCAAGCAGGGAATTCAAGAATGAATCGATATATGGATATTAAAAGTTAATTCTGAACTTGCGCTTAACTGACTTTTTTTTAAATTAATACAGCTTATCTGCCCGGCCAGCTACCGGGAAAAGGGAAGGTTCAATATGATAAAATACCTGGTTACCGGAAACGGAGTAGCAGTGTTTTTGCGTAAGCTTATCGGCATATGGTACATGATACATATCTCTCGCAACTTCTTTAGTTGTAGTTAGGCTAGAAATATCCATTCTAAATCAACCATCTAAAAAAGAATTGTGTTATATGGCACCAGCCGCGCTGAACAATAAATTTGTGCTGTTTCTGTCGGTCATCATTATTTTGCTGGCTGAAATGTCTGCATGCGTCAAATCCGGGAATGATCCTGAATGGACATCGTACCTTTATGCGGGAGATGTCTCTTTTACCCTGGATTACCCTGCAACATGGAATGTCGAACAGGAGCGCGAGACCGTCCGGTTCCAGCCTCCTGGAAATGATGATGTAAGAATTGATCTTGTCATAATTGATCCGGAGTTAAGCCCTCCCCTTCCCGTTCACATCACATATGACACACTGCGGGTTGTGGAACACCCGGATGGACCAATCCCGGTATTAAAGCGAGATTCTGCTGCAATAACCGAGCGCTATTTCGCTTTGATGGGTATTAATAACCATATCGTTGAAATGCGGCTTTATTCCTGGAGCAATTACGATCTGGTATTTGATCACATGCTGGTAACCATGATCCCGGTGAATTCAAACTAAAGGAGATCACCATGAAAAAAACGTATTGTCTGTTTAGTCACCCGATCCTGTCTCATTTCACGGGATCAGTATGTTCTAAAAGTCTGATAATCATGTCAGTACTTTTGCTGTTATTCGCCGTTCCGGTTGAGGCTCAGCGCCCCGGCACGTTCGATCCTGCACTTGCAGTTGAAGTCCGGTTTGCAGAAGACGCGCTACCACAGGCCCGTGGCCAGCTGATGTCATCAGCAATCCGTGGAGATATCGCGAAGGTTGAACGGCTCATACCCATTCAGGACAGCCGGTACCTGCACCTCCGCCGTACTTTCCAATGGAAGAAACAGTGGAATCGGCAGCGTTCGATCATGTACCAACCCCGCTTTTCGAGAATCTCCAGGGCTATCTGGAGGAAGCTGATAATGGCACAAATGGCATGAATGGCATTAATGCACGGTACGCCTGGGACTTTCCGGGGGGCAACGGTTCAGGGTTCACTGTTTATGACGTGGAGTACAGCTGGAATCAGACCCATGAGGACCTCAGCAAGGCCGCAGGCGTAACTGTGCTCGTACCGGCCGGACATACTCAACGTGACCCCTTTAACAGCCGTGATCACGGAACAGCTGTACTTGGTGAACTTGTCGCCGATAACGATGGAAAGGGAGTAACCGGAATATCCTGGGGAGCCGATGTCGGTTTGGCGGCGGCAGCCACATTTGACGGAGATAATAATGGGCAATACAATCCCGGAGCCGCTATCGCACTTGCGGCTGCCGATGGAAAAGCTGGTGATGTTATCCTGATAGAACAACAGACCTGTGTGTGCAATTTGACTTGCCCTGGCGGCGGCAGCCAGACCGGGTTTGGGCCCACTGAGTGGATATCATCTGCATTTGATGCCATTGTGAACGCCACTGCTGCGGGAATAATCGTAGTGCAGGCGGCCGGGAACGGAAGTGTTGACCTCGATCAGGAGGGCTGTGATGGCCGGTTTGACCCCGATGATCCGGACGAATATTCGGGAGCCATTATTGTAGGAGCCGGAAGTTCCACGACCCGTGCACGGCTTAATTTCTCAAGCTATGGAAGCCGGGTCGATCTTCAGGGCTGGGGCGGGAGTGTGATGACAACGGGTTATGGCTTTCACTATAACAATCACGATCAGACCGCAAATGAAGATTTTTGGTATCGCCGTGATTTCGGAGGCACATCAAGTGCCTCACCAATCGTATCAGGTGCAGTACTAAACCTCCAGGGTATTAACGCTGCAAACGGTGGCACTCTTATGACTGCTTCAGAAATACTGGCCATTCTGCAGGATACGGGAACACCACAGGGCGGCGATACCAGCGAGAACATCGGGCCACTGCCTAACCTTCGCGCGGCCATCGCGGAAATTATGAATGTGCCACCTGTTGCCGATGCCGGACCAAACCAGACTGTTGAATGCGATTGTTTCGATGGTGCAGAGGTAACGCTCGATGGTTCGGTTTCTTTCGACGACAATGGTGATCCGCTAACTTATACCTGGCGTATTGGAGCAGATGTCATTGCCGGACCGTCGGCCAGCCCGACTGCAAACGTAACCCTGCCACTTGGTTTACACGTGGTTACACTAACAATAACAGACCCGGACGGTCTGAGTGATACAGATGATGTTAGCATTACCATCCGCGACACCACTCCTCCCGAAGTTACCCTACTGGGCGACGATCCCGTCACTCTTGAGTGCGGTGTGGATGACTATGTGGAATTCGGAGCTACTATTTCTGACATTTGTGATCCGAATCCAGGGCTTGTTATCGATGCTTCCGAGGTGGATACCCACACCGCTGGTGATTATGAGGTGGATTACACCGGAACTGATGCAAGCACGAATTCAGTCACCGAAAAGCGCACAGTTAATGTGGTTGATACAACCCCACCAACCATCACCGTGAATAGTGATCCAATGGTTTTGTGGAGCCCGAAACACGATTACCGGACTCTCACTCTCGCAGATCTTGACATTGAGGTTGGTGACTTTTGCGATAAAACCCTCACTCCTGAAGATGTTGTGATTGTTTCGGTAACAAGCGACGAGCCCGAAAATGGTGAAGAGGATGGAAATACAATCGATGATATGGTAATTGGCGGGAGCTGTAATACTGTACAGCTCCGGGCAGAAAGGGATGGTACCAGCAATGGGCGTGTTTACACGCTCCGGCTCGAGTTAATGGATGCCAGCGGAAACGTCGGCTGGACAAATTACGAGGTTCATGTACCGGTATCACAACGTCCGGGAAGTATGGCAATCGCCGATGCTCCGGTCTATACCGTTTCAGCCGAAGCATGCGAACCGGTCCTCGCCGCCACGGTTAGTGATGCTGCCGGGCCTTCTTCGGAAGACCTGATGCAGGCTGACTTCAGCGAATCACCGGATACGGAAACAGAACGGCCAGATGCGTTTGAACTCGGGCAGAATTATCCCAACCCGTTCAACCCCACAACCGTGATCACCTACGCCCTGCCCGAAGCGTCGCCGGTACGCCTGTCGGTTTATAATATGCTTGGACAAGAGGTTACGACCCTGGTGAACGACTACAAGGAGGCTGGCCGACATGAAGCCCGGTTCGATGCAAGCGCATATCCATCGGGTGTTTACATATACACGATCTCGACTGGCAGTTTCCGGACCTCGAGGATGATGGTCCTGGTTAAATAAGTCATAGCCCTTTTCTGGTCTGTTTACAGGCATCCGGCACAAATGCCGGGTGCCTATTTTGTTGCCTCCATCCGGACAGATCGGTTTTGCGGTTTATTTCACATAGATCAGCTTCCTTACCTGGTTGAAGATCAAACGCCCTGATTCCCTGGCACGGATTTCATAGAAATAGACGCCGTTGGCATAGTGGCTCTTCCACTTGCACCCGGAAATTTCCATTCACATTCCCATAGAAAACTATGGGTCGGTATATCAGATTCTTAAGCACAAGCATGGCGCAGAGCACCCCCCTCCGCCGTCATGGTGAGCTGGTAATTTTGCCAGAAACGGGAAAGATTTGCTGCTCAGGGTAAAGTTTTTTGCACTTTTCACTCACGGATCATTTTTCCTGATGGTAATCAACTGGTCAAACATCAGATTAGCGACCCCTTCTCCCCGGCCTGCACGCTTTCTGCGGCCGAGCCATAAGCGGGTTTTGCCGTTTAACCATCGTGTGCGCTGAAAATTGCGTTGAATGATGATGCCCGACCGTGGTATTACTTCCTCCTCAATGAAAAATACCGGCTGCGTTTCAGACACCGTTTTACTCTGAGGACCACGGGACTGAGGCATCCGGGATCGTTGAAGCCTGATTTCCTGAGGCACCTGCCCCGCCGCCACCTTCTTGTGTACAGGGCTGAACGGAATCCAGTTGTCCGGTACGGTATTTCCCAGTACATATCTGATTTTCGATTGCTCATCGGCTGGTTCAAAGTCCTCAAGAGACGGTACATGCCTTTTCAGGTCTCTGCCTTTGCCTGCATCCGATGGAACAACCTGCTCTATCGCCCATACCAGGTTTGACATTTCATCGCGGATGAAGTTTATTCTCTCGAAATCTTCACTTTCCAGGAGTTTTCCGACTGCGGGAACCAGATAGAATGAACTTGCATTTCTGGTGGCATTATTGCGTTCGGTCTGATGGAACTGAACAAACTCCTGCCAGTTCATTTCCGGATCATTGATCGCCGGACCGACAAACTGGTGCTGACCAAAAACATCCGTGATGCGGATGCCCTTTATCTCACATATCGTATTGATATCCAGCTCATAGGGCAGGATGAACCAGTCATTGGAATACGTCAATCCGTATTCGGCAAGCAGTAAATTTAAAATGGATGTGGGGGAGGCATCAATTTTGCCAAAATCCATTTCAGAATCTTCCAGCTGCCAGAGCCGTGGATGTGGCATCCCGCTGAACCTGAGCGGACTGGGAATAAAAGTCTGAACGACTTCCACGGGAGCCGACAGATCATCCATACCCGATGTGGTTGTTGTCTGGATCTGATCAAAATCCTTCCAGTCGGTTTTTCGGCGTCTTCGGGTGCGATTTCGGGATGGTCCCGCACCCAGGTTTCGAAATCGCCGTCGCTTACAGCCTGTTGTATGCGGTAGCCATCCGGGATCAGTGTGCCAATCGATTTGGCAAGGAAAGCACCCTCTGTATCATCATCACTGAGATCGGGATTCAGCGGAAATTCCTCCAGTACATGTTTGCGGTATTTTTTAAGATTTCTCGCTTTCAGGATTATCCCGAAATGCCGGCCCATTTGCGACCGAAGAAATAAGGTGGCATCTACAGATTCCCTTTCTATCATCATCTCAAGCGGCTCGCTGGTATCATAGGGGATCATCACATCATTGGGCAGAACGATGCGGTCTGCCGTGGAATGCTCTCCCATTACGCATGCCTGGTAAGCGGTGCCGGCATCCTCCCCATGAAACTCCCCAAACTGCCACTGCCTGCAGAGGAACCACAACGGATCCCTGACCTCCATCTTCAGATTCCGGTCAAAATCTTTCGATCGCGGATTCCCTTCAATCCGATTGTAGTTTCTGATATTCGGCAAGATGAAATCCAGCTGCCGGCTTTTGAGTTTCGCAAGTGCAACAAGTTTTGCCATATCTCAGAATGTTTGTGGATGTGGTGACGTCATGATTTAAAATCCTTGTAAATAGCGAAATTCTTATTCTTCATGCTGAACAGGAATTCATCGCTCGCCACCAGATAATCCAGTGACACTCCTGTCTGGTGGAGGTCAAAGTTGGCAACTGTCATGGGTGAGAGCGTGTCGAGGGCAACATCCTCCAGCAGGTGAGCCGGTTCCACAGCCCGGGATTTGGCGCGACGTAACGTATCATCCAGTATTCCAAAAAGGATATCCCAATTCCATTTTTTCGAACCTGTCGGCTCAATGGCAAGCAGCATGGCATTGGGCGCCGAGGCATTTGGCTGATCATAATTGTATGCGATCCCTGTCACTTCTTTTGGATTGGGAACAAATTCTGTCCATTCATCAACGACCAGCGCGGATTGCATGGCAGCGGACTTCCCGGCAATGTCTCCGTGTACTGCCAGGCATACCGTATCGTTTTTAGGTTCAAACCGTTCACCCGTACTCTCATCGGTTTCCGGAAACTCTACAGCAAGCCAGCTGTCATTTTCCTGAAAGGGAATCTGAACGGGATGAAATAAAATCTCACTGTTTGCCTGTACTTCAGAGATCATTCTTACCTGTTCGAGTCTTCTCAGCTGAGGTCTTACACAAGAAACAGATTCAAGCCATGTTTCCATGGTCATTTCGTTGGTAGTACCTTCTTTCGTATTAATAAAGTCCAGCAACCTCCCGGTCTGTTCCGGCATCAGTCCATCGCGGATATCTGTCTGATTTGTGTATTTGAAAAGCGGGATTGCGATAAAATCGTCCCCGAGTATCCTTTTTGCTGCATCAAGTAGTCTGTCTGCCTTTTTATTGGTTTCCGTTGCTCCGGCCGCTTCGTTGATTTTCTTGCCGGCATCCTCAATTTTTCTGTTCACGGTCTCAAGAATGCCAGCAGCCGTTTCTACCAGGAGGATTACCTGCTCGGGGTTATCTCTGTCGAATGCTTCCGGATATGCCACTTTAATCCCGTACAGGTAGGCAGACTGCAGAAAATCGAGTATCTGATCGACCGCGGAGTTTGTAAAACTGATCTGCTTCAGATACGCCCTGGATGCTCCCTCTTCTGCGTAGAACCGGAACAACTGATTGAAATCGGCGGGATTCTCCCTGTTTTTTGGCTGTCTGCTGTTGGGAGCCTTCGTAATAAGAGCGGATCGCAAGGCTTCCAGTTTTGATATAGCATCATTCACCCTCGCTGTGAGATTATCGATCTGCCAGCCATGAAGCAAATCAACATCAGTCGTTAGTTCTTTTGATCTCGATTCAAAATCTTTTGCACTGGCAGGCCTTGCGGTCGTAACAAGCAGCCGCAGATCCCTGATGAGCGGCAAGACCGAGGCAAGGGTTCTCATTCCTGTGCCGGGAGTCGATGGTTCAAATTTTACATGCAACCGGCTTTCGGGCGGAACATCCACCTTGTCCTCATACACCCGGATGATGTGGTACTCGAGTTCCCGGGCTCCCGACCGGACATCTTCACCCCCCAGGTAGACCAAATCGATTGGATGCAGCCCGAGTTCGGAAACGGTGATTTTAGTCTCTGCTGACTCCGTACCATCCTTGCCGATATGAGAAACTGAGCAAACGATCCGGTCAGGTCTGCCGATGAGCTGGCCAAGCCACTGGTTCAGGCCGGGTTCCATTGCGGATCTCGGAGACGACAGAGCCGGCCAGCCCGGACCGGCGTTTTGAGTTGCACTCCGGTCAAAATGCACCGTCACTCGGTTTGTGATGCTGAGATGTGTTGAGCGGGGAGTTCTGTTGAATTCCAGTTCCGGGGGGGCCTCCGCATTCTTCACAGCATTCAGCAATCCGGCGGTTCTGTCCATTTTCCCCTGTGTTGCCTGGAATGCGGCCTCAGACACAAAAAGGTCATTCAGGGCATCGACGGTATCCCGGAGTCTGTCCTGCTCTTTGAGCACGAGTTCAGCATGAGCCGGTTTCTGTACAAGTGCTTTTATTTCCGATTGTTTTGCGTTCATCACCTTCAGGCCATTTACAACTGAAAATGGGCTGACGGTTTCCTGGGCCTGACTGCCCTGCTGTGGGATGGATGCATGTTCAACCGGATATTTCTCCCTGAATGCCAGGATATACTGATTCAGATTTTGTGTGGAATCTGCTGTTGTAAGATCGTGCAACGCCCTTTCGAACTGATATCCCAGCAAGGCTTCAAGTGGCTGGTTATTCTGAATACCCTCAAGAACAAATAAAGCCCTGCGAACCCGCCCGGAAGAAATATTAACGGCAAATGGTCCGGGATTGCTTTTCGTCGAGTGATTTTGATAGCCGGCGAGAAGGACTCCTGCCGCAGTTGCATGATTGAGTGAGGGAGTGTGTACAAAACCGGCATTCAGACTGAGTTTATGCACCGGACTGCCATCGGCCGGCCTCAGCGGTTCGGGAATAGTGACCTTCTCCTTTGGGCTGATCGAAAGATTTTCCACCCAGCCATAAGCCTGGAGGTGGGCAGGCCTGCCAGGACCTGCATCGCCCCCCGCATTTCCTTCAGATTTCTGGAACCCTCGCTGTTATCACGAATCTGTAAAAAGTGGTCTCCGATTGGAACCGCTACATTAAAGGCAGCGGCATCTATTTTCTTTGGAATCCCGCTCAGGATTTCCCATTCACTGATGTCGTTGACTTCCTTGTTAAAGTTGTAAAGGCTCTTTTCAAGGGCGACCCGCTTATAGGATACTTTCGCCTTATTATAAAAGGACTCTGAGGCTCGTTTCAACTCCTGAAGTATGGCATGACGGAGTAATAAATACAAAATGGTCCTGGGAAGTCTGCCTCCGGGTGGTGTGCCTCTCAAATCCGCGATTTTCCGCACGGAAATAAGCCATTCAATATAATTCTTGTCGGTTCCGCCGAGCTTATCCAGAAACCGGGTATCCGATGGTTCCTTTCTGTCGATGAGATTATTTGGAGGAATTCTGTTGATGAAATCATAAAATGAAAGATTACTGATGTAGGGGAATCCCCTGGTTCCACGTTTGTAACCAAGATCTTCAAGAAAACCCGTAATTGCAGATTGTTTATGTACAAAGGTGGACATCATTTGACTGATCGCCGGAATTGTCAGCCAGAAATCAGGCATGTGGCCAAGTCTTTGATCGAATGACACAGAGCCGGCATTGAGACCCAGTATGTTGAGCATCAGTTCGGACGGATTCCCCGGTTTTCCGGTATGGGAAACCTTCGCCTTCGTTATCGCATCCCATTTCGATTGCAATTTCAGTAACGCACCCGCCAGCCCGGTGTGAAACGGATCATCATCCCTCCATTTCCGGAGATCGCTGGTAATCAACGTTCCGTAAGGCTGTTCTCCGACCCTGACAGCAGAAACAGGCCCGCTTGCCGTAACAAACGAATTGAAGAAGCTCCTGACTTTTGGATGAGCGCTTTTATCCACGACCGGATCGGCTATTACCTCAATAAAATTTCCGATCGTCGCCGGGTACAGCGCTTTGTTCATCGCTGATGCCTCAAACGACTCGGCCACCCCGGCGTGATTCACATCATTCAGGATTTCCTTCCGGATTCCAAGACATTCGGCAAAACCGAGCGCCGCTGTGTGTTCCATATTTACGGGGTCAAGAACCGGAGTTCCGTCATAATATCCTTTCGGCAGATAATCATCGTTTCTGTGATACGCTGATTCCGAGGTCTCGGTATTATTCGTTGCACTCATCTGCGGCAGAAAACCGAAACCCTTGTGGGAATACTGATGATTTTCGATGAGCTGCTCGAGCATGATCTGCCCTTCTTCCGGTGAAGCTGATGCGAGCAGGCCCATTACTACAACCCTATCAATCTTATTCCGGTTTAATACATCTGAACTGACAGGAATCCTGATGCCAAGCCCTTGTTTCTCCGCCTGATCGAAATCTGTAGTCCAGGCGATGCTCTCATCCAGAGTGATCTCATTCCCATTTTTGGTGAAGACTTCTTCTGCCTGAAAAGGATCCGGGCCAAGGTAAACAGTATCGGGTACCTGATTGCCAGTAACCATCTGCACAACCCTGGATCCCTTCATGATGCTTACCGCAAATTTATCCGGAAGAACACTGGTGCGGGGGGCCCTTGTCCAGTCGTGTACCTTTGTTTCACCTGGAGGCGGAAAGTGCAAATCCTCTGACGGGTCGGGCACAGACATCTGCGGTGTCCAGTTTTCCGGCCGGGTTTGTTTGACAATCCAGAATGCCCGCTGGAATCCGGCGCGCTTGCTTATATCCTCCCACGCCTTCTGTTTTTTTTCTTCCACATCCTCACCACCATCACGATTGGCGGTAGCCAGGGAAATCCAGTAATGTTTCCCGTATTTAACTTCCTGTTCCGTCAGGAAGGGTTCATGGGCATGAACATGCATATCGTCCGGGTAGATCCGGACAAGTAATTCGGTTGACCGTCCTTTTTTCACAAACCTCGTCTCGAGCCTCAGGGGAAGGAACAGCACAGGCACGGATGCATCCATGGCGGCAGCGGCCTTTTTGAAATCATGGTTCCTGTACATCGTGGCAATCGATCTGGAAAGTTCTTTCTGTGCCGTTTGAAATGACTTCTGTGCCGATGCCAGTTCATCACGCACCTCTTCAAGTGACTGCGGATTCCTGGATTTATGAACCCTGAGGCGTGCGGTGTAGAATGACTGCTCCGTTATTTCCAGTGCTTTTCTGGCCCTGGCCACCTGCTCCTGATCTTCCTTAAATGTACCCATAACTAATTGTCAACTAAACGTTTACATTAGATCTGACGAATGATCTCAGAGTTGTCATCGTTAACGGTGTGGCAAATCCCCTGGTCGGGATGTCCACATCAAGCATTTCGGTTGCATGAATAGCGACCATGACCGGTCTCTGGAAAAGAATACTGGCCATATCCGCTGAACTCTTCCCCCAAATCCCTGCTTTGGAGTCGTTCGGAGGAATGAAAACAGCCCCCGAAGTCGCATTTCCGGGGATGACATCCGAACGGACAAATTTCATATGTTCATCGAAATTCTGCCAGGACAGATCATTCCAGGAGAAAGTTGCAGGCTGATTGGGATTGTAGGAGACGTCCATTCCAAAATGCGGTTCACCCGGAACCTCGGCGATCACGAAGAACCATCCCTGTTTATCCGTAAATCCCGGAGTGTGAACCTCCGCCGAAGCCTCTTCAATGGTCAGGTCAAATCCGAGAAGTTTGATCTCGGGTTTGATCTCTGCCTGGTATAACGGAAAACGCACTTCCTTCTTAAACTGCGCCTCGGTCATTTCCACACGGATCTTTCTTTCACTGCCATCCTTCAGGGCTTTCTGTGCGTAGATCACCGTATTGGGAAAATTCCTGAGAAGATCCCCCTTAATGACAAAAACAAGTTGTTCACTGTCGCCTTCCTTATCCCGTTTGTTGTGCCTGCCAAGTCTGCTGTTTCCAGGCCATGTATGGATCGGTTCGATATCCTTCAGATTTTCCGCATCCTTCGGAGTTGTATCGGGCGTGACAAATCCAGCGACATCCCAAAACTGCCTGAAGTAACTGCCCCGCATATCTGTCGGAAACTCGCGCCACAACAGCTCACGTCCCATCTCGTGATTTAATCCCATCAGGTAAGCCTCGATGAACTTCTGATTTGTCCTGAGCAGGGAAAGAGTGTTTGGCGGAATCAGCCTGAGGTTTGGAAGAAGGAATTCCTCATCTATATCCAGCAGGTACTTATAGGAGGGCTCCGGAATATCAGGATAAGCCATTGCCGTGAGGAAATTTTCTTTCGGCGGCTTTCTTATTCCAAGTGGCCATTTAACTCTGGCATCCAGGAGTTTCTTATAAGAATTAATCGGTGTAATTGCATCTTTCAGCGTGTTTGTAAGCTGTGCTGTTTTCAGGTTGGGTGATGTTACTTTTTTATCGCGGTATTCGAATCTGAAGGAAGCATCGTTGTAGGCTTTTTTGATTTGAGTAGTTTTTGTCCGTGTAACATGCAGATTATCTGCAACGGTTGTCGTTACCAGTTCCGGTCTTTTAACTAAGACCTCGAGACCTGACATGAGTACCGGG
>JAIVHB010000093.1 GCA_020201275.1 Rhodothermaceae bacterium | reverse complement strand
CGGCGGTAGCGCATTCCTTGGAGCGGGAATATCCCGGGAAGTACTCGGCGGGCGCGGCCTGATCTCTCTGAACGGCCGCGACCTGTTCAACTCGCGGCAGTCCGACAGGGAAATCATCGACCCGGACTCCTACACCAACAGCCGCTACAGCTGGTCGACCCGCTCATTCAGGCTCAACTTCAGATACAATTTTAGCGGCGGCGGGTGATGCGCAAGGGATGCCCACCAGGGATTGAACGTGTACGCATGATGGGATTCAACCGGAACACCGGCCGGGACACTGGCTGAGATTCAGTCAAACTCGATCACATCCGCGGTAATCGTAATCTTCGCGTGAGTATAGAGGATGTAATTAGTGGTGGCCGCATCGTACTGAACATTCACGAGCGCCAGTTTCCGTCCGCGGGCCGATCCGTACTGCTCTTCAAATGTGGTCCAGAGCGCCTCACGGGCATCCTTATACAGCATTTTTGATCCCTTTAGTGGGATCAGTCCGTACGACTGGGTGGTTGGTCCCCAGGAGTGGCTCAGGCCCAGGATAGCGGCATTTTGTGCCGATCCGGTCACGTTTTGGGCTACGATTTGGTAATTGCCCTCACTCATCTCTACCTGGGTTGTGTGAATTGCCAGGAAAGCCCCTGAATTTCCGCAGCCGGTCACGATGAGCGTTAATGTTAACAGTGTTAATAATGCGGGAAGTGAATTGCGTTTCATAATATTTTTTAAGGTTAAGACAGGTTGAGATATGATTATCCATGCTGATTGGCATGCATAGAGTCATCTGACGTTTTTCCCGTTTTTTTGTTACAGCCTCCCTCCATCACGCTGAGCGCAGGCCGGGGCAATTTATCGATTCATAAGATTCAACGAGGTAGCGATTCAGCGATTTATCATTTCTACAGGGTGCAGCTATGTCACCTTCAGAATAGTGTTGCCCGCATTGGGCAACATCAGGGGCTACCACTGACATACTTCCAAATCACTTCGCCGTTCAAATGTTCACATGTTCTACTGTTCCCTAATTCGAAGTATACTAACAGCACCATCGGTGTCAGCTTCCATATGGTGTAGCCCCGAAGTTAGGGGCTCAGGGTGACGATAGCAGTCACCCTTTTCTCGGGTTGTTCAGACAGTGGTCCACAAGGTCTTCAATCATCGCTGTGCCGGCACACATCACAGTGTCGGCGGCGCCCCAGTAGAGCTTGATGCTGCCGTCATCCTCGGGTACCGCACCGCAGGTGAACACCACGTTGTGCACGTAGCCGGTAATCTCCCACGGATCTTCCGGCTGCAGAATCCAATCGTCGCCGATGGCAATGATCCGTGATGGATCGTCCAGGTCGTGCAGCGCAACACCCAGCCGGTACACGCAGCCGTCCATGGTCGGGAATACACCGTGATAGATGTTCAGCCAGCCCCGTGATGTTCTCACTGGCGGGGCCCCGGGACCGATTTTCATCTCATCCCAGTGGTATTTCGCGGGTGTCATGATCAGCTTCGACTCGCCCCAGAACCTCAGGTCGGGCGAATACGATATCCAGATGGCCCAGGGCGAAATTTCAGAATGCGGACGGTCGAGCCGGGCATACAGCCCGTTAAATTTTTCCGGAAAGATCACCACATTGCGGTAATCGGCCTCCGTGATGAGCGAAAACCGCTCAACGGTCTTGAAATCACGCGTTTTGGCCAGCCCGATCCGCACCCCGTGCCGCGAATAGGCGCTGTAGGTGATCAGGTACTCGCCGTCGAGATAAGTGATCCGCGGATCTTCAACCCCGTACTCCTCGTACTCCCTGAAGATACCCTCCGTTGCCGGCACCATGAATGGCTCACGGTCGGCCGTAAAATTGTAGCCGTCCGGGCTCTCAGCCTTGCCCAGGATGCTCCTGCCATTGTGCCTGTGCGACCGGAAAATCATGATGTACCGGCCCTCATGTTTTATTACCCCGGCGTTGTGCACTGTCGCTACCGGATAGGGCACATCATCCCGGGTCAGGATGGGATTGTTCTGATATCGTTTAATCGGCATATTTTTGTTATTAATTAGTTATGTCATGCTGAGCATGGCCTGAGCGCAAGCCCGTCCAGCGGGCTGAAGTCGAAGGGCGCAACGCAGCGCAGATGCGTGTAGTCGAAGCATGTGAGCAGTGCCATGCACTGCTCGGTCCGGCGCAGAGTTGAACTCTGCGCACTGGTTCGACTTCGTGGTTCGACTTCGTTCCTCGCCTGGCTCGTCTCTGCGCTCACCATGACGAAGGAGTGTTCACTGGCCGGGAGTAAAAACGATCGTGATTGCATCCGCGGCTCCTTCCTGAATAAATTCTACACGTATCCGGAACATATTCCCGTCTTTTTCCGTGGTCCAGGCATCCGTCTGCTCACCGTTAACCAGCACGTGACCGGCCTGATGCGGGCTTTCAAAGTGCGCTTCCACCCGGTGACCCGGGAAACCGGCTACATCCACCTTCATCTCATTTTTCGCCTCATCATACCCGGCCTGTTGCAGCCTGGCACTAAGCCCGGTCAACAGCGGCGATGTTAATTGCCCGAGGGTGATGTCGATCGCGCCTGTACCGCTGCCCGTATCCCCGCTGTATGGAAGCACGGTCGAATACGCCCGCTCACCATTGAGGCGGATGTTTGCCACACGGTCGTCCGGACCAGAACCGGCCTGCACATGCACCATCATATTCCGTCCGCCCGAACTCAGCGCGAAACGCGTCTCGGCCTGACCTTCCGGCATCCAGGGATTCACCGCGATGTTCCACTCGTTTTCCTTCACGCCATACAGATTGTACAGGCTGTACAGGTACCAGGCGGCCGCCCAGGTGAACTGGGGCTTGTCTATCTTGCCGTACACCGACGGATCGTCTTTTTTACTCACACGGTATTCGTACATTGCCGGCTGACCGTTCGGACTGTTGATAATCCCGTCGAGGGTCATCACATCACGGATGAAGGTGAGCGCCCCGTCGTTATTGCCGGTCTCCATCAGCGCCAGCGCGTACCACGCATTTCCGTGCGGCCAGATCCCGCCATTGATGTAGTAGTACGGTTCGCCCACTTCGTTTTCGACGAGCTTCAGGTAATCGGTCAGCATGTGGAAATCCATCGGATACACCGTGTAAACCCCGATTTTCGGATCAACAATCATCTCCCCGGCCGTCGCGGCCAGCTTCTCTTTCCGGTCCGCATCGAGCATATCGTAATGGTTGCCCAGCAATGATCCTATGTAATAGTGCTCGTCGAGCGAGCCGTCTTCGAAATAGTTGATCAGATACTCCTGCTCAACACTCCACAGTTTTTCGTTCAGGGCCGCCTGCATGCGGTCGGCATCGGCCTCCCATTCGGCGAGGTGCTCCCCGTTTTCGCCGAGCACACTCGAGATGAACACAAAATCCCTCAGAGCTTTGGTCGCAAGAATGGTTGTGTACGCCCGCGGACCGAAATTCCAGGCGATATCCCACCAGTCGGGCCGGTATGAGTAGATGATGTCGTCTTTCTTGTGGATTTGAAAATCGGCCACACTTTTCGCTATGTAGGGGTACATCTCCTTCAGAAAAGCTTCATCGCCGGAGTGGCGCAGGTAGCTGGCCGCTGTGATAACAAACCAGAAGTGGTTCCAGTTATCGGGCGGTGCCATCTCTTTGGCGTAATCGAGGTCTTTCCAGTAGTAGGCATGGGGAATCACATGGTTAGAATCGGCATGGCTGATGATATAAGCCAGGTCTTTTCTCACCCTCGGCAGGTCGAAATTGACAGCCCCCAGATTGCTGAGCAGCACATCGTGCGTGAAGTAAAAGTTGTACTGCGCCGGGCAGGGCATCGGCTGTATACTCCCGTCTATATAGTGCATATTTGCGCCCAGGATGCCGTGCGACCACAGTACTGATTTGTCGAGCACGGGATCGCCGGTTACAAAGGGC
>JAIVHB010000092.1:1297-5224 GCA_020201275.1 Rhodothermaceae bacterium | reverse complement strand
GCCCATTGACCTACAAACAGGGCAAGGTTGTTTTTTTGAAAAATTTTAAGGGCTAATGAGACGCCCATAGCACCAAATGCAGTCCACAGATAGACATCTGATGGAATTTCTGCAGTATAGTCTTCTATCATTTTAGCTGTTTTTCCTTCTTTTTTATTATTAACCATGGTCGTGTTTTTATTTATGAGGTTATTATTGTTGATAAGCTTGTTCAAAAACATATTTATTCAAGGGACAATATCCGTTATACTTAATTGGCTGATAGTTATATAAATCTCAGCACTGTCCGGATGAGCTCCATATTGCCCGATTTAACCCCGTAAAGAAAAGCGTTTCTCACTTGGAAAAGACCCCTCAGTAAAGCCCCGCTATTGCCGAAATGGTGGCGAAAAAAGGTGCAGATTCCGGGTGCAATGCGCAGTGCCCAGGCCCTGCGCACTGGTTCGACATCAGCCCTCGCAGAACTCGGGCTTGCGCCCTTCGACTTCGCCCTTCGGCTTCACTGCGTTGCGCCCTTCGGCTTCGCTCCGCTGCGCCCTTCGGCTTCACTGCGTTGCGCCCTTCGACTTCGCTCCGCTGCGCTCAGGCCATGCTCAGGCCATGCTCAGGCCATGCTCAGGCCGTGCTCACTATGACGGGCTTCACTTCCAAATTCTATTGTTCTATTGTTCTACTGTTCCCTAATTCACAAACCCGCTACCACCCCAATCACTGAATCACATACCAGCCTAACCACCACATCACCTTCCCAGCATCACAAACCCCGCCCAATGCCTTGGATGACTGAACCTCGGGTCGTTGATCATTTCGAGCTTGGCATTGCGCAGCGCCGTGGCTTTATGGCCGAATTTTTCGGTTTCGCTGCTGAACCAGCCGGCCATACGGTAACGCCAGGTGTTCTCCTGATCGCCGAGGTTGTGCAGTTCCCGGTAGAAACGGGCCATAAGTGAGGCGGTGCTGCGGTCCTGAACCGACCACAGGCTTACCATTACCGAACTGGTGCCTGCCAGGAAGAATGCCCGCTGAAGCCCGAGTACGCCTTCCCCTTTCAGGATCTGTCCCAGCCCCGTGTTGCAGGCGCTGAGAACTACGAGGTCGGCATTCAGGTTCAGGGTGTGTATTTCCGGCACCCTCAGAAAAGCGTCGTACCCGTTGGGGTTGTCATGCCCGGCAGAGGCGAGCAGCAGCCCGCTCATCCGCGGATTCTGCTCGTTTACCACCCCGTGTGTGGCAAGATGCAGATACCGGTAGCGGGAGAGGTCCTGCGCCCGGAAAACCGCCTCGTTGGCCCCGGCCCCGTGATAGCGCGAAACCCTGCTGAACCGCGATGCCACCGAATCGGCCTCAATCCGGGTGTGGGGCAATCGCGTGGCGGGCGTGTTCACGAACAGGCTGTACTCCTCCGGATCGCCGAAATCAGGATTGGACAGGATGAACATGTCGCGGTCGTACCCGGTGCGTTCTTCGGGAAGCAGGGAGTAGACAGTCATAGATGGAGCATACTTGAGATTGAATTCGGATATCAGGTAGGAGTCGCCCCGGGGCAGCGCTTCAAAGGGGAGGTAGGAGAGGGGGCCGTCGGTCACGATAATCAGGTTGGTCATTCCGTCGGTCACCTCCCCGGCAGGATCAATAAGCATCGCGGCAAGCTCTGCACCCGGGATGTTGATTTCGGCCACCGGCTGCCCGCTTTCAATCGCGCTCCGGAAATCAGTGATGCTACTTGCCAGGCTGCCGGCGCCCGGCGCCTGGTCAAATTCGACCGTCCAGTGTGTACTGCGGGTGGCGCTGAACGCGATGCCGATCAGGTGCGTACTGGTAAAGGCATAGCTGATCACAGCCGTGTTGCGGTCGATCAGCTTCCGCGCCTGGCTCATGGTGAGCGGTTCGGGGTTGTGAAAACGGTCGTACACAACGTCGGAGCTTCTGATTTTGGAAATCACGACCTCATACGCCAGCCCGGCGTCGCGCAGCTCCCGTGCGGCTTCTTCGGTCTTCAACCGGTTTACATCCAGTTCTGACTCCCGTGCGGCCTCTTCGGTCTGCAAACGGTTCACGTCCAGTTCGGACATCTGCAGGCGGGCTTCGGCCTCTTTTAATTCAGCCTGCAGGTCATCGTCGAGGTCGGAACTGAAATCTGTGGCCGCATCCGCCACACTTTCGGCAAAGGTTCGTGCACGTGCCTGCTCGATGATGTTGTACGCCTGTACCACATCCTGCAGGTCTTCAAGGTACCAGCGTGCAATTTCATGGTACTGATCAATAAAACGGCTCATGAACCCGGCCCGCAGCCCGGCCGACAGTCGGATATTCTCGCGGTAGCGGTTGTTGCTTTCGATAAATTCCCGCGCATACACGTAGGCACTGTCGCTGCCCAGGTGCCGGTATCCCCGGGCCAGATGGAAGTAGTAGGACGGGGGCACAATGCGCAACGGGAAGGTTTTTATGTGGGCGATCGCATTTTTGTAGTCATCCAGCGCTCCGGTATGGTTTCCCGTCAGATTATAGGCGATGCCCCTGAACAGGTAGAAATCACCGAGAATATCGTCCTGCCCGGTCGAATCAATCATCGCAAGGCCTTCGTTGAGCAGTTCAATGGCTTTCTCTGGCTCATTACCGGTGATGTAACTTCTGGCCAGATTTCGCATGGGAGCACTGATCCGGTGCCAGGCATTGTACCGGTAACTGATGTCGATGGCCTCGCGTGAGTAGCGGCGGGCATCCTCATGCCGGTCGAGCATCTCGAAAATGGCAGCACCCTGCGTGAGGGTGTAGATGAGTTCAGCAGGGGTGAGGTGTTTGCGTTCAATGGCAATGCACTCCTCGTTAAAGGCCAATGCGAGCTCAAACTGACCGGTTTTGTAGTAGAGATTGGCGATCTGATACAGGGAGTAACTGAGTGAAAGCGGTAAATGCAGGTTACGGCGGAATTCAAGGGACCGTTTGGCGAACTGAAGGGCGCTCACATAGTCGCCCATGGCACTGTAGCTGTTTGAAAGATTGAACAACTGCGTGGCTAACATTACAATATTGCCGGAAGCCTCGCTGAGCTCCATCGCCATCCGGCTGTAGTGGATGGATGTATTTATATCATGGTTTTCATTGTACAAAACGGCAGCAAAGTTGTAGGCCCGGATAAGTGAGGTGGTATCATTCATATCTTTGTAGAGATCAATGCTTGTACTGTACTTTTCCATCGCCGCGTCAACCTGCCGCATTCTGCTGTGGAGCTGCCCCATTATCCGTGTCGCGTTGGCAAGAAATCTCCTGTTTCCAACCCCTTCAGCCAGTTCCTGAATCTCCCCGTACACTTCATGCGCTTTTTCTGTGTCATTATTTTCATAAAAGACATGGCCTTTCTCGAAGAGGGCCCTCATCATCATTAGGGTATCTGATCTTGCCGCCGACAGATCGTACAACCGTATGGAACCCACCAGGGCGGATTCATATCTGTACTGCCGGTTCTCAATCAAAACGTTATACCACATGGCCAGCAGTTCGCGTCGGGACTCGTTATCCCTGATTGCAGCCACATGAGCCCGGTCGAAGTACCCTCTGGCTTCATCATACCGGTTAGCTTGAAAATGGCGGTAACCGGCCGTAATCAGCTGTGCCGATGTGGAATCCGGAGACTGAGACAAAACCAGCACCAGATTCTGATCCCGATTCTCATCCTCAACCTCAACCTCAACCTCAACCTGAGCCTCAAACTCAACCTCAAACTGAGCCGCTGATCCCGAAAGTACGATGGCGAATACCAGTGCTGTGACCATGGAGAGATGGTGCCAATGAATATGTTTGATCCAGCTCTGTGGCTGATTTATATTCCTTGAATGCGACAATCTAATAAAAAAACGATGAAAAAAGCCAAATACCCTAATTTTTTATTCATCAGAGGCAATCACGCAGATCCGGATACTGAGGAAG
>JAIVHB010000092.1:0-1248 GCA_020201275.1 Rhodothermaceae bacterium | reverse complement strand
GTGAGCGCCAGCCCGGTAATGTCGACGGCGCTGGTGAAGGCTTTGGCCTGTTGCATGGCATTCTGCCCTGTGGATGCATCGAGCACAAGGATCACCTCGTGGGGGGCGTCTTCCACGATTTTGCCCATCACGCGCTTTATCTTGGTGAGTTCGTCCATGAGCGCCAGTTTGTTGTGAAGGCGTCCGGCCGTATCGATCAGCACCACATCGGCCCCGCGCGATTTGGCGGCGGCCACGGTATCGTAGGCCACAGCGGCCGGATCGGCACCCTGGCCCTGCTGGATGATCGGTACCCCGGCGCGTTCGCTCCATATCTGAAGCTGCTGAACGGCTGCGGCCCGGAAGGTATCGGCGGCGCCCAGCAGCACATTTTTACCGGCCAGTTTGTACAGGTTTCCAAGCTTGCCGATCGTGGTGGTCTTGCCAACGCCATTCACACCCACAATCATCACCACATGGGGCTTGTTGGGAAGTGCGGCATCGAATTCGGCGGGCTTGTCGGTATCGTTGTCGCGCAGCAGGGCGATGATCTCATCGCGGAGCATGTTCTGAAGCTGGCCGGCACTCACGTATTTGTCGCGGGCCACGCGCGCCTCGATCCGTTTGATGATCTCGAGCGTGGTCTTCACGCCCACATCGGAGGTGATGAGCACCTCTTCAAGCTCATCCAGCACCTCATCGTCGATGGTATCCTTGCCCATTACGGCTTTGCCGAGCTTTCCGAGCAACCCCTCACGGCTCTTTTCGAGGCCTTCTTTCAGCTTCTCTTCGCGTTTAAAACCCAGCTTTTCAAAAAAACTCATGATGTTACCTGACGTGATGTGTTCGAAAATGATTGCAAAAGAACCCTGAATGATGTGATTTCCGGCAGAGGTTCAGCAGTAAAAAATATCGGAAGTACGCCCGACAGGATTCGAACCTGTGACCTTTGGCTCCGGAGGCCAACGCTCTATCCAGCTGAGCTACGGGCGCGTATGTGATGCCTGTACGTTGCTGTAACGCACAGTAATATCCCGGTAATATCTGGTACACCCACGACACATAAAAAACGCATTGCTTTCGAAACGGCCGACGACGTGCATCAGGGGAGATTTACCGGGACGCTAAAAATATCACTAAACCGAGGTAATAGCAAAGCCTGTTATCGCTGGTTTACGATTCATTCGGGCGGGTAAAATGGAATGCACAAGTTGCAACCAACCTGATCCCGCCGATAAGATCCGTCGATATGATCTGGCCGGATTCCGC
>JAIVHB010000224.1 GCA_020201275.1 Rhodothermaceae bacterium | reverse complement strand
CGCGGTCCTCGCTTCGCACCGGCACGTGTATCCACTGGGTGCCGGCCGGGGTGCGGATGAGGCCCCGGTGCACGTGCCCCTTTCGGGAGAAGGGCTCCGTATCCTGCAGGATCAGGCGGCCGGACCGGAGCATGGCCGCCAAGTAGTAGAGATCGGGGAAGCAGGCGGGCTGGAGGAGGGTGAGCGAAGCCGGGGGCTTTGCAGCTCTTAACATTTCAGCGCTTGAACTGATGAGCTGTTGAGCTGTTGAGTTTTTTGAGGCTTCTGAGGGGATATTCCCGGACATGGGATACTTTGTTCTTAAGTGATCTCCGATTTCAACCAATTTGTGCAGAGCTATGGTATAATGCAAGTTTGCATGTCGATCTTCTGGTATGCCGGATGTTCACCGGCCAGGCCTTCAGGAGCGCAGTACACATTCCGGGGTGCTTACTAAGCACGGCCTGAGTTTAACGCAGTGTACAAATACTATCTTTTTCACATATTGCGTTAAATGGTATAGTGTCTTAATATGACACTATGAAATTGAGTTCAACCCACCGAAAAACGTTACAAGCGATCTTTGACAATCCTGTCAGATCTGATGTTGAGTGGAAAAAAGTCGAATCGTTGTTTGTTGCAATAGGTGGAGAACTTAGTGAAGGACGCGGATCCCGGATCCGGGTTGCACTGAATGATGTTCGGGCGGTTTTTCATCGCCCGCATCCTAAGAAAGAAACAGACAAAGGAGCACTGAAGTCTGTTCGCCGATTCTTAAAAGAAGCTGGAATTACACCATTCAAAATGTAGCAGTTATGTTAAAGTATAAAGGATATCACGGAAAAGTTGAGTTTGATGAAGAAGCCGGCCTGTTTCATGGTGAGGTTGTGGATTTGCGTGATGTGATCACGTTTCAGGGCAAAAGCGTGGATGAACTTGAACAAGCCTTTCGCGATTCCATCGATGATTATCTGGACTTCTGCCGGCAACGAAATGAGGAGCCGGATAAACCATTTTCCGGCCGCCTGATGCTTCGCCTTCCAACCGAGGTTCATCGCAAGGTATATGTGCGGGCAAAGAAGGAGGGAAAAAGCCTGAACGAGTACATATCTGAAAAGCTTTCCCTGGCAAAGTAACAGGTATGCGGTTTTGCCCTACCTAACCAGCAGCATCTTGCGGTGCTGCACCGTGCCCCCGGCAGTGAGCCGGGCGATGTAAATCCCGCTGACAAGACCGGTGGCGTGGAATACGGCCTTATGCGGTCCCGTTTGACACTGCATTGCTAATTTCCTCATCTCCAGGCCTTCTTTGCGTGAATTCCGTATATAAATGCACATCAAGACTGTAAAATAATTTTGACACGATGTAACTTATTTTTTACTCTATCGTAGAAAGGGGCAAACAATGTCAAAACAGGAAATCCTGTCCTGGACCTCACTGGCCACCTCATCAGCCGTGCTGTTCTTCTACGTGATCATCAATTTCGGCTGGCCCGGCTTGTTATCGGATTACCAGGCCGGATTCGTAAAATTGTTCGTGAATGTGTTCTGGATTGCCCTGGCGATTGAGCTGATCATCGGATTGACGGAAAAAAGGAGCCGGGTCGACAAGGACGAGCGGGACGTTTCGATCGAGGCGCTCGGCATCCGGAATGCCTGGTACTTCATCTGCGTGGTGCTGGCGGTGCTGCTCGTGCATATTTTCATCTCCCTCAATATGGCAGATGTGAACCCCCGGTTCGCCGAATCGGCCAGCCCGTGGGTGATCCTTCACGTGCTATTCCTGACCCTGTTCCTGGGCTCATCCATCATGCGCATAACCATGATTCACCAGTACCGGAAAACGGCCTGACATGATACCCTATCAGATCACGAACCGGATCAGGGTGTTGCGCTTCCACCACGGGGAAATGACCCAGCAGGATCTGGCCGACCGGGTCGGGGTAACGCGGCAGACCATCAACGCCATCGAGGCGGCGAAGTACTCGCCCTCGCTCGAGCTGGCGTTCAGGATCGCAGAGGTATTTGATGTGCCATTATCCGAGGTTTTTCAGTACGGGCCGGGGTGATGGGGGTTGGTCCGGTTTTCCTTTATGTTGATCCCGGCATACCGTATATTTTTGGTATAAACGGGTATATAACAATCCGGGGTACGTATGAAAAAGCTCATATTTGCATCACTCCTCCTGCTGACCCTTCTTATTCATCATCAGGCATCAGCACAAACCATCACGGAATTTGACCTACAGGCCTATCAGCACTTCCTGAACGCGAACAAGAACCTTTCCTTCACCGGCATCAATGAACTCTATCCGGTGGCGCAGGCATCGGAGGATGCGCCTGTTGTGTTCGATCACATCCAGTATGCCGACTCCATCCGGCGATACTATAACCTGAACGCGGAGGAGATGACATTGCTGGAAAAGCACAGCTTTATGGTGACCGACCGCATCCGCTACAAGAGTTTCGGGGAGGCGCTGTTCACCATCTACAAGCGCGACCTGCCGGTTTACATTTCCAGCGACGCCATCCTGCACGCCCTGCACATGTCGTATTCGAAAATGCTGATCACGCTGGAGACCGAATTGCTTCTGCCGGCCTTTACCGGGCTGCTGAAAGGCCTGCACGCCGAACTGGGCACGCTCATCAGCCGGTATGAAGCCAACCCGGACCTCACGGTAAACCTGATGGATGTGGACCTGTACCTGTCCATCCCGCTGATGCTGCTGGAAGAGCCGGCAGAGCCCTATTTCACTGAAAACATCGCTGAAATCGACAAGCTGATGGCCATGATCGGCAGGGAGGACATGGAGGGCTACCCTCTGTTCTCCGATGTGCCCCGGCTTCTCGACTTCAGCCAGTTCATCCCCCGCGGGCACTATACCCAAACCCCCGATCTGACCCGCTATTTCAGGGCCATGATGTGGATGGGGCGCACCGAATTCTACTTGATTGTGCCCGATGCCGAACCCTATAGCTTCATGAGCCAGGAGGAGAAGGACCAGATCGGCCAGCGCCAGACGATCGCATCCTATTTGCTAACGGAAGCGTTTAAAGGCGACGGCAACCGGCAGACCCTCGACGATATGGATCAGCTGCTGATGTTCCTGGTCGGGGAGTCGGACAATGTTACGCTCGATCACCTTGACGAGCTCCGGCAGGAAACGGGCTTCGCGGATGCATCCGGCCTGGCTGATATGGCGGTGTACCACGCCTTCAGGGATGCGCTTGTAACAAAGCCCTGGGCAGGGCAGCGGATCCTGTCGCAAGTGCTAAAAACCGATCCCATGTCGCCCAACGATATCGTGCCGGCATCGGCGTTTCTGCCGCTTGGCCAGCGGTTTATCATCGATTCGTTTATCATGGGCAGCCTGGTGTACGACAAGGTACGCAGCCCCAACCGGATGCTGCCAAAAAGCGCCGATGTACTGTTCGCCCTCGGCAACAACGACGCCCTTCCAGTTCTTGAGGATGAGCTGAACTATTACAACTATGCGCCCAATCTGGCGGCGCTCCGGTACCTGGTCGACAGCTACGGTCCGGAGTACTGGGACACCTCCTTTTTCAACCTCTGGCTGAACGCCATCCGCCAGCTGAATCCGCCCGAAGACCGGTCGCCCCTGCCCCCGTTTATGCAGACCGGCGCCTGGGCGAACAAAACAATGACCACCCAGTTGGCATCTTGGGCACAGCTTCGGCACGATAACCTGCTCTACGCCAAGCAGTCATACACTGGAGGGCCGATTTGCAGCTATCCGCAGAGTTATGTGGAGCCGGTACCCCATTTCTTCGGAGCGATTGTCCACCTTGCCCGCGAGGCCAAACGCAATATGAACGACATCCGCATCATCGAAGGATGGCCACTTAACTGGATGACCGGCTATTTCAACAGTCTGGAGACCATCGCTGCCCGGCTGGAAACCATTGCCGGCAAACAGCTCGCCGGCATAGACACATCACCCGAAGAGAAGGAGTTTCTGCAGGGGATGCTGCATGAAGCGCGTGAATGCGGAGTTGAACTCACTGGCTGGTACGCGGAACTCTTTATTAACTACGATGAGGGCGCCCTCAAGGAGGATTTCATCGTGGCCGATGTACACACCTCCCCCTTCGATGAAATGGGCAATGCGGTCGGATGGGTGATGCACGTTGGTACCGGTCCGCTGAACCTGGCCGTGCTCACCGCCACGCTGGGCGACGGGCAGACGTACGCGTTTGTCGGTCCGGTAATGAGCTACTACGAGCACGTAAGCATCAATTACAAACGCCTCACCGACGAGGAGTGGGTTACCACCTTTGAGGACGAGCCCTCCATGCGGCCTGAATTTGTGAACAGCTACCTCTCAAAATCCGGCGATCCCTACTACGACCACCGGAACCTGGTCATTACCTCCATCGGCGACGACCCGGCGGATGTACCCGGCAGGATCGAGCTTCAGCAGAACTACCCGAACCCGTTCAACGCGGGCACTGTCATCAGCTTCACGATCCCGGCGGCCATGGGGCAGAAACCCGTCGAGCTGAGCATTTACAACGTGCAGGGCCAGCTCGTCGAAACCCTGATTCAGCAGCCCATGCCGGCCGGCAACTTCACCGTTCGCTGGGGCGGAACGGCCGCCAGCGGAAACTATTTCTACCGGCTGAATGTGGATGGGCAGGTGCAGTCGAGGAAGATGATTTTGATCAAGTAGGAGCGGATGACGCGTTACTGATCCTGTGCCGAAAAAAGCAACGGACAAGCAACCTTGTGGACATTGTGCAACGAACCAGTGCTCATGGAAAGGTCGTACCTGTTAATGGTGATGTGGCGGACTTCGAACCCCTTGGGAATTACCACCGGCACTCTTCAGGGACCTCCGCTTCGCCCTTCGACTTCGCTACACTGCGCTCAGGCCAAGCTCCGGACTCCTGAAGGTGCCTCGGTGTGGTGCCTCGCCCTGGGATGCCTCTTGTACCCCTATCCATTATCGTGGCGGTTTTGTACCTTGCGGATGTACACCTAAATTTTGAATCGCAATGATGAAAAAGCTTTATACGGCGGAGGATCTTGAGAAGATCGGTTACCGGGATTCGGTTCCCGGCAAAGAGCCATTTACGCGCGGGCCCTATCCCACCATGTACACCGAAAGGCCGTGGACGATACGTCAGTACGCGGGTTTTTCGACTGCCGAAGAGTCGAACGCGTTTTATCGCCGGGCACTGGCGGCTGGTCAGCGGGGGCTGAGCGTTGCTTTCGACCTGGCCACCCACCGCGGCTACGATTCCGATCACCCCCGCGTGGAGGGTGATGTGGGCAAGGCCGGCGTGCCCATCGATACCGTT
>JAIVHB010000150.1 GCA_020201275.1 Rhodothermaceae bacterium | reverse complement strand
ATACTCACTCGACGTCACTCCGGCCGGTGCCAATGAAACCATTGTTGCCACGTTCACGGTCGATCTTGCCGGTGCAGCCGGTGCATCCGCAGTAGCTTTTGCCAGTGGATTTTTGAACCCAGCTGCTAACGGCGACGGTGCGGCTTTTGCACTTGCCCTGGCCCTGGCAGACGGAACGGTACTTGTGGTGACTCCTACAAGTGATGCACGCGAATTCTCTGATCTGCCGGTAGAATTTGCTCTTGAGCAGAACTACCCGAATCCATTCAACCCGACCACTAACATCAATTACTCACTGCCCGAAGCATCGGACGTTACCCTTACTGTATATAATATACAGGGTCAGCGTGTTGCTACGCTTGTGAACAACAGGGTTGAGGCAGGTCGTCATACCGTGTCGTTTGATGCCGGTACCCTCGCGAGCGGTCTGTATCTCTACCGCATCACCACCGGTGGTTTTTCTCAAACCGCCAAGATGATGCTGATCAAGTAATCCTCTTCTTAGACGCAAGAACACTTCCAGGGCGTGCGGGATGATCCTCCTGCACGCCTTTTTTTATATATTATTCTATGAACCGTTCCAAAAGAACCGCTTTAGACCAACTCCTGAAAAGTTGTGATCCTGGCAGCCATGAACACGCGTTTCTGGTGATCGGGGATCAGCTGAACATGTCCGTCTTTCCTGATGAGGTTATCAGGAACAAACCCCTGATACTCTTTACAGAGTCGTATGAACAGTCGGGGGAGCATCCTTATCATAAAAAGAAGCTTATCTACCAGTTCGCATGCCAGCGCCACTTCGCTGTTGAATGTGCCAATGCAGGTTTCCCTGTATGCTACCTGACCGGTTTAGAACGTGGCGATGACGCTGGTGATGACCACTGTGATGTGCGCGTAAGGACACTTCTGGATGAACATGCGGGGTTGAATGTTGCATGGATGCAGCCGGCGGAATGGGACACGCGCAAGCGGCTTGAAACGCTGCACGACAATGCACCCGCCCGCACCCGGATTCATGAGAATCCCTTTTTCCTGGCAAAGCCCGGAGAGTGGACCGACCGGATTCGCGACGGATACCGGATGGAGTACTTCTACAGGGAGATGAGAAAAAAGACCGGTTATCTGATGGATGGCGAACATCCTGAAGGCGGCGAGTGGAACTACGATAAACAAAACCGCGAAAAACTGCCTGAGGGTTACCCTGTGCCGGAAATCCCTGCCTGTGAACCCGATGCTATTACCCTGGAGGTAATCGAATGGGTTTCCGCTTCGTTCGCAAATCATTTCGGCGAATCCGACGGTTTCGATCTGGCCGTAACCCGCGACCAGGCGCTGCAGCAGGCAGATCATTTTTTTGAAAAGCGCCTGAAAGAATTCGGTCCGTACGAGGATGCGATGGCCACGGGAAAACCGACGCTGTTTCATTCTTTATTATCCGTGTACATGAACAACGGATTGCTGTTGCCAGGTGAGCTGTGCGACCGCGCCGAGGCCGCTTACAGAAACGGGGAGGTGCCTCTTAATTCGGCTGAAGGATACATCCGTCAGATCATCGGATGGCGCGAATACATCAGGGTGTATTATGAAGCCATGATGCCGGATGTAAGAAAGGTAAACGCCTTCGGTTTCAAGGGTAAGCTGCCAAGGTTTTTCTGGGATGCCGATACCCGGATGAACTGTGTGAGCGAAGCGGTTGGGCATGTCATCAAAACCGGTTACTCACACCACATCCAGCGGCTCATGGTTCTGAGCAACATCAGTAATCTCACCGAAACCGATCCGCGTGAGCTGAACGAATGGTTCCGGTATGCGTATGTGGATGCCTGGGAGTGGGTGGTGCTGCCGAACGTGCTGGGTATGGCGACCTTTGCCGACGGTGGCGTTCTGGCATCAAAACCCTACGTATCGGGCGGAAATTATATCAATAAAATGGGTGATTACTGCAGGGACTGCAGCTACAGCATATCAAAAAAAGAGGGTGAGGGGGCCTGCCCGTTCAACTACCTCTACTGGAATTTTGTAAATAACCAGCGTGATGCTTTTATGGAAAACGGCAGGGTCTCCTTCATGGTTAACACATGGGAAAAGTTCGATCCGGACAAGAAAGATGCCATCACCAAAAGTTCCAGACTGTTTATCGACGAACTGCCCCGCTATGGGTGAATCTGCGTTCTCAACCCATTGTATTCGCATGAACGTCTGAATCGTTTTTATCATTATGTTGTGAGAACCTGAAATAGAACCACCGGCAGATTCGATATGAAAAACATCAACTCACACAGGGTATTCAAGCGCAACGATGCGGAGATGAATACCGACGGCAACTATGTTCTCTACTGGATGCAGATCCACCGCCGTCTTGAATATAATTTTGCCCTCGAATATGCGGTGGCCTGGGCCAACAAGCTCGGTAAGTCCCTGCTCATCTATGAGGGCCTGATTTGCGATTACCCCTGGGCATGCGACCGCATCCACCGGTTTATGCTGCAGGGGATGGCTGCCCATCATGATAATCTCAAAGACCGGAAGGTGAACTACTACCCGTGGGTTGAGCGGAGTCCGGGCGAGGGCCGCGGCCTGGTGCAAAGCCTGGCGGAGGATGCCTGCTGTGTGATCAGCGATGAATTTCCGGTTTTCATCATCCGGGAGCACAATGAAGCCATATCCGGCAAGCTTAAGGTTCCCTTCATTACCGTGGATGCCAATGGTATGATCCCGCTCGGTCTCACAAAATCGGACCCCTATTCGGCCTACATCTTCAGGAAGACCATGCAGAAGCACTTCCTGGATTCATGGAACCATCCGCCTCTGCAAAAGCCCCTGTACGGACTTACCAATTTCGATGTGGTGAAGTTACCCCAAAACCATCTGGAAAAGTGGCCGCATGCCGGCGAAGCACTGGCAGATCCGGAATCGCTGATTGCAGAACTGAACCTGAAGAAAATCGGCACGATTGGCATCAATGGATCCCGCGAATCTGCCCTCGGCCGTCTCGACAGCTTTTTAAAAGACGACCTGCACCGCTATGGCGAGGAGAGGAACCATCCCGACAGCGACAGCGCGAGCCGTCTGAGCCCCTGGCTTCATTTTGGCAAAATTTCGGAGTACGAGATCGTGAAAGCGGCGCTCGAGCGGCAGCCCGAAAGCTGGGATCCCGGTCAGATTTCCTTCAACAAGGGTCAGCGGGAGGGTTTTTTCAACGGTGATGCATCCATCGACGCGTTTCTCGACGAGGTGATCACCTGGCGCGGTGTGGGTTACCATTTCTGCCATCACCGGTCTGATTTCGATAAATTTTCGTCCTTGCCCGAATGGGCACTGAAAACGCTGGATGAACACCGCGGCGACGAACGTCCGCACATCTACACCTATGAGCAGCTTGAAAATGCCGAAACGGAGGATGAGATTTGGAATGCAGCCCAACGTCAGTTGCGCCGTGAGGGCATCATCCACAACTACCTGAGGATGCTCTGGGGCAAAAAGGTGCTGGAGTGGACACCCGACCCTGAAACCGCCCTCGAATACCTGATCGAACTGAACAACCAGTATGCCATCGACGGCCGTGACCCTAACAGCTATTCCGGTATTTTCTGGATATTCGGCCGGTTCGACCGTGCATGGGGACCTGAAAGGCCTATTTATGGTAAAGTCAGGTACATGACCAGCGATAGTACCCGGAAAAAGCTGAACCTGACCGGATACCTGAAAACGTTCGGCCGGGTTTGAATTTCTGTTTTAAATCTACTACCCGGCAAGAAAGCAGCACAAACGAACCTGTTTTATTACTTGTGATGATTTTGATAAATATATTGCAACATTCAAGGTATTTTACAATTATTACAAAGACTTGAGGTAAGCATTAGAATATTTTAAAATTATTTAAACTGCATATATGAATCCCTGGGCCAGAATACATATCATCAGAAACTACGAAGCCGGACCAAACGGGAAGCTTTCCCCTTATCATCTTGCGAATTACTTTAGTGAAGCGGCGGCCATTCATGCAGAAAAACTGGGATGGGGAATTGAACACATGCAGGATGATGGTGAAACCTGGGTAATGACCCGCTTTTATGCAACTATCAACCGCCTGCCGGATGCTGGTGAAAAAGTAGTTGTGAGAACGAAACCCTCGGGTGCAGACCGCCTTCAGGCCTACCGGGATTTTGACATGACCACAACCGAAGGCGAATTGCTGGTACTGGGCACATCCGCCTGGGTAATCATCAAGCTGAATGTACGCCGTCCGGTACCTACACCTCAGAAAATCCAGGAGCTTGGCGCGCAATTCGGCGACCGCTGGCTGAAACTGCCCAACCAGAAACTGAAGCTGCCCTCAAAGGCCGGTGTGGAATTTAAATTCAAGGTGCGCAGAACGGATCTGGACATCAATAACCATGTAAACAACGCAGTATATATGGGATGGGTTACAGAATCGGTTCCTGAGAATATTTATGAAAAATCGGAGCTCCGGGAACTGGATGTTCTTTTCCGGGCTGAAGCATTTTACGGTGATGATGTGGTAAGCCGAACCAGCGCTGAAAGTGATGGCTATATGCACGTACTTCACCGCGAAGGTGATGAAAAACCAATGATAATCTCCCGCAGCGTCTGGAGTTGATACGATTGCTTATTTGTCGCTGATCCTCACCAGGTCAACATAAGTAAAACAGAAACGGGTGTCAGGCTTTTATAGTCACTGCACTGAATGCAACGATCACAATATTGGGATCAGATTTCATGCTTGTGATACAGATCGAAACACGATATGACCGATTGAATCAGTAAGATTGAATGAGCTTTGAAACAAGGTTTCCGAAATCATTCTTCCGTATTTCGGCGACTTCCCTGATATCGTTGTGGTTCAGCTTTACCGTACTGATGCCGGTTCCCATGTTCGTGACAAGTGTTATGCCGATTGTACTGATGCCAAGGCGTTGCGCTTCGATCAGTTCGGGCAGGGTAGACATCCCCACAACATCGGCGCCCAGACGCTTGAATGCCTGGATTTCTGCCCTGGTTTCGTAAGTCGGCCCCTTCACGTAGCAATAGGTTCCCTGCTGCAGTTCTATACCCAGTTCTACCGCCGTTTTCCTGACAAGGGGGATAAGATCATCAATATTGTAACGGAAATTGTGTTGCGAACCAGCGGGAAGTACCGGGATTCCAATCTGCATCAGATCATCGATCAGCATCAGGTTACCGGGACTGAACCTTGAATTGAGCGCGCCGGCAGCATTACTGATTACCAGCAGCCTGGCATTCAATGCCGCGGCAACATGAACGGGCAGAATGGTAAGATCAAAGGGATGTCCTTCGTAGTGGTGGAACCGGCCGGAGAAGGCGAGAACATGCCTGGTGCCGATCATGCCGTAAAAAAGCGATCCACTGTGGCCTTCAACGGTGGATTGCGGGAATCCGGGGATGTCGCCGTATGGAATGGAGAGGGGTTTTTGCAGTTGCGAGCTGAATCCGCCAAGCCCGGAACCGAGAATTACAGCCGCATCAACCGATTCCGGTATTCCATTTTTTTTCAGGTGGGTTATAATTTCCGGAAGTCGTTCAGATTGCAACATCGTGTTCTGCTGTTTCAATGGTGTATCCCTTCTTCTCATCCCAGCCGGTCAGCCGGTAAACCGGACTGCCGTCGTCGTGATAACTCAGTATATAGACGTCGTTCCTGTACGCCTGTTTGAGCAGATGTTCGCGCATCTCCTGCGATTTCCCGGGATCAAAATCATACTTGGCGGCAAATTTGCGGTTTACATGCGCCCGTACCCCGAGCACATCACCGGCCATAAGGTAACCTGCACCGCCGCTTCTTCCAAATATGGCGAGGCTGAATTCGGTATGGCCGCCGATTATTTCAAAGCGCAGCCCCTCAAAGGGCTCCGGGTTATCTTCAATGAAGTGGAGGGTGCCCCGGGCATCGAGAAAGCTGAGGTAATCTTCGATCTGATGGTCGTGTTGCGCCTTTTTTACTTTGGCTAATTCGCGTCCGGACATATGTATGACGGCATCTGGAAATGTAAGCTCCCAGTAGTCATTTTCCTGATGGGCGAGTGCGCCCGCATGATCGAGGTGCAGGTGGCTGCAGACCACATCCGTGATGTCACGTTCGGAGTACCCGTGCGCGGCAATCTTCGCGAGCAGATCCGGTGTCATGTCATCACGGTAAAAACTGCCCAGACCGGTATCGATTACTATCAAGCGGTTGTTTTGCTCGATAAGGAAGGGGTTGAGTGCGAGTTTTACTTCTCCCTTCAGAGGCTTGTCGCCGGGCCCGAGGGGTTTGAAATCCTGGTCCTTACCCACAGAATATACGCCCAGGTTCAATGCGAAAATTTTCAGGCTCATTCCGGTTTTTTTTCTTCGTGCTGTTCGTAGGCCTTGATGATATCGCGGATCAGTTTGTGGCGTACCACATCGCTCTTATCGAGATAGACAAAGGAAATGCCCTCGATGTTTTGCAGTATCTGTTGAATTGAGATAAGCCCGCTCTGGTATTTACCGGGAAGGTCGGTCTGGGTGATGTCGCCGGTTATAATAGCCCTGCTGTTCTGTCCGAGCCGGGTGAGGAACATCTTCATCTGCATGTTGGTGGCGTTCTGGGCTTCATCCAGTATCACAAATGCGTTGTTCAGGGTGCGGCCGCGCATGTAGGCCAACGGAGCGATCTCGATGATGTTTTTGGTCATGTTCATTTCGAGGCGGTCGTACTCGATCATCTCCTCAAGGGCATCGTAAAGCGGTCTGAGGTAGGGATCGATCTTGTTTTTCAGGTCGCCGGGCAGGAATCCGAGGCTTTCGCCTGCTTCAACAGCGGGCCTTACCAGTACAATTTTTTTTGCTCGCCGTTCTTTAAGCGCCTTTACCGCCAGGGCTACAGAGGTATAGGTTTTACCGGTTCCGGCAGGCCCGATCGCGAACACAATATCGTTGTTGTAGCAGGCATCCACTATACGCTGCTGTCCGGCTGTTTTGGCCTGAACAATCTGACCTGTATGGGTTCTGACCAGCACTTTGGAGTCTTCTTCAAAGGCCGGTTTGATCATATTATCGCTTTTTTTGAGCGCGAGAATGGTACTTACATCCTGTGCGGTAACCTTTCGGTTACGCATGGCAACCGAAATGACCTCGGTTATAACATCGCGTATTTCGCCGATCATGTTATCGGGAGCAGAGAATTTGAGTTCATTGCCACGGGCCGTAAAGCGCGCATCGGGATAGGCCAGCTCAATCTGGTGCAATATCTGGTCCTGCAGTCCGAGAACGGTTACGGGGTCAACACTTTCAAACAGTATCGATTCTTCAGACAAATTTGTGAGGGTTTAGTGGTTTTTAGAGGGTGTCAGGTAAATTTAAGTTCTCCTGCCTGGGCCAGCCTTGCAAGCTCCCTAACCCGCCCTGTGATGTCGTCGGCGGAGAAAACACTGTTGCCGGCCACCAGAATGTCGGCACCGGCAGCGGCAATCTTCCCGATATTGCCGGGGCCAACGCCACCGTCGACCTGAATCAAAAAGTCGGTATCCATACGGTCTCTGATCTCTGCAAGCCGCCTGATTTTGCCCAGGGATGACTCGATGAATTTCTGACCGCCAAAGCCGGGGTTGACCGACATAATTACAACCATATCCACCTCAGGAAGCACATCCTCAAGCAGTGTTAGGGAGGTAGCCGGATTGATGGCAATCCCGGCCTGAATGCCCGATGCCCGTATGGCCTGTATTACTCTGTGGGCATGAGGTTCGGTTTCAATGTGAAAGGATATGAGGCTGGCACCTGCCCTGACAAACTGTTCAATGTAGTCGCCCGGTTTTTCGATCATCAGATGCACATCGATCAGTGCGTCGGGTGCGCAGCGGGCTGCGGCCTCCACAATCATTGGCCCGAAACTGATATTAGGTACAAAATGGCCGTCCATAATATCGCAATGCAGCCAGGAAGCACCCCCATCGGTACAGGCCTGGATCTGTTGCTGCAGGCGAGTATAGTCGGCTGCAAGGATAGAAGGGGCGAGCACAGGAAGTTGATCTGGCATAACAGTTATGATCGGTTGTAGGGTTGTGAGCCGGCATGGGGTACGATGCCGAAACCGGTGTTTAAAACGGTTTCCTGATATGCTTCAGATCGGTTATCTGATCCGGACTGAGGACCGGACTCAGAATCAGGATCAGGATAAGGATCAGATTCGGGCTGTGGCGGGCGGGCGGTTTCGGTCGAGTCAATAATAACCGCTCCAGCCTCACTTTCCTCCCTGGCTGATGGAAGCTCTGATATAATGAGATCAATGGTTTCACCCTCAAATAAAGTTGGAGCTTCGTCGGGTGAAAAACCGAGTACGTAATTTGGCTCAATTTCTGTGCTACCCCTGAACTGTATAGATCCAACCCGCAGGCCCACCTCCCTTAGTTTTCGCTGGGCTTCGGAAAGCCTGAGACCCACAATATCGGGAATCTCAACCTGGCGCATTCCCAGCCCGTCGCTCACTTCGAGATCGACCGTGGCGCCCTTGATAACCTGCCGACCGGATTCAAGCGACTGAGACATCACACTGTTCTTAAAACGCGAAGAGACATACGTGATGTTTCCCGGCTGCAGGCCGTGGTTTTGCAGTTGTATCGTTGCGTTGCGCAGCGAAAGATTGGTTACATCCGGTACACGTACCATTGGGGTGACCGAGCTGTTGACGGTGAGATAGATTTTCCGGTTGGGCTTAACGATCATCGACGCCGCGGGCGCCTGATCGATCACGTAGTCGACCGGGTATGCTTCATTGGCCCTGTAGTCGATAACTTCATAGCGGAAGCCCTGCAGCTCGAGCACCGACTGCGCATCTTCAAGCGATATCCGGGTAACATCGGGTACAGTAAGCCCCTGATTATAGTTGGTATAGGCCGGCATAATCACACGGTCGATCAACAGCAGGAATACAACACCCGCCACGACCACGATTAGCAGTCCGATGTAAATTCGTATGTCTTTCAGGCGTTCAAGCATATCATTCAAAGATAGGAACTAAAAGTTGTAACGTAAACTGAAACCACCCGGATACTCCGGCGACAGGGATGCTTCCATGCGATGGTTGCGCAACCTTACAGTAAAGAAAGCGTCGAAGGCCGAAACGAAATGGTTCATGAGCAGAAGCGACAGCATATTGCCTGCCAACCGGTATTTATCGTTGAATATCTCCTCAAGGCTGGCATGTTCAAGCCAGAGTGGGGACATACCTGCATTGCCCCGGTTTATGTCGTGTACACCCTGGTTCCAGTCGATCCATCCGGGGCCGTACTGCCAGTATTTGCTGATCAGTTCGTAATACTGCTGTGAGCCGTAATCGGGCAGATCATGGGAGAAAGGATTGCCCGTGCTTTGGTAAACAGTGCTGCGTTCGAGAATGCGCAGTGCGTTAATATCGATCACCTGCCAGTCATTCTCATTATTGAAGGCCGGAGAGGGAATGCCATGACCCTTGTAATCGGGTGTAAGCAGGTTGTTCGGGTCGTACGGGTTGTTGGGGTTCTGTGTGTTGTGGAAATCGACCAGCCATGAAGCATACTGTACCACACTCCAGTTGCCATCGGCCATCCGCCAGAATTTTCTCTCCACACTGCGTGCCCGGTTTTCATTGTGAATGTAAAGACCTATGGCAGCAGCCTCAACGGTTACAAAAAGGGCGGTTTTCCACCACTGCTGGTTGGCTGCCTGACCCAGCCCGGGAAGTACAGCCGACGCAAGGAATGCGTACCCGGGTTTTGTTGAAACGGCATGCATGAATCCGCCACCACTTTCATCCCCGGAGTAGGTGTAGTAACCTACAGGGTTTACCGCCGAGAGCGACACGGGCCTGTAATTCAGATAGACACGCTCGGGATGTACATCCTGGGCGTTAATCACAGTGCACCCAATCAGCGTAACGAAAAATATGAATACCAGGTGTTTCATCATGGTGTTAAACGATCTCCGCGCGGGTTAAGGTATTTATAAATCGAAATCAAAAAGCAGCCCGAAATTGATGAGCAACTCGCGGCCGAAGCTGATGGATTCGCTCCCGTCGGCGGTAATGAATCCTTCGGGCACACGCAGCCCGTATCTGTCGAGCCCGTATGCGCCGCTTATGAAAAAACGCGACGGGAAGAGATAGCTGGATTGTACCGCCACTCTTAGTTCTGCGCCGATTCCGGTTTTCAGGTTGTTGCCGATGCCCAGCGGACCACCCCATCCATTACCTGTTTCAACAAACAGGCGGGCAAACACTTTATCGAGCAGAAAGCGCCCCGATTGCCGGTTGATACCGGTAAGCAGGGGCACATGGTAGGAGAGCCGCGTATAGGCAGTGGTATTGCCGCCAATACCGAAAAAGGGATAACTGCGCATACCGACCAGGCCTCCGATGTAATCGAGGAAGAAAAATTCATCGGGTGCACTGAAATAGGTAAAAAACCGGCTGCGTAGCTCGAAATTTTCGTTCAGGGCCCGGAATCCGAGCCGTGTATCGAGCTCGATGGTGTGGTTCTTAAATGTGTTATATACAGGGATGAGGGTGCCATCGCGCACGTCATACCGGTCGAGCAGCCGGCTCGGCTGATAGCTGTACCGGATGTGGGCCTTTATGCCGACCGGGGCTATATCGCCGTGCCGCCACGGTTCATCGGCGTGGATCACATAAGCCGCGGTATAGGTGTTTCCGATAAAATAGCGGGATGTTGATCCCGGTACCACCTGCCTGAATTCACGCGAAAAAAACTGCTCGGTAGATACGCGGTAGGGTGTATGCCAGAAACCGAGCTCAACAAGGCTGAACCTGTTCAGCTTGCTGTACAGATTCACCTCGGCCTGCCAGATATCGTAGGCAATGTTAATATTGGTGGAATCGGGCAGGCAGGATGTGCAGGGAAACTCCTCGATTTTGATTCCGTTTTCAACGTTTCTGCGCAGGTTGTAAAGGCCAATGGATACCGTGGGTGACCAATGGCGCTTGATGAAGGGCAGACCCGCGTACTCCATGATCAGGAACAGGTCACGGTCAAGGTCCACCAGGCGGGCCGGCTTGAAGAAATCGTTGACCCCGCTGGCATCACGGGATCCGAATCCGATAAGAGCCCCACCAAACATCGAAAAACGCTCCAGAACCTCACGAGAACTCATGTAGAAACCGATTTTGGAGTCCCGCCACAGATTGCGGCCGAATGAACCGAACTCCCCGGCCTTGATCAGGCTGCTGTTACGTCCGTACTGCTGGGAATAGTTGTCGAAACGAAGTGTGGGGAAGAAGGTGAAGGAGGTGAAAGTATCGGTATAGGAGTACAATTCGGATTCTGCTCCGGTACCCTCCGGATCGGTGAAAAGGTATGGTTCCCGGTTGGCAGCTTCCATTACCTCAGGCGGGAAAGCGGTGATGTCTCTGTCGTCGGCAACGGGGCTGTAGCGTGCGAACACACCAGGAGCATGCAGAGCAAGAGTATCCTGCGCACCCTGCACACTCTGCGCACCCTGCTTACCCTGCGCATCCGGGTGACCTGCCGGGATGCCGGCTGCGACCGCATTTAATCCGGTTTTTACGATTTTGTAGCCTTCGGCACGGTATTCCGAATAAATAAGGTCATCGCCGTTCACCACAGGCATGAACGCCCCGCCGATTACATCGGTCATCTGTTCCGCAACACCCGTTTCAAGGTGCATTCGGAAGATGTTGAAAATTCCATCGGAATTGGCCGAATAGTAGAGCCGGCTTCCGCTGCTGTCGATATGGGGATCGCGGAAGTCGCTGCCCGGTGTTTCCAGTACGGGATGTACGGAGCCGCTTTCAAGATCGAACCGGTATAGTGCGCGTTGTGCCGTATCGGCATAGGCAAAGTAGATCTGTCTGCCGGAGGGATGCCAGGCCGGGGTATAGACCTGCTCTCCGGACCGGAAATGGGTAAGTTGCGTTGTTTCGCCCGATTCCGGATTCATGGTAATCAGATTCAGTGTACCGTCGGTCATCTGTATGGCCGCAAGGGTGTTCCCGTCGGGGCTCCACCGCGGCTGGCTGATGCGGGCACTGTTTGTAATTTTGCGGGTATCATCGCCGGCGGTATCCCGGATATGGATATCGCTGTAAGTTTCGCCGAAGCGGTTCAGCCCGATCAGGCCGTAGGCAATTTTCCCGCCGTCGGGCGACACACTGTAGCCTGAGGTGAGCCTGTCGATTACCGGATCGGCTTCAAGGCCGCAACTGTGCGTGAATCCACCGGGGGCAGACAGCAGCCCGTTTCGGTTAATCAGCGCAGTAGCGTTATTACTTCCGGGCTCTTTTTTGTAGAGGGTGAGGCGGGCGTAATCGCGGCCCCGGTTCGACAGATAATAGACGGAACCGTCTGGCCCGATACTGGCACTGAAATTAAAGAAACCCTCGCTCTCGATCAGTTCCGAAGGGGTATCTGTAACCCGGTCGGCAACTATTTGGTATTCCGTTCGGAGGCTGTCGATAAAGTCGTTGAATACAGTTTGCCCGCCAGCGCCGGTGGCATCGCGGATGGCGGTTCTCACATCATGAACACCACGGCGCGTGAACGCACGGGTTATCTCCCGCAGGGAATCTTCCCCAAAGCGGTTGGCAAGGTAGGCAGTGAAGGCAAATCCCTGGTTGTAGATGGCCTCCCGTTCAATGCTGGTTTTTGAAGCGAAATGGCCCATTTCAACAAGCCCCAGATTTGTGCCTTCGAGAACACGTGTACGCAGGATCATGTCGCGATGGGCATCCCAGTAATCGAAGTGGTAGTGTGACCGCTGGAACTGGGCCGTACCCTCGGGTATCGAGTGCGGGCAGCCAGATATCGATCTTATTGTCGAAGAAATAGGCGGCACCGTTGGAGTAATCTTCACGATCGATCAGCACGATACTGACCTTCGAATCGGGCTCATGATCGTACAGATCAGTTATGTCAAAGTAGACCTCCTCGGCAATCCGTGAGATCACCTGTGCAGGCCGGCTGTTGCCCTCCTGGAAATGAACAAGGAAATGTGTGCTCTCTATAGTGTACCACTTGAGGTGGTTATTCGGGTATTGCAGGAAAGCCGGGTTCTGCTGTGCAAGTGCCGCTGTTGCCGAAAAAAGCAGCAGCATGAAGAGCAAACCGGATATGATCAGGGACATGCGCATCAGTGCATCACTCCGATTTTAAAGGTCCGTGTTTCTGTGGTTCCTTCCGAGCGGGCGGTTACCCGGGCAAAGTAGACACCGTTGCCCCAGGCGGATGTATCAATGTAGTGGTCTTCGGGAAGGCCGCCGGCGGTTTCCAGATTCTGCTTGTAGAAGGTATCGCCGCCGTAGGTAATCACCGATATCTCAATGCGGGCACTGCGGCTGGTCTGGAAACGGATGTGGGTATGAGTATCGGCCGGGTTAGGCCAGTTATAGGTTTCGTCGGTGTTCAGAAGGCCGAACGGCAGCTGCGCCTGCCCCTCACTCTCAAGCCGGCCGGTCACTTTGTTGAAGGGTTCATTACCGTAGTGCCCACCCCACCAGATTTGGCCCATATTGGAGAATGTCCACGCCTTAAGGTCGCCGGTATGGCTTACAGCAATGAGCAGATTATCTACGATGAGCGGATGAACAGGCAGGTGGTCGATCGCGGTCACTGATCCGACATACAGCGGGAAACCCGGAAGCGGCCTCATTTCGTGGTCGAAAGCGTAAAGGGAAAGCGAAAGGCTGTCCTGAACGGGGATCACAAAATCAGGCAGTTCATTTCCGGTGAGGTCGGCCACGAGGGGGGAACCTGCAAAACGGCGCCCTTCGGGTAATTCGAGAGGGAAATACCACAGGCTGCCGCCGTTGAGATTACGTGCTTCAAGACTGTTTTTGCCGTAATCCACATACAGCACATCAAGTGAGCCGTCGTTGTCGGCATCCAGAAAAACCGGCCAGGAAATGGATCCTTCGGTACGCAGAATTACCGGATCGCGAACCGATTCACGATTAAACAAGTTAAGTGAGCTTTCAGTGAGCAGGTAAAAGCTGGTCGTATTCACTTGCGGGTTGATGGTACCGGTATAAACCCGGACACCGGTACCGGATACCTGTTCGGGAACCGGCCCTATCACGGTTCCATCGGAAAGGACCAGCTCACTACCCTCAATGAACGGCCTGAACCCGTTGATCATTTTGCCGCGCTGCCTTGGCAGCGGTAGTGCAGGTAGTGCAGTACCGTCGGTTATGAGAAGCCGGTTTCGGGTGTGGTCGAATTCGACCGTATCACCCCTTTCAGAGCTGATCAACCCCGGTGTGAACCGCACCTCGCTGTTCTGCCACACCTCCGACCATGATCCTGTGTTGTAGGCAAATGCTTTTGTGGGACCCTGAACGGGGGCATCCGGGGAACCGGTAATCACCAGGTTGGGGCCGGAAAGAGGCTGTGCCGGCCAGGGGACATCGAACTGGTGCAGGGAGCTGAAACCGGATGCATCAGCACGCAGGGCACTTACCCCGGTTTCTGAGGGGATGAGCACCTGCAGCGGATCACCCGGCTCATTCCGGTAAAAAGACAAGGCGAGCGGGTAGTCGCGGTAAAAATCGACCCTGTTAACGGTGGGAAGGTCAAGCTGTGCGAAAGGCCCGGCATCAACCTGATCGAACCACTCGGCAGCGGCCCGCCGGGCTCTGAATGTTGCTACCGGTACATTGTCACTTCAATAGTAAGTCCGCCCGGCAGGGCCCAGTCGAAATTACTTACATTGGTAATGACCCCGGGCGGCAGGATGTCACGAAGACGGCCGGGCCTGGAAATACTGTTGATGACCCTCGACTCAAGACTGTCGGCATTGGTAATGGTTCGGGTTATCATCGTTCCGTCGGGCTGGCGGAGTGTAATCTCAATACCGTTCCCGGAAGGATCGCGGTGACGGTTTTCAACCAGAAAATACTCATCAGCCGAGATGCGGTGCCGTGCTATGGAGCCCGGTTGCCTGAGCACGGCTGCGGGCAGTTCAATGGTGCCGTCACTGTTCAGGTCAACATCGAAAGGCTCGGCCCAGCCCATGCGGATCTTTTCCCAGGCTGAGGGTTCCGGCGGGAAGATGCCGCCCAGCGAAAAAAACGCTTCACCATCCATCAGGCCGAAACGGCCAATGCCGGAGGCGCCGGTTATGGTATTGAACAGGTCGGGAAGCCCCAGATAACTGCCGATGGTGCCGGTGAGAATGCCGTTTATCGACAGCTGAACAACGAAGGGGGTGCCGGTTACGTCTTCACCGGGTCTCGACTGTGTCTGTGGCAGTATGGCAGAGTTGTTAATGCGGAAGCCGCCACCCATTGCGATTCCCTGAAATCCCGGATCGTCGAGCAGCCTGGCCAGTGCGGCCTGATCGAGATAGACACTGGGTATATCCTGCGGCGTTTTATCGAGTGTTGTGCCGGTAAGTTCTATGTCGCGGCCCGCCCCGGCATGAAAGATCACAAATGCAGTACGGTCGGGATCATAACCGCTGAAGTCGGGATTCAGCTGATTGCGCACTGCTGTCCACGTATCAGTATAGAGGTTGGCCAGCCTGAAATTTTCGGTGTTATCGTCGCCGAGTGGTGCGTATTCCTTCATTTCATTTGCGAGCCGGATTACTTCGGGAAGAACCTCGTAGGTGATTTCGAGGGCGCCACCCGAAGCCGTTTCGAAATAATTACGCACAAATTCAAGATGAGCTTCAAAATACCCGCGGTTGTGGGGCAGGGGATCGATAATGATGTCGGGGTTGTCGAGGTACTCCAGATAGAAAGTGCCGTTACCGGAGGTAAAGCGGTTCTCGTCGGGTTCAAACTCCACCATTACAGCCACAATGTGTACTGACCCTGAAGACCTCGAAGCAATGGTTGCATCAAACCCGGTATCAGGAAAGGGCAGAATAGTGTAACCAACGGGTGCCTGGGCGTAAACAGCCGGATTTGATAACAGATTTGATAAAAAAAACAGGAGGACAACAGTGTATGTTATCCCCCTGCTAAATGGAGTTTTTAAAGCCATAAATCGTACAGGGAGTAGGGGAATTAAAAATCAAGCAGCACCGACAAACGTATCGTGTTTGCCAGTGGGTGATCCTCCCTGATCGTGTATATATAACTGAAATCTATGCCGAAAATGTTGTATCGGAGACCAGCGCCAAAAGTGAGGAACTGACGGTCGCCGTTCTGAGGGGCTTCATAGAAGTAACCCGAGCGGATTGCAAACTGTTTGTTATACCAGTATTCAGCTCCGAAACCGATCATAAACTGTTCGGAAAGGGGCACATCAACAAATTGCTGCCCGTCGAACCGGCGGTAGGTATCCCATGATTTTACAAGGGCCTCCATCACGTTCATTGCCCGGCCGGCCGTATCGTTTCTGGCCATTATTTTGGAAAAATCATTGGCAAAGGTAATGGTATTGAACCCGTCTTCGTCAAGGTCCATGGTATAAGCCCAGCCGATGCGCAGAAGCGTAGGCAGGGGATCCTGCTGTGCACGGTCGGTGTACTGGATGCCCGGGCCGATATTGGAGAGGTTCATTCCTGCGCTGAAATTCGCGTTGCGGTTCAGCAGGTAGAACGGGTTGCTGCGGTACATGGCGGCAAGGTCGATACCGATGCTGGTACCGGATTTTGCCGTTTGGCCACCCACATCAATTCCGGATGGAACGAGGTTGCTGTAAATGAAGCGAAAACCGGTGCCAAGAGCCCAGTTCTCGGAAACCTTGAATCCATAACTGAAGCCACCGGCCAGTTCATAGCTGGTAAACCGCCGCAGTTCGAGCCCGGTTTCATCGGTCTGAATCTGCTCACCAAGGTTCAGGAAGGTTATATGGGCCCCGATATTCCCGATCCCGTCGATATACATTTTGCCGACCAGATAGTCATAGAACAGGTCGGTATCGAAGTTGGGAAGCCAGTTCGCATGGGTAATGGCAATCTGGGTTTTATTATCCTGGAAGGCGAGTCCTGCGGGGTTCCAGAATATTGCCGACGCATTGTCGGAAATGGCCACATTGGCGTTGCCCATGCCCGCGGCCCGTGAATCGGGCTCTATCTGCAGGAAAGGTACAGAGGTAATACCCACCTGTGCATTTACCCCCCGGGCGAGGGAAAATAGTGCAATAAGGCAGATAAATGCTTTGATTTTTCTATTCATAGTAGCTGTGTGATGTTTGATGTAAGTTATAAAGATCTGACAAATTTCTTCCCATGATTTAGCGAATGATCACAAGCCGTTCAATTTTCTCTTCCGTCTGCCGGCCGTTGATCCCGTCGGTACGCACGCGGAGGTGGTACAGATACGTGCCGGCCGCAAGTCTGTTGTTATCGTTGTCGTAGCCGTTCCATTCGATCATTTCAAGGTTTCCGTCCGAAATTCTGTTGTCGCGTATGTGTGCCACAGGCCTGCCTGATAACGTGTAAACACGAATAAAAATATCAAGGGGTTCGCCCGGCTGGTTGTGTTCAAAGGCAAAGCGGGTAAAATTGTGCATAGGGTTCGGATAATTATAGACATTCCGGATTGTCAGCACATCCTGATTTTGCACTGTAAAATGGATTTCTGATTCACCAACATTATTGAATACATCCCATGCCCTCACTTTGAGGGAGTAATCACCGTCGGGCAGGCGGTCGAAAGGATACTCAATCCGCCCGCGGGTAAAGTCATCAAGGTCGCTTATGTAAAAATCGTTCAGTACGGTTGTACGCTCACCGCCCGGCAGGCTTTCACTTCTGAGAATACCGATCAGCTCGTGCCCGACTCCGGCACCGGTTGTGTTAATACCCGCTTCGTCTTCCAGCTCTACATTCAATACCGGTGAATTGTTCACGATGCCCCCGTTCATGAAAGTGGGGTCGTTCAGGTATACTAAAATGTCCGGCCCGGTCTGGTTGTTAACAGCATCGGGATTGGTGCCGTTGATAACGAAATTGGAGAATGATCCTATAGCATCGCCCATGTCTGACTTGCCATACACCTGTATACGTCCGGTCGAATCGGAGTAGGAGATGTCTTTGGGAACAATAAAACGGCTGGTATAGCGGCCATTCTCAACAGATACGCGTCCGCTGAACAGCAGATCGGTCTGTACTCTCCACCCGCAGCCTGCGGTGAAGCAGTTGCTGGTTTCACGCCAGGCGAGGTCGGGCAACTCTTCGAAGCGGCTGGCATCAAAAACCCTCACTGTGGCCTCGCCGGTATATGAGCTGTTTACCGAGCCGTCATCATTCAGCACATAACCTTCGATATTCACCTGGTCGAGTGCGCGTACCTGTATTGTCTGTTCCTCCAGAAGCTCGATGCCGTTTATGGATGTTACATTCATGCGGTTTCGGGGCAGGCCAATTCTCATGGCCGGATCACCCAGCAGAATGAACTTGCGCCCGTTGAACGAAGCACCGGGAGTAGTATTCTTTACATTCTGATAGATTTCACCAAGTCTTTTGGGAAGCCCGTCGCTGTCGCGCGTGGTCATCTGTTCGGTGAGCTGGATGTTCATCCCGAAATTGTCGATCTCCCGATTGGCGCTGGTATAAACGACCCGCGTGGTTGTGAACGACGCTACCGAGCCGCCGTTCGGCCAGAAGAGTGTTTTCTCGGCCCCCGACTGGTCGCTCACGTCGTCGAACCTGCCGAACGAGCAGGTAACAGTTACAAATATGGTGGGGCGGTCCTTGTTCGTCAGCCGGGGAATATCCGAACTCTGGAATAACCGTTCGGCGCTCAGAATCTGCTCCGATCCGTGCCCGGAGTAATTGATTACCAACGAACCATTGTTGAACGCGTCGACAAACGCCTGCGAGGCCTGTGGGAAACGCCTGCCGGCGGATGTGATCTCCAGCGGATAACTGAACTGATAGATTTTGTTGAGCCGTACGCCGGATGCATCAAAGTCGATGCGTTCGGCCGTAACGTCGGCATTCAGTACGTGAAGGTCGCGGTCGTTGCTGGAACTGTTCACATCATCGTCGGCGGCAATGGAGAAAACGGTACGCCAGTCGCCGAACGTGGCGGGATCTTCATAGCGCTTTATCTTGTCGATAATTATCCGGGCGTCGCCGGTGCTTGCAGCAGTAATTCTGCCGATACCGATATCGACCCGCTCCTGGGATGTGTTTCTGCTCCAGACTCCCTCATTGTTGTCGAGCAGGCCAAAAAAGTCGTCGCTGCCAAAGCTGGTCACGCGGTCGTACGATTCCTCGCTCTGATAGGTGAATACATAGTTGGTGTTCGGGGCATCGCGCTCAATGCTTTTGTAGTCGAAGGTGGTGTTGCCGAACAGAAGCAGGTACTTCGGAATCCTGTCCGGGTTGTTGCCACCGCGGTCGTAAAGCATTTTTACAAAATCCCTGATGGCCGCTGCATCCGGTACCCCACCCGAAAATTCATTGAAAATCTGCTCCTGGGTTGCCACTACATACGAGAGGCCGTCGTTCTGTTCTCGGTATTCAGCCAGTTCATAGGCATAATCAAGAAACAGATCGCTGGTAACAATGATATAATCCGGGAAATGGCTCACCCCGTGCAGGTTCTGATTGATAACCTGCTCGCCGGCCCGCGGCTGTGTAAACGTAGACTGAAGGGCTATCTGCCGTCCTGGAGCGGTATGATAACTGAAAGAAAAACTGGTTCCTGATCCGCCCACCGTAATCCGGACGGGATTGGAGGGATCGGTAACATCCATGGCAACCGGACGCTGTGTGAATCCTTCAAGTATGTAGCTGGCCACCTCCCCGGCCGAACCCTGACCGGAAGTAAATACCTTCAGAAAACCGTTTTCTGGCCGGAGTCGCCTTTCGGCAATAATCTGCAGATGGTCTACCCAGCCGCGTGAGCCGGATGCTGAACTGTTGTATGTTGCTGTAAGTTCGAGGATATCGCCCGATAAATTCAAGTTTGAAAGTGTTGTATTGAAAATGCTTGAAACAGCTGCACGCCCTGTGGCGTCGTTCAGGCCGCCGATAC
>JAIVHB010000223.1 GCA_020201275.1 Rhodothermaceae bacterium | reverse complement strand
CGATGCAGCCGTAGGCGAAGCACTTAAACGCGTACAGAGTGCGGGTATCGTATTTCTGGATGAGATCGATAAAATCGCAGGAGGATCATCGGGCGAAGGAAAAGGCGGACCAGATGTGAGCCGGCAGGGTGTACAGCGCGACCTGCTGCCCATCGTTGAAGGTTCCACCGTATCCACCAAGTACGGGATGGTGAAGACCGATCACGTGTTATTTATCGCATCGGGTGCTTTTCATATTGCCAAACCATCCGATCTCATTCCCGAATTGCAGGGACGTTTCCCCATCCGTGTTGAGATGGATTCCCTTACCGAAGAGGACTTCTATCAGATCCTGACCACGCCTCAGAATGCCCTCACCAAGCAGTATCAGGCCATTCTGGCTTCTGAAGGTGTAACTCTTATATTTGATGACCCGGCTATCAGAGAGATCGCACGTATAGCCGCCGAGGTGAATATGTCGATCGAAAACATAGGAGCGCGCCGGCTTCACACCATCCTGAGTTCGGTACTTGAAGAGCTGCTGTTCGCCGTACCCGATGATATCAAAACCGGCAAAATTACCATCGATAAAGCCTATGTGGAGAAGCAGCTCGACAGCCTTGTCAAGAACAGGGACCTCAGCCATTTTATTTTATAGGATTTTTACATTATTCTTGAAATAATTCAATACGCCTTGTTCGTTTAATTGCCAGTGGAACAATGGACAGCGCTTTGCGTGTTAATTTCCAGTGATCCATAACTTTTTTAATCCGCATTCGTTAGCTCTCTTTTGAATCCGGCTATAACTTCTACTCAACCTGATATTATGCTCAGACGATTTTTGGCTCCAGGTATTACCAGCTTCATTGTACTTTTTGTTCTCTGGTACACAGGGTTCGAACAGGTTACTAAACCCGCAAATGACGACAGGGTAAATCTGCAGAAGTACATTCAGGCCCAGAGATACATCCTCGACAATTATGTGGATGTGGTGAGTGCCGATTTCCTCTATCAAAACAGCCTGAAAGGGTTTGTGTCAAATCTCTCCGATTCCACTCTAACCATAGACGGAACGCCTCTGGATACCACCTTTACGAATGTGAACATCAGGGAAATCCGGGATGCGGCCATACAGTTCGAGAGGGCCTACAGTTTCCTTGCGTCAGCCGATCCCGATGAGGATCTGACTGCACGCACCGAGGATGCCATACGTGAGATGTTCAGGCCACTCGATCCCCATACGGTGTATATTGAACCCACCCAAAGTGACCGCATCCGCGAGGAGTTCGCAGGTAAATTTCAGGGTATCGGCGTACAGTTCGACATCCTTAACGACTCAATTACGGTAATATCACCCATTTCCGGCGGACCCAGCGACCAGCTTGGTATCCGCTCAGGCGACCGGATAGTGACCATCGACGATACAAGTGCCGTCGGTTTTACCAATCAGGATGTGATCGACCATCTGCGGGGCCCCAAAGGAACAACCGTACGTGTAGGCATAAAACGGCCCAGTATCGAAAGTATCCTCAATTTCAATATAGTTCGTGATGATATACCGCTCTACACTGTAGATTCGAGTTATATGCTCGACGAAAAAACCGGATTCATCAAGATCAGCCGGTTTGCCGCCACAACATACGATGAGTTCATGACCGCTATGAGGGACCTCAAGTCGCTCGGTATGGAGAAAGTCGTGATTGATCTGAGGCACAACCCGGGTGGTTATCTGGAACAGGCTGTTCAGATTACCAGCGAATTTTTTGAGCGCGGCACACCGCTTGTATCTACCAAAAGCCGACATGCCCGGTTTACCAACACCTATCCTACCCGCTCCAACGGGCAGTTCAGGGACATCCCCGTTATTGTAATGGTGGACGAAGGATCGGCTTCGGGCAGTGAGATCCTGGCAGGTGCCATACAGGACAACGACCGGGGTCTTATTGTGGGCCGCAGAACGTTCGGTAAGGGTCTGGTTCAGCAACAGTACGAACTGGTGGACAACAGCTTTGTTCGGGTTACCATCTCACGCTACTACACCCCTTCAGGGCGTCCCATACAGAAGCCCTATTCCGACGGCCGCGAGGAGTACGCCTATGAACTGCGCAAAAGGGATACAGATGCCAATTCGGATGCAGGTAACTTTATTAAGGAAATTCCAGATTCACTGAAATACGCTACCTTGGCCGGCCGGATTGTATACGGCGGTGGCGGCATAGTGCCCGATCACATTATTCAGGAAGACAGCACTTCGAGCTACATATACGGTTTTATGCGGAGAAACAACACCAGTTTCGACTTCGTCAGAGAGTATCTCGACACCCAAAATGATGATTTCCGCGCGGAATGGCTTGAAAATTATGACGGCTTCCGGAGTGATTTTTCCTGGTCGGATTCCGACATGGACCGCTTCTGGAGTATTATGAACGAACGTGGAATGGTAATTTCCGATACAGTTTCGGCACCCGAATACCGCAACGATTCCCTTTTTGTTCATCCGAATTACTTCAATGAACACAAATGGATACCCCAGGGCTATACCAAAGCAGAACTTGCACGCCAGGTGTGGGGCACACCCTACTTCTATCCGGTATTCAATGATGAGTTCGACACCACTCTCGACCAGGTATTGCAACTCTGGCCGGATGTACAGGCCCTCAAAGCATACCTCGAAACTAACCGGGGCCGTTCCACCTCACTGAGGTGATCTAGAACGTGAACGTGAAACCTTCAGGAGTGCATGCGAAGCGGAGCGGAAAACGTGAAACCTTCATGAGTGCATGCGAAGCGGAACGGAAAACGTGAAACCTTCATGAGTGCATGCGAAGCGGAACGGAAAACGTGAAACCTTCATGAGTGCATGCGAAGCGGAACGAAGTGAAGCGAAGCGGGCTCCTTGAAGGGTTGAACGTGGGGTATTTCAATGCACCCATGGTGATTTACCACTATTCAAGGTCCTGCGCTGCGCTCCGGACTCTTGAATGAGGTAAATCACCATATCACAGGAATTTGGCGAGGAGGGTTAGGGCAGCTGTTTCGGCGCGGAGACGGTTGCGGCCGAGGTTGACGGTTTTGGCACCAGAGTTGGTGAGGGTTGTGATTTCTTCGTTTGTGAATCCACCTTCTGGACCGATAAAAAGGAGTTTTTTGCGGTTTTCGGTGGCGTGTAAGGTGGCGGCTTTATCGGTTTTTTCGTGGGCAACGATCAGTTCATGGCCCGGGTGTTTTCCGATCACATCTTCAATGCTGTTGCTTTCCGAGAGGTGCGGCAGGAAGAAGCGTTTGCTCTGCTTTAGCGCGCTGATCAGGATGTTTTCGAGTACACGGGCTGAGAGACTTTTCTTGCCCACCGCATCGATTCTGCATTCGTAGTAGCGGCCGTTGCCATCGGCAACCAGTATGCTGCTTCCGGAATCAAGACGAAGCACCGATACGGCATGGCGGAATTCCGGGGCATCAATGGTAATGGTACCCGTAAGATCAGGCCCCCGGGGCGAGAAAAATACGGGCAGATCCGGCAGCTGTTGCATCAGGAATCACTGCTGTAATGAAAATCACCCGGTATGAATTCGGTCTCGCCTGTGTGCAGCATCTTCTGGACGTAAGGATGGCACATCGTGCAGCTGCCCCCGCACAGTCCGGCCTGTATCAGGTCATTGCAACTGGACAGATTCCGCCGTACGGCTTCGTCTTTAAGTTCCTGAAAACTGACCCGGTGGCATACGCATTTGCTTACTGAGTGACGCCTGTATGTACTCATGCCGATTTGAAGTGTTTGCTTAGTTTCAGACTCTGGCCCTGGTAATTGCTTTTTATCTCTCTTCCGTATGCAATTTCCGGAATTTCTGTGTTCAATTCAAAAATCATTCTGAAAAGTGTCTGGCCGTCTTCGATCAGAAACGGTACATCGTGAGACCGGACCTCAAGTACGGCACGCGCACCGCCGTCCTGCCGGGTGCCTCCGAAACCGCTGTCGAAAAAGCCGGCATAATGTGTTCTCAACTCCCCTGAGCCGGTATCGTACGGTACCATCTCTGCAGCAAGATGAACAGGGATTCGGCATCGTTCTTTGGATGCAAAAATATAGAATGCCTCCGGCTCAAGTATCAGGAAGTCGTCGTGGCGGGCATAGATGGGATCCCAGAATTCGGAAATCTTGTAGTGGTCAATTTTGTCGAGATCGATCAGGTCCCGGTTTTTCCGGGCCTTGTACCCTACTATTTCGCCCTCTTCCCCATGCAGGTTCATGCTCATGAACAGCCCTCCGTCGAGCTTGAGCTGGCTTTCGGCGAGAGGTTCGCCATGTTCGTTGAGCAGGATGGGATCGAGGCTGTGTATACCAAGCAGTTCCTCGTCGGCCACAAGCGAATTTCCGTGTCTGATACGAAGTTGGTTCAGGCGCTGACCTGTCCTGATCCTGATCGGAAACGATTTGGGAACCACTTCCAGGTAGAGGGGACCCTGGTAACCGGGTGCGATCTCCTCGAAACGGTGTGAGAAGTCGGTAACAAGGCGGGTAAAGATGTCGAGGCGGCCCGTTGTACTTTTCGGGTTGGTTTTGGCGGAGACAGGGGTATCGGAATACACCCTGAAAAGCCCGTCGGCATCGCTGCCCTGGAAAAGGTTTTTCTGGATTGACTCACCCGATTTCGGCAGATGCAACTGTTCCAGCAGCGGGATGATATAGGTGCAGTTGGGTTCAAGCACGGCACCATCGGTGATCGGAAAGGAGTGCTGCATCAGCTTGTGGATTTTGCTTTCCACGGTTTCATTCTCGGGCAGGAATCCGCAGCGCACCCTGTAGGCGGTTTTACCCAGGCGAAGATCAAGCGAGTTGGGCTGGTACTGGTTCTCCTCGATCGGATAATCGGGGTCGGAGTGGATCACCCCGTTTGCCACCAGAATTTTCAGTTTCTGGACAGGCAGAATTCCCCTTTTTGTAAGATGCAGATTGTTCATAGTCACTCCGGATCGACGCCGGCCATTTCGTGGATCTTATTCCACTCGGCAGCAGTTACCGGCTGGATGGAGAGTCGTGAGCCCTTTTTGATAAGCAGCATATCAGCGAGTTCCGGTTCGTTTTTGATCGCGTCGCGCAGCACCGGTTTGTCAAACTTTTTTACCAGCTTTACATCCACCAGTTGCCAGCGGGGGTTCTTTTCGGTGGCCTTTTCGTCGAAATAATCAGAGTCTGGATCGAACTGGCTCGGGTCGGGATAGGATTCGCTCACCACACGCGCCGTGCCGGCCACGGCAAGCGGTTTTGCGTTCGAATGGTAGAACAGAACACCATCGCCGATCTTCATCTCATCACGCATATAATTCCGGGCCTGATAGTTCCGTACGCCTTCCCAGTGTGTGGTCTGATCCGGTTGTGAGGCCAGATCATCGATGCTGAACGCATCGGGCTCCGATTTCATGAGCCAGTACCGTCTTTGAGACATATTCGATGCCATTTATAAACTCTTCATCTTCATTTGAGGGCGAATAATAACCACGATATAAGAAAGGAACAATGCTTATGTAAGGGCGGTCACACAAACAGTATTTACGATATCTTCCCAGCTGCAGCCGCGCGACAGGTCGTTCATGGGCCGCGCCAGCCCCTGGATAATGGGTCCGACTGCGGTTGCGCCGCCCAGTCTTTCCGTGATTTTATAGGCGATGTTCCCGGCATCAATATTGGGGAAGATGAACACATTGGCACGGCCGGCAACTTTTGATCCGGGGGCTTTCCTGATCGCAATATCGGGCACATAGGCCGCATCAAACTGCAATTCACCGTCGATGTTCAGATCGGGACGCATGTCTTTCGCGATGTTGAGAGCCTGCAGCACCAGATCGACCTGTTCATGGCTGGCGCTGCCCATTGTTGAAAACGAGAGCATGGCCACCAGCGGTTCTTGGCCGGTCAGGGCACGATGGGTATCGGCGGAATCGATGGCTATGGTGGCAAGCTGCTCCGGATCGGGATAGGGAACCACGGCACAGTCGCCAAAGGTGAGCACGCGGCCATCACGGGTACTCATCAGAAAGATGCTCGATACGATACTGGATGATGGTTTCAGCCCGATTCCCTGGATGGCCGCACGGAGCACATCGCCGGTAGTATTCACCGCACCAGCCACACAACCGTGGGCACGGCCTGCATCCACCAGCATGGCTGCATAGAACAGGCTGTTGTCGGATAGGATGCTGCCGGCCAGGCCGGGTGTCATCCCCTTGTGGGCCCGTTTTTTGTGCAGGCTGGCGGCAAGCGCATCATTGCCGGGATCGGTACGGAAATCGAGAAACGTAACCTCGCCTTCGAGCGATATGTTCTCAGCCTCTGCCCTGCCGCGGATGTGGTCTTCATCGCCGATGAGCGAGACCTTACATATCTTTTCCCTGAGCAGGAATTCGGCTGCTTTCAGGGTTCTTGCGTCTTCGGTTTCCGGCAGAACAATATTCTTTGCGGCTGCCTTCGCATGGGTTCTGATCTGTTGTATAATGTCCATTCGTTCTTGTAAAGTTTCATCCCGCGTTGTGGTCTTGCGGTATCTTTGTAATTGATTTCAGTGGTTGCAGAACATCATCCGGAACAGCTCCGGTCAGATCCACGGTGACTGGCTGGCGGCCTGTGCAATTTTTGCCGTATCGATGGCGATTACCAGCTCCTCGTTGGTCGGTATCACATAGATATCCGTTTTGGAGGCATCGGTGCTTATTTTTTCAATTTTGCCACGGGTTACGGCCTCATTCCGGGCATCATCCAGCTCAATGCCCAGATAGTCGAGCTCGGAGACCGCTTTCTTGCGGACGAGCGCGGCATTCTCACCGATACCGGCCGTAAACAGGATGGCATCACACCCGTTCATGACGGCGGTGTAGGAACCGATATACTGTTTGATCCTGTAGCAGAACACATCGATAGCCTGCTGGCACCTTCGGTCGCCGTTTTGCGCCTCGGTAATAAGGTCGCGCATGTCGGCCGCATATCCGCTCAGGCCAAGCAGGCCGCTGTGACGGTTCAGCAGGGCGTGCAGGTTGTTGAGCGGCAGTTCCTCCTTCTCGACCAGGTAGAACATGATGGAACATGCGGAACATTGGGAAGGTACTCGAGGGCGGCCTGTATACCCTTCAGATTTGGCGGATTGTGCAGGGGTGCCAGGTCGATGGCCTGCTCGATGGCCTCCAGCACTTTATCGTCGATCAGCACCGAATCTTTGAACATCTCCCCGCCGTGCACAACACGGTGCCCCACGGCCTTGATGTCGGATGTCGACCCGATAATTTTATTCTCAGGATTCATGAGGTAACCCATGATCTCCTTAAGCGCCTCCACATGGTTGGCGATGTTCCTGGAATCCTTTGTTGCCTTCTGCCCTGCCGCTTCGTGTTTTACGATGGATGTAACGGCACCGATGCGCTCGATCAACCCTTTGCAGACGTCAGAATTATCCGAGGTTTCAATAAGGTCGTATTTAACGGATGAACTGCCGCAATTAATAACTAAAACCAGCATGATTGCAATACTATGTTACACCTGAAATTTTCTAATAATGATACACTGATAATAGCGAATTTCCGGCCGGTATTGAAATGCCGGTCGAATCAGATCGGTTCAAAAACAGAGTATTTAATCTGTGTAAATTTCATCTATGATCCCCTGGGTAGTTCTTCTCATTCCCTCTTCAAGAGTTACCGTTGGTTTCCAGCCCAGATGGTCAAATGCCTTGTCTACCGGAAAAAACTTGCGGGATGTGGCCATTTCTATAAAACCCTGATCAATGGGTGTGCTGATTCCGGGAATTTTGTGCGCCCCTATGGTAATTTAGCCGTTTTCGAAACGCACTTCGACCGGCAACAGGTTTTGGGTGCCAGGCATATCACATGAAAAAAAATTTGCAGTGAATCCGGTGAAACCGACCTTTAGAACCCGTTTATTCACGCAATAAAATTACACTCTTAAGATTTTCAATGTCGGGTGCCAGGTCTTGAAATTCATCAGGAATCAGGGGATTGTCTAACACAAAAAGCCGGCGGCTGTCGAGGTTAAGCTGCTCTGTAATAGTGCCGTAATGCTCATCAAAAATGGCATCCAGTTTGCCTGAGGCGATAATGTTTTGCAGGCCTTGCTCAATCCTCTGAGCCAGCTGTGGAAGGTCCGGGTTTATATAAAACACAAGCGGAAAAGGGTAAAAGAGCAAAACATTCTGATCGATGATCAGACCTTCACGTTTTGAGGCCCGGTTTTCGTACACACCCAGAACCTCATTTGCACCGTAGGCACTGTAATCAAAGAGTCCGTTTTGCAGTCGGTCAAAAATATCATCAAAATTTCCCTCTTCAACCACATTGTAGCCGTTATGCCTGAAAATGGTTGCGTCGCTCCATGTTTCGGGAATGCCATGTTGCAGCTTTTGGATATCTTCGGGCCCACTTATGCTGTCAAACAAACGGGCATCTTCCTCCCTGATAATCGGAATCCGGTACCCCAGCAGGTTTTTCGTTAACAGATGAGGGATCACAATCATATCCCCCTCCTTAAATTTCTGATTGCCGGCGATGGTCACAAACAGGTCGTGGCTTTTCTCCGTAAACACCAGCGCTTCATCATCACCGGGGTATTCTTCCAGGCTCTCACCGATTTCCCACGCTCCCCATTCGTCTTCGGTAGCCTCCAGTATAGCTATCAACACTTTACGCTCATAAACCTGGCGCACTGCCGACCGGTTCCCGTTCCAGAAATCAACCGACGTGGTTATTTGTCCATCATTTTCCGGGAAACCGGATTCCGGTCTGTCTCCAGTGC
>JAIVHB010000222.1 GCA_020201275.1 Rhodothermaceae bacterium | reverse complement strand
GTATGGTTGTTTTTGTGGGTATGGGTAAGGTTGTGGTTGGGATTGAGGGCGATTCTGAATCTGTTGCGGCATGGGATTGTGCCATGGCAGTGGCAGGCCCGCCGGTCAGAGCCGGGGCCGCCTGAATCGCAATCAGGATGACCAGCGCCGTGGCCATACGTAACTTGTTTGCGGATACGTCAGTTGATACAGTGCCAGCGCCAAGATCATCCCGGTTTTTGTTGATGCCTTTTTTCCAGTGTTTCATCGGGTTCATTTTATGGTTTTTCATTCGTCATCCTCCGCCCTCATTTCAAATTTCCAGGCTGCCTCTTTCCAGATCGCGTAGAGCAGTGGTACCAGCAGCAGGCTGAAAAGCAGTGCGAACATGCCGCCAAAGGCCGGAATCGCCATGGGGATCATGATCTCGGCACCGCGGCCCGATGAGGTGAGGATCGGTAACAGTGCCAGAATCGTGGTTCCGGTTGTCATCAGGCAGGGGCGAACCCTGCGTTGCGCCGCATCGGTAACCATCGCATAGAGCGAATCATGGTCCGCCGGTTTTTTCTTTTCAAACTGTTGTTCAAGATAGGTGCTCATGATCACCCCGTCGTCGACGGCGATTCCGAACAGGGCGAGGAATCCTACCCATACGGCCACGCTCAGGTTAACCGTACCCATCTGGAAAAACTCCCGCAGGTCCACCCCGAACAGACTGAAATTGAGGAACCATCCCTGGCCGTAGAGCCAGAGCATGATGAACCCGCCGGCCCAGACCAGTGCGATGCTGGTAAAGATGATGGTGGTTACAGGCACCGACCGGAACTGGAAGTAGATCAGCAGAAAGATGATCATCAGCGTAATGGGCAGGACCAGTGCCAGCCGTTTGGCAGCACGCTGCTGATTCTGGAATTCGCCCTCGAATACATAACTGACCCCGTCGGGCACGTTCAGGCTGCCGTCGCTGATCAGGCGGTCGAGCTCGTCTTTTACGTTATTGACCACCTGAACCGGCGAGATCTGGCCTTCGCGGTCGAATGTGACATACGCGTTCAGAAAGGTGTTTTCACTTTTTATGTTCATGGGACCGGTTGCGAAACGGATTTCAGCGAGCTGACCCAGCGGGATCTGGCTGCCGTCGGGTGCGGTCACAAGTATGCGCGCCATGGCCTCGGGTGTATTCCGGTACTCCCTGGCATAGCGCACCCTGAGCGCGTACCGCTCCCGGCCCTCCACGGTCATACCCACCGTTTCGCCGCCGATAGCTGTACCGATTACCTGTTGCACTTCCGCGATCATCAGACCATGACGGGCAATGGCCCGGCGGTCGATGTCGATTTCGATATAGGGCTTGCCCACTACGCGGTCGGCGAAGACCGATGCCGGACGAACTCCCTCAACACCGCGAAGTACCGGTTCCAGGTTCCCGGCAAACCGGTCGATGGTCTCCAGGTCGGGGCCGTTCACCCGGATGCCCATATTGGCCCGCATCCCGGTCTGCAGCATTACCAGCCGCGCCTCGATGGGATGCAGCTTCGGGGCCGATGTAACCCCCGGCAGGTCGGAGGCTTGCAGCACCTCGTTCCAGATGTCGTCGGGTGTGCGGATCTGGTCGCGCCACTGCCGGTAATAACGCCCGCGCCGGTCGGGGATCAGCTCACCGGCGTCGTCCCTCACAAATTCACCGTTTTCGGTTTTGAAGCGGATGCGCCTCCCGCGGTCGTCGGTAATGTACTCGCTTTTGTAGGTGATCACATTCTCGAACATGGAGAGGGGCGCCGGATCGAGGGCCGATTCCACCCGGCCGATCTTGCCGACCACATCCAGCACTTCGGGGATGGAAGCCACGCGCATGTCCATCTCCTGCATCATCTGTAGCGACTCCTCCACGCCGGCGTGCGGCATTGTGGTTGGCATGAGCAGGAACGACCCTTCGTCGAGGGTTGGCATGAATTCCTGTCCCAGGCCGGGGAAACGGGAATCCATGGCGCTCCAGAAGCCGGTTTCACGAATCTCGACGCCGATGGCACCGAAGCCGGATGATACAGGGCGGAACGTGGAGTCGAATCCGCGCCAGCCCATCAAACCGATTACAAGAAGGAGAACCGGAACCGACACGAAGAGCATTTTGTTGCGGAGCACCCATCCGAGGATCTCCCTGTAATACGCCATATACAGCCAGAACAGGCCGAACAGGATTACGACCAGTACAATGATGAACATCAGGCTGAGGATGACCGCATTCCCGGCGCCGAGGGGCAGCCAGTTAACGGCCAGCAGCCAGGCTACGGCCAGAAAGATGATCACATTGTTCATCGTGGGCGCCAATTCCCGGTACCCGTCATGATAGGTGGCAGTGATGTTGCTAATACCCAGCACAATAAGTGTTACCCCTCCCCAGCTCCACCAGGCGAACATGGTTACCAGTCCGAACACGATCAGTGCGCCGTTCCAGAACAGGCGGGCATTCCGGCTACCGATTTTACGGGAAAAGAGCCAGTGGGCGAACGCCGGTATAAGGGTGAGCACGATGAGCAGGGCCGCGATCAGGATAAAGGTTTTGGTAAAGGCGAGAGGCCCGAACAGCCGCCCCTCCTGTGCCTGAAGCATGAAAACGGGCAGGAAACTGACGATGGTGGTAGAGAGGGCGGTGACTACGGCCGGACTCACCTCGGAGGTGGCGTTGTAGATCACATCGATCAGCCTGTCTTTTTTGTCCATCTCCTTCATGTGCTGCAGCATGTTTTCGGTGAGCACGATGCCCATATCGACCACCGTTCCGATTGAAATGGCGATACCGGCCAGCGCCACCACGTTGGCATCAACGCCCATATACTTCATCAGGATGAAGCTCATGAGCACTGCCATGGGCAGCAGGGCGGCGATTACGAACGAGGTGCGCAGATGCATCACCATGATAATGATGACCAGTATGGTGATGAGGATCTGCAGCGTGAGGGCCTCTTCGAGGGTGCCCAGTGTTTCGTAGATGAGCCCGCTGCGATCGTAAAAAGGCACGATGGTTACGCGCGACACGGTGCCGTCGGCCAGCTCTTTGGTGGGGAGACCCGCTGAAATACGTGCGATCTCCTCTTTCACGCGGTTGATCACCTCCAGGGGATTTTCACCAAACCGGGCCACGACCACGCCTCCAACCGCTTCAGCGCCGGCCTTGTCGAGCACACCACGCCGCTGGGCGGGTCCGGCCTGCACACGGGCCACATCCCGGATTCGGATTGGTGTGTTGTCGATGACCGTGATCACGCTCTCTTCAATATCCTCCAGTGACCGGACATAGCCGAGCCCGCGTACAAGATACTCCGCCCGGTTCAGCTCGATGGTGCGGGCGCCAACATCCAGGTTGCTCATGCGCACCGCTTCGGCAACCTGAGTTACCGAAAGGTTCAGTTCCCTGAGCGCCAGCGGATCGATATCGATCTGGTACTCCATCACAAAACCCCCGATGCTGGCCACTTCCGACACGCCTTTCACGCCCGACAGAGCCAGGCGCACCTGGAAGTCCTGAATGGAGCGGAGTTCATGGAGATCCCAGCCGCCGGCCGGTTTGCCGTCGGGACCGTAGCCTTCGAGGGTGTACCAGAAAATCTGGCCCAGCGCGGTCGCATCCGGGCCCAGGGCGGGCTGAACACCGTCGGGCAGGGTGCCTCCGGGCAGCGAGCTGAGTTTTTCCAGTATCCTCGACCGGCTCCAGTAGAACTCCACATCATCCTCAAAAATAACATTGATGGTGGAGAACCCGAGCATGGAGTTGCTGCGCACGGTTCGTACGCCGGGCAGGCCCAGCAGCTGCGTGGTGAGCGGGTAGGTGATCTGGTCCTCAATGTCCTGCGGGGAGCGGCCGGGCCACTCGGTAAAGACGATCTGCTGATTGTCTCCAAGGTCGGGGATGGCATCCACCGGCACGGGATCGCGCGGCAGCAGGTCAAAATCCCAGTCGAACGGGGCTGTGGCAATGCCCCACCCGGCGAGGGTAAGGAACAGCAGAACAGCGATCAGTTTGTTG
>JAIVHB010000001.1 GCA_020201275.1 Rhodothermaceae bacterium | reverse complement strand
CCGATAACCCTGGCCTGTTTCACCTCTTCGCCCTCTGAATTCAGAAACACGATGGTGGGTACGCCTGCTATTTCATATTGCCGGCGCAATTCTTCCGAATCGGGGGAATCGAACTGGGTCAGATCTACCTTGAGCCGCATAAAACCGGATGTGGCATCGATCACTGCCGGATCGGTGAAAGTAATCTGGTCGAGCTCCAGGCAGGGTATGCACCAGTCGGCATAAAAATCGAGGATTACAGCCTGATTGTTTTCGGCAGCCTGCTCCAGTTTGACCTGAGAGTACGACTGCCATTCAACACCCGGCTTCTGCAGATTCTGGAAAACCATCACACCCAGCACGATCGCAACCACACCGAATGCATAACGGAAACGGGTAAAACCTTTCTTATCAAGACCAGTTTTCTCGAGAAACCCGAGATAAATACCTCCGGCCACAAGTGTTACCGGAATTACATAGGGTACAATTTTCGGAAACAGGGCCAATCCACCGTAGAAGAATCCGACCCCGATCAGAATGATCCCGAAAACCTTTTTAACCCAGACCATCCATACCCCAGATCGTGGCAGTTTCTGCATGAGCCCGGAAAAGGTACCCAGAATCAGATACGGAAAACCAAGGCCAAGCGACAGGATGAAGAACGACCAGAATCCAAAAACCGGATCACCCACCGACCCGACATAGGCCAGCAGTGCTATGATGGGAGGCCCCACACAGGGAGCAGCGAAGATACCCACCACCAGGCCGGAAATATAGATACCAAGAATACCTGTTGCCGCACCGGATCCGCCAAGGCGTTTCGTCAGCCAGTAGGGAATCTGAATTTCATACAGGCCGAACATGCTCAGCGCCAGCCCGAACATCAGGAATGCGATAAATCCGAGCATCCACGGGCTCTGCAGCCAGGATCCGAACAGACCACCGCTCATCGCTGCAACCACACCCAGCACACTGTACATGGTCGCAATTCCAAGAACATAGATCACCGCCCTGAAAAAAACTTTCAATGTATTGGTCTCCGTCTGGGTACCGAAAAGGGATACGGTAACAGAAATCATCGGATAGACACAAGGGGTGAGGTTCAGGGCCAGACCGATCAGAAAGATGGCAATAAAAGCCAGGAAAAAGCCGTCAGTTTCAAACAGGCCGGCAATTTCGTTCTGAAGCCCGTTGCTCTGGCCATAGGTATCGAACAGGGCGAACAGCTCTTCATTCACGGGTACAACTTCACCCCCGGCCTCCATCACTTCATACCTAACTTCAATGCGCATGTTTGATGGAGGGAGACAGGTCTGATCGTCGCAGGCCTGAACCGTGAGATTACCGCGGATAACATGCTCGCCGGTTTCAATAGATGAGGATGTTCTCAGACTCAGGAAAATCGGAGCATTACCGTCGTAAACCCTGAGCGGTTCGTCTTCGGCGAATGCAAACGACATTACATTCGCATTCGGGTAGCGCTGATCGGCGATAATCACATCCTCGCCCGGTTCAACACTCAACGTGGTGGCAATGAGCCAATCGAGTGTGGGATCTACGGCATTTATATGCCAGCCCTCCTCGATCTCCATAATTACGGCCGCCATGAATTCGCCACCCTGGGGAACCTTCTCAACCGACACCCGGGTACTGATCGCAACCCTGTCGGCACTCATATCAAACTGTGCTGATGCGGAATTACTTAGAAATAATACTATCAGGGCAACTATTGACAGAAAACGCATTTCATTTAAAAAATAGATTTATTTGTCCTCGTTCATTTTCAGATAATCATCGAATGTGGTGTCTTTATAGGCGTTCGATCCCACATACGAGAGCAGGTTGTTGAAATCGGTGGCCTCCATAAAACCCGGCTGTTTCCCAACGGCCGATCCGTCAAAATCCAGAATTATCGTGGTGGGATACCCCCGCACGCCAAAAGCAAGGGCAAGCTCCTGCTCGGTAACCGCCTGACCGTCAAAATCGATGAAATTTTTTGACTCTGCATTAAGCCTTACCGGATAAAAATAATCGTTGATTGTTTCCATTACCGTGGCATCGGCATAGGTTTCTGTATTCATTCGCCGGCAGTAAGCGCACCATTCCGTATAGACATCAATAAGAATTTTCTTCCGGTCGGTTTTTGCATTTTCAAGGGCCTCGTGCAGAGGTACCCATGCTACTTTTAAACCATCATCACTACCGGCAGATGTATTTGTCTGTGCCGAAGTCTCGGAATTGTCGCATGAGAATATAAAAAGTGCCAGAATGGCAATAAGGGAAGTCGATTTCAACATGAGGATTCTGAATATTCAGTAAAGGGACCATTTCAATGACACAATAACGCCAAAATACGCACATAGTATAATTAAAGGTGTAATATTTCGATAAAATGTATCAGATGTAACACCCCGTTGCCTCAGTGACCGTTTAAATTGAGATCACAATGCCATTGGTGAGACGATAGACTACTTTTGTTACATCAATTAGCGGGTCGGCATCGTATGTCAGCACGAATTGCGTGGTAAACGTAAGATTGCTGCTGATTTTCAGGTTCAGTTTGGCGTCCCCCGTAATTCTTGGCTTGAAGAATGAGGCTGGTGGCGCCTGATAGTATCCTATCATTACCATTTCTGCCTGCTCTGTAAGCCGCCCCCGAATCAGCAGGCTGGTAGTGCTTTTCAGCAGGGTCTTTTCAACCGAAGGTTCATCGCTTTCCCTCCAGAATTCATTTTCGATCATCAGGCCTGTACTTACCGAAACCAGGTTGATCTGGTTCAGAAAATAGTATACATGGTTCCGGGTGAAGTGGGCAAGATTGGTTTCATTGCCCAGTGCCATTACCGTTGTATTTTGTTTGCTCAGGGAAAAATCAAATTTTAACTCGCCAATCCACACATCGGCCGTATCGGCATCGCTCCGGAAACGTTCAACATTCAAAACCTGGGCATCGGCCGCAAAGGGTAACAACAAGGGAATCAGAAGAAAAAGGGTATAGCGGTACATAGATATAAATACAGTGTAAAAATTGGAATTAACTACCCGAACCGGCGTTTGAAGAATTCTGCGACAAATCTGCACCAAACAGTCTGTGCCGGCACCGCCTTCATCTTTTTCGTTTTCCAAAGCCAAATTTGGGTTAACTTCAAGCGCGCACAAAATAAGGATTAACCAAACTTTCGTACACATGATTTCTGATGTCGACCTGATACTTCCATTGTTACTTGAAGAAAAACAGCTTACTGAGGCCGGGAAAAAGAAACTCGACAAGCTTGCACGGCAGCTGCTGAAAAAGAAACCCGAAACGAGGACAGCCGACGAGTATTTCGTTCTCGGATATGCCGCCGATCTGGTATACGATCTGGAAGCAGCTGTAACCTATTTTACCGATTCAATCAAAGCCAACCCTGAATTTGAAGCAGCCTACCGCTTCAGAGGTTCGGTTCTGATACGTCAGGAAAAGTTCAGTGACGCAGAAACCGATATTGAAAAAGCGCTTGCACTCGATCCGGATTACCGCGACGCCAAAATCGACAAAGCCCGGCTTCTGCATGAGACCGGAAAAGGCAAACAGGCACTCGGGCTTGTTATTACGCTCGAAAAGGAAGCCGATCCGGAACAGGATTTTGAAGCAGAATTAGCCATGCTTAAAGGAAAAATTCACGACCGGCTTGGAAATTATGCTGAGGCCATCGCCTGTTTCGACGAAGTTGCTCAAGAAATAGACGACGACAGCGAAGTATTTACGCAGCGGGCGCTCAGTAAATATTTCAGCGGTGATACTGAAGGCGCCTTGTCGGATTTGCAAGCGGCACAAAAATTTGGTCCGCAGGGCTATATTGCTCACTTCAACATGGCACTTGTTCTCCTATCTTTCCCCGACAGAACCAAAGATGCCTTCCGGTTTTTTGAACGCGCGTTCAAAAAAGACCAGGACATGCTGAAAAACTATCTTTCTACCGCAAATGAGTTCGAATCGGAACGCCTGTACGATGCCCTGAAGCTGCAACTTGCAGAGCTGAAAAAGATGGACGATGATCAGGGGAAATTCTACCGTGATCAGCTCGTAGATCTGCTCGAACGCAAACTTCCCTGACGAATTGGCTCAGATTCATCGTACCTGTTTGAATGCGCCGGCATTCAGATCTTTTCCCCAAAAAAGATTGATAAATGTGGAACACTGGCAAACGGGATTGTGTTACTTAATTCACTTAAAGTATGCGAAAAGCATAAATCACTGATAAATTACAATTTTACATATCTCAGAATCATCCATGCCGGAACGTCGATCAAATAGAGAAGAACTGCTTGAACTTGTAACAGCTGTTATCGACGGGGAAGCTTCGGACGCGGAAAAAGAACAATTTCGTCGTGCTGCCGAAAGTGATACAACCCTGACACGTGCCCTCGAAAGGGAGCGTAAAATTAAACACCTGATCGCAACCCGGTGTAAACGATCCAAAACACCCGACCATGTCTCGGTAAAAATCCGTGCACTCATCTCCGCGGAAGCTCAAACACAGGCACAGGCACCAACACAAACCCGGGCAGCTGATCTGTCTGACAAAGATCGTTCTGAAAATGCCCCTGGTACAGGTAACGAGCCGCCCGCAGATGTGAAGCGCCGGCCGGATTTAACTGTTTACAGACTGCTGGGCATAGCCGCCGTCTTTCTGCTCGCCGCATTGCTGTATGTGTATCAGAGTTCGACCGTAACAGAATACTACATCGTGGAAGATCTGGTGTATGAACATTACAACAATCACGGCGGCAATCTCCTGCCTGTCACCTTTGCCTCGGAAAGCACGACACATGCCGAAGAAATACTGAATGATGATTACAACCTCCGTCTCACCGTTCCCGAATTGCAGGGAGCACGGTTTTCGGGAGTTGTTTATGCCGAATTTACTCCCGATTTCCATACTCCACTGCTCGAGTATACCGTTGATGACGGGGACCATATTTACGTTTTTGCCTTCTCCCTTGATGAATTGAACAAGTTTGGTGTTCTTGAACGGGACGTTGCGGCCGTTAACCGAATAACCGACATTAATGATGTGCACATAAAAGAAATTGGCGGCAAGCATGTGGTATCGTGGAAGTGGCATGATGTGTGGTATTCAGCAATTTCAAATCACGACGGCGAAACAATTGCAGCAATGCTCCCGAAACACTGATGCAACTTCGCAAACATGATGGTATTCTGAATTTTACACAACCTGCTGTACCGAATTGTTTACCATTCATGTTGACCCGAAAATCTGCAGCGACAACGGATAATTGAGCCAAACACCTCTGATACCGAATGAGCAGTGCACAATCATATGATTACATAATTGCCGGTGCGGGATGCGCAGGTCTGAGCCTTGCCTGGTTTCTTGTTCGTGAAGGTCCCGGCAACAAAAAAATACTGATCGCAGACCAGTCCCTGCAGGCCCGCGACGACAAAACCTGGTGTTTCTGGTCATCCAGGGGAATACCGGATGCAAATCTGATCGATCACGAATGGAAAAAGCTCGAAATCAGGACGGATGATCATCATGCTGTGTCGGGACTCACGCCCTACGGTTACTATTGTGTTCAGAGCGACTCCTACCACCGCAAAATGACATCATTGCTTCGCGAGTCGGCCAATATTGACTGGCTTGAATGCCGGATATCAGATTTTGAAACTCATAATAACCGCGCCCGGCTACACACCTCTGAGGGCACATTCGATGCCGATTATATTTTTCAGAGTATCCGCCCGGTCGATATCGACGCCCACGAACTGAATCTGAAACAGCATTTTATCGGCTGGGAAATCCGTACCAACAGGCCTGCATTCAACACCGAAGCAGCCTGTTTTATGGATCTTTCGGTGGAACAGCATGAGGGTATTACCTTCATGTATATCCTTTCCTATTCTGAAACCCGGGCGATATTTGAATACACCCTGTTTTCAGAGCACCTTCTTGCCACTGAAAATTATGAAACAGAGATACGGAATTACCTGAAAGACCGCTTTGACCTGGATGAAAATTCATACACCGTTATCCGCAAGGAGCGGGGTGTTATTCCAATGGTAGACAATGGCTTTAGGCCGGCTGCCAACGATCGTGTAATAAATATCGGCGCATCAGCCGGGCTGGCCAAAGCCAGTACCGGGTACACCTTTACCCGCACACACACTGTTAACCGGGAAATCGTTCAGCTGCTAAAGGAAGGAAAACCGCCAATACCCCGAAATCCCTCTTCAAAACGGTTCAGAGCCTACGACATCCTTCTTCTATACATAATCAAGAACTACCCGGCCAGCGCCCTCAAAATTTTCGAAACCCTCTTCAGAAAGAACCGGCTGGTCGCTATCCTGAAATTCCTGAGTGAAGAGACCCATTTCGGCGAAGAGATTAAAATATTCTGGTCACTGCCCCACCGCCCATTCTTCAAAGCAATATTCGGTGCCCGCAAATTGCTGCGTACTGCCTTCTCTACCAAATAGCAGCCCCTGGTTAGAAAACCCGGGTTACATACCAGGAGTATGACTCCAAAACCCGCCTGTTGCCTCCTGCTCCCTGCATCCGTCAATCTCAAAAATGAGTTCTTTACCGTAAGCGGTTGCCGGGGTCTGATAACCGGGTTTCACATTGCCTCCAGCCACTTTCATGGCGATATGCCAGGCAGTTAGTGCCGTTAGCCTGTAGCCCTCCGGTGTGATGAGGCCTGCCTCTGCCGTATTTCCGGCAGCATTCCGTACTCTGCCCCTGAAGATACTCCTGCCGGTATTACGTTGCTCCGGGGTGGGCCCTGCCGGGCGGGTGTCAATCCATTTTTTTATGACGCCGCGCACGGCTGATGTGCGCAGAACCGGATTCAGCAGATTTGAGAACTTCAGCATCCGGATGGCAGACTTTTTTACCGCTGTGTAAACTGTGATGTTTTCAATTCCTGTGGATGTAAAGGCCGTCGAAAGGTCACCCCAGGGGATAGAAACCACCGGTTTGGGGCCGCGTCCGAAGTCGACTTCCTCTACCAGGTATGCACTTGGTACCGGCTTGAGCCTGCCATCGCGGCGCACAGCACCGCCCATGCCCGCCCTCTCCGCCATTGATGTGGCCGTTCCGTGTGATACGCCTCCGCCAATACCCGCAAATGCCAGCTCAAGTGTATCGGCATCGGGAAGCCGCTCTTTCAGCAGCATGGCCAGGCAATCGGATGGCACCACATCGAAGCCTGTACCCGGCATTGCCATGATGCCGGCCGTGCGAAAGGCCCCGTCCATCTTTTTGATCGACTCGAATACGTCTATCTCGCCGGTGATGTCGAGGTAATGACACCCATTGCGCAGGCAGGCATCGGCCTGTTTGGAAAGTTTCTCCGCATCGCGCCCAGCCAGTATAACCGGATGCCCCGATGCAGATGCAATTTCGGCGATGATGGCTCCGGTGTAGCCGTAGCTTCCGTAGATGACAATAGGGTGTTCGCTTGATTTGGACATAAGCGTCATAATATGCAAATTTCAGCAGTTATAAACGGGAAATCGCCCGCTTGTCATCATCCTTTTCACCTCCAACCACATATATACTATAACTATATACTCCATGTCTTCCCATCAGGTTATGATAAGCTGGAACCGTAAAGGCGTTCCGTTCACCGACAACCGCTACAGCCGGTCACATCAATGGACGTTCGACGGTGGCATTACCATACCGGCATCAGCATCGCCACATGTGGTGCCGGCCCCGCTGTCTGACCCGTCGTGCGTCGATCCCGAGCAAGCTTTTGTTGCATCCATATCCGCTTGCCATATGCTCTGGTTTCTGTCGATCGCCGCCAGGCACGGGTTCGTTGTTGATAGCTATTCGGATGCGCAAATAACTCCCATTTCTATCATCTTTTTGCTATCATTAAAAGACCATTGTCATAAAAGCAACTACTATGAAAACCATCCTCTCTCTCACTGCTGTTCTGGCAATCCTCGTATCCCTCTATATGGCGTTTATTGCCCCTAAACCATCGCCGGTTACACCACCGGCAGCCACATCTGATATTACAGAACCACTAATGATGCTCATCCGCAGCGACGATTTTGGCATGAGCCACGGGAAAAACATGGCCATTAAGGAACTCATTGAAACCGGCATGCCGGTCTCCGTATCGGTGATGTTCGCCTGCCCCTGGTGGAAAGAAGCTGTTGAAATTCTTCGGGGGCATCCCGATGTATCTGTCGGGGTTCATCTCACCCTGAATGCGGAATGGAAACATTACCGGTGGGGACCTGTGCTTGGTCCGTCGGCCGTGCCCTCATTGGTGGATGATGAGGGTTATTTCTTCCCCTCCCGCGGTGCCCTATTCGGTAAAAATCCGGAGCTGAGTGAGATAGAGGCTGAACTGCGCGCGCAGGTTCAGCGGGCGGTTGATACGGGCCTGCAGATCGATTACCTCGACTATCATATGGGTGCTGCTGTACAGACAGCGGAAACCCGGGCCATCGTCGAGCAGATTGCTGCAGATTTCGGGCTGGGTATCTCTCGATGGTTTGGTGAAGATGACTCCAGCGTTACATATACCGCACCGCTCGGTGAAAAAACAGAAGCGCTGGCCGACCGCGTGAACAACCTGAACCCCGATGCCGTAAATCTGCAGGTGGTGCACGTTGCGCCGGCCCATTCCGACATGAACGCCATGATCGACCTGAATCCATTCGGCCCCGGCGACATGGCTGAACAGCGCCACGGAGAGCTGCAGGCCCTCCTTTCACCCGAATTCCAGCAAGCCCTGCAACGCAATAACGTCAAACTAATCACCTATCGCGACCTGATCTCCGAACGCGGCCTCAAAACCATGCAAAAACCGCCACACTTCGAGTAGAAAGAGGCACTCTTCGGGGACCTCCGCTGCGCTACGGACTCCCGAAGGAGCCTCTCTCCCCACATGATACCTTGATTACATGTCAAACTCCCTGAAAAAAATCGCCCTGTATGCAGGACTTCTGTTTCTGCTCTGGTTTGTGGTGGTACTGATCAACCAGACCGCCCAGGTGGTGGCCCTGGCCGACCGGTTACATCCCGTGTTCGGTACCGCTGTGCTAATAGCACTCACCCTTGTTTATATCTTCCTGGCACTGATGCCCCTCTGGCTCTATTTCAGGCTTCCTGAACCATTGCTTATTCCCGACCCGAAGAATGAGGATGAGCATAAACGCTACACCGATCAGCTTCGCAAGCGCCTTGAAAGCAACTCCCACATCAGGGATGCCGGTATCGATATGGCCCGGGAAGAGGCTCTGCCACAGGCCCTTGCCACACTTAAGGGCCGGGCCGATGAGGAGGTGCGCCGCACGGCATCTGTCGTATTTGTGAGTACCGCCGTCTCACAGGCGGGCAAGCTCGACGGCTTTCTGGTGCTCATTCTCATCAGCCGCATGCTGTGGCGGGTCATGCACATCTACAATCAGCGACCGTCGCCCCGCGAGATTGTGAATGTATATGTGAATGTAACGGGTACCGCCCTGATAGCCGCCGAAATAGGCGAAATCGATATCGGGGAACAGCTTGAACCGGTTATCGGCAATCTTATGGCCGCATCGGCAACCGGAGCCATTCCCGGCCTGCAGCAACTCTCCGGATTTGTGGCCAATTGCATGCTGGAGGGTTCCATCAATGCATTCCTGACCCTGCGCATGGGTGAAGTTGCCAAGCACTACTGCGGATCTTTTGAACGCAAACCGCGCGGGGTAATCCGGCGGTCGGCCAGCCTGAACGCCGGTAAACAGCTGGCATTCATCATACGCGACAGTGGTACCGGTGTTAGTAAAAAGCTTCTGGCAATGGGCAGGGAAAAGTTTACAGCAGCAAGCTGGTGGGGATTCTGGAGAACCACTGTTCAGGAAAAGGATGCGGGCATCTGATCATACTGAGCCAAAGTGTGCTATATTGAGCCATACTGAGCCTTGCTGAGTACAATGAGCCACACTTAGCACTTAGCTGCACTGAGCCAGTCTAAGAAAAATCTAATTCCCCCTTTTTCGTCATTATTGCTAAGTTGAGTAGTAATGAGGCATTCATTCATGCCAACACTGATAGTACCCTGCCATCTGAACGCAGGGCTTTCGAATCGATTGATAAAATATAACTGCTTAGGGAGGTTTACATGATACGGACATCATCACATCTGATGCTGGTTCTCACATTCTTACTTATTTTTAACACCAGGGCTGCCGCACAGGTTTTTACGGATTTCGAATCCGGTCTTGACGGCTGGACCGCAGTCGGCGACGGTCAGTTCTACCTGGAAGAAGGCACCGGAAATCCCGGTAATGTTATGCGTGTGGATGACGATGCCACAGGCAACATGCTCTATGCCATTGCCCCGCGTCAGTTTCTGGGTGACTGGAGCAATGCAACGGAAGATGATTCCCTCTTTTATGATGTTTTCCTGACCCGTATAAACGGCAATACGATTAACACATCGCACATATTCACCATATCAGGTCCGGGTGGGCGCGCCTGGGGGTTGCTCGGGTCTTCCTATAATGCCCCCGACCAGCAGTGGCGGCGGTATGTGATAAGCCTTAACCCCGACAACTGGGTGATGCAATCAGGCACCTGGGATGACCTTATACAAAATGTAACCCTGCTCGAACTGACCGCTGAATTTATTGTGGGTGGCGAGTACGTGCGCCTCGACAATATCGGTATGACATTTTCACCCGAAATTCAAAAACTGCAGGCCAATCTTAACAATACATTTGATCAGGGTGGCTTTGAGGGATGGATTTTTGAGAATGCCGGCCCGGTCTCGGTTCAGAATACCGGTGGCAATTCCGACGGTTATCTGCGTATCGGCGACGCCACCGGAGTCATTTCCAACGCCATCGCTCCACCGGCCTACCTGGGCGACTGGACCGATATCGATGGCCAGGCGGCTCTCAATTTCGACATCAATATTATCAGTCACAGCGGATCGCTGCTTGATCTTGACTTTTTTGTACGCATTTCAGGTCCGGGTGGTACAGCCCGGGTGGAGCTGCCTGCCGATATCGTGGAAGCATACGCGAACTGGAAGACGTTTTCATTCTTCATCAGCGAAAATGACTGGATCGTGGAGGATGGAACCTGGGCAGGTCTGATGCAGCAGGTCGATGAACTCAGGATTACTGTCGAATTTATCAGTGGTACAGAAGTGATCGGTTTCGATAACCCGATGTTTACCGACGCTCCTCCGGTAACGGATTTCACGGTAACCAAACCCTTCATTTTTCTGGGAGATTCCACCCAATTCAGGGATAATTCCCGAATGGCACCATTCGGGTGGAACTGGAGTTTCGGCGACGGAAGCAGCTCTGCCGATAAAAACCCATGGCATGAATACACCGAGGGCGGAGTCTATACGGTTGGGCTGAGTACGACCAACCGGTTCGGTACAACGCCCCTTCAGAAAGAAAATCTTGTGGAGGTTGCCGGTATTACAGATTCCCTGCTGTTTGCCGACGATTTTTCGGCAGCCCCCATTCATCCGGCGTGGACCCTTCTCGGGAACTGTACATGGGGTATCTCCGGCAGCACATTGGCCCAGACCAGCAATTATAATGTACCGGGTAATCTGAGGGGGGCCTGCTTCGGCCTCACCGGCAGCCGCTTCTGGGACGACTACCTGCTCGACGTCGATTTCCGGTCAACCGATAATGATGGCATTGGTGCCTTTTTCCGCTACGAGGATGCCGACAATTTCTACCTCTTTTACTGGAGGGAGGAGATCGGGCACCGCGCACTGAAAAAATTTGTAGATGGAGTTGAGACCGATCTTATCGCCGATACCGCGTACTACGAAAATAACCGCTGGTACAACCTGAAAATTGAAGCTACCGGGCCGGAACTCACTGTCTGGCTTGATGATGAATTACTTTACGAGGTCACAGATTCGACGTTCACCGGCGGCAAGGCCGGGGTGTACTGCTGGGCCAACCAGTCGTCGTACTGGGATAATTTTAGTGTGAGCAGGACTAATACGGGGACGGGCACGAATCTGCCATTGACAGACGAATTGCCAGGTGAGATCCGGCTTGATCAGAATTATCCCAATCCGTTTAACCCTTCAACCAACATCCGTTTTGCCGTTCAGCAACCCGAAGAGGTAACCGTCGCGGTGTACGACATCACCGGCCGGCTGGTCTCCACCCTTTTCAGCGGTACGAAAACGGCTGGCTGGCATGAAGTGGCATGGGATGCATCCGGTTATGGCAGCGGTATCTACCTGTACAGGCTGCAGGCCGGATCAACGGTATTGACCCGGAAGATGATGCTGATCAAATAAAACCATTAGACCTCATCGGAAGCAACACCAACACCACCAACAACAACAACACCAACAACAACAACAACAACAACACCAACAACAACACCAACAACTGCATCAGCACCAGCAACACCACTAGCAACACCAACACCACTAGCAACACCAACACCACTAGCAACACCAACAGCAATACTGCCAGCGTATGTTACTTCGTCCTGAACTTCAACCTCGTATTCATCAACATCCCAATCCTCAACTTTAACCTAATCATAATCCAGATCCTCATCTTCCACCTTAACCTCTTCCTCCACCTTTTTTACAAAACCGCGGCCTTCGATTTCTGACTCAACCGAGCCGGGCGACCCCAGGTACCAGACCCGGGTACTTCCCGTACCTTCTGCCCGTATCGTGCGCACAGCGTTTACTGTACTTGTTGAGATCCCGGAGGAGTGCAGCTTTACATAGAGCGCTTCAAGGGCTCCGGCATTGACTACAACCCGGCCATCAAGAACCAGATTCAGCTCATCAACCAGGCCGGCCAGCTCCATATGCATTGTGCCGGTCGAGCTGATATCGAGAACATCGTTGTCTACACTCAGTGCCATTAGTTTATGGTTGCCCTGCGTAATTATGTGGGAAATGTAGGGTGATCCGATCACAAGCCGTGCCGGGATGAAATTGGTAAACTTCTCCTCCGGCCGGATGTGCAGACTGCCTTCATCAACCGATATTCGGACGTACCGGGTGAGGTTGTCGTCGAGCTCCACAATTACATAATGAAGCGAATCCCGCACGATCTCGATATTGAACGTGCCGGTGACCATAACCTGGCTGAAGGGTTCCATTTGGCGGAAGTCTTCTACAACCCTGCCCGAACCCGTTTTTGTAACCATGGAGGTTTGACAACCCGCAACCAGAATCATCAGGGAAATAATCAGAAGATGTGCGGCGCTGTGAAGGCTGTACCGTACACCCGATCGGATACTTGTGCCGGGGCTGGTTCTGGTACTTTCAGCGGTTCCTCTGCGGTTTTCGGGGCTTAACGAAACCGGTTGTAATTGTAGCTTTTCCATAGTATCGATTTATGATGTCGCGATAAAAAACGCTATCCAGCCAGTTCCATTTTAATACGGATGAACCGGCCTGTTGTTGTACCGGTGCCGGTTATTCAACATTCAGCCCGAAAAAGACATCATCAACCGGAGGATCATATGATTCCTGAAAAAACTCATAGCATACATCCATGCTCACCATCTCCCTGATACCTGTCTTCTCGATGGTTTCAAGATAGGTTTGGTAGCAGTCGAGAGCCTTTCTGCCTGCTTCAACTTCGTCGTCGGTGGTGGCCACAATACAGTCAATTTCCTCATCTGTTGATGTGTTAAGCCTGAAATGTCCGTTCGTCTCCGCGGCGTCTGAGAGTGTGTACAGGGCCAGGCGCCGCGGCATGCCCTTACCGCCTCTCAGCTCACAGAAGACCCGCTTCACAACGTTATGGCATACCAGATGATCGTGAAAGCCGCTGATACCATGAACGGCATAGGTTACCACTACATCCGGCCTGATCTCCATGATCTGTTTTTTTATCACCGCTTCAATGTCCCTCGGATCCATCTCCTTCATGCCGCTGTCGGGCAGGTCGGTAATGATCAGCCCGGTGATGCCAATTGTATCGGCTGCCGCCTGCAGTTCACCGGACCTCACCTCACCCATCTCTTCGATGCTCAGGTTGTACTTGTGGCGCTGCCGGGTCGCCCCGCCCCTGGTGAGCGTGAGCAGGTATACCTGATTACCCTGCGTGAGCTGCTGGCGCATAGCCGGTGCAGGACCAAAGGACTCATCGTCGGGATGGGGAAAGATGTAGAGTATTTTCATAGAACGAAAATAGCGAAAATCATGCACAATGGAACATCAGCCAATATTGACAGATATTGCCTGCCGGTTTTCCTTTTGCCCCGGTAATTCAATAATTTGCCCTGAATAACTAATGAAGGCTGCTTATTGAAACGGTTTCTCTACATTACCCCCTATTTTCCGCCCAATAACAGGGTAGGAGCCCTCAGGCCGCTCAAATTCTGCCGGCACATCCGAAAGTTCGGCTGGGAACCGGTCATTTTCTGCGATCTGAAGATGAACGATTCAACAGACGGCGACCTGCTCGCACATGTACCCGGCAACCTGCACATCCACCGAACATACAGCCGGGGTGCCGCCATGGCCTGGGATGCCTTTAAGAACGGTACTTTGCCCGAAAGAAAACCAAAAATAACCGGGCCTGCCCGCACGCGAAACCATTTCTGGAACAACCCCGAGCTGATACCCTACGGCGAACACCTTGTGGATATACCCGCTGCGATCAGAAACGGACGGAAAATCCTGCAGAATTCAGACTGCCGCGCCATTGTTGTGAATATAGACCCGTTCGCGGCGGCCCATGTAGGAAATGTGCTTTCTCGGGAGTTTAATCTGCCTCTCGTACCCGATTTCAGGGATCCATGGTCGGTATGTGAATTGCGAAGGCCGATGAGGCCCGCACCCATCCGAAAACTGGTCGACCACCTGGAACGCAAAATCATAACCAACAGCGCTGCTGCAATCCTGAACACCGAAACCGCCCTCGGTCATTATCGGCAGCATTACAGCGAGCTGGATCCCGAAAAGTTTACCTGCATTAAAAATTTTGGCGACATTGAACTCATCAATCACGGCCAGGTGCAGAAGCTGCCTTTCAGGTCGTTGCTGTTTATGGGGAATCTCCGCCGGTTTATCGATGGATTTGAAGTGCTCGATGTGCTCACCCAACTGAAGAAACGCGGCATAACATCCGATACTTTCAGACTGGTGATAAGTGGGCAGGTTCTGCCTGAAACACTTGAACGTGCAACGGCTCTGGGTGTGCAGGATATGATACATCCGGTGGCCCCGGTACCCTACACCCGTGTCTATCCGCTAATGTTGTCGGCCGACATCCTTCTGGTTATTGCCCACAATTCTGCTCAGAGAATACCGGCCAAATTTTACGATTATGCAACCACAGGAAAACCGCTGATGGCGGTATCAGAAAACGCTGAGCTCAACCAAATGGTGAAGCAGTGTAACGGACAGGCCTTCAGGTTCGATGCCGTCGGGCCAATGGCCGACTATATTGAATCCATTCTCAGCGGCAATAGTACCATTGATGCGCAATTTTCAGTGCCCCAACACTACACTGCAGAAAGCGGAAGCAGGTCCCTGGCTGTAATTCTGGATAAAATCACATAAACGGACGGAAACGTCATTCACATTTCCGGCAAAGTCATTATTTTAGACGATCTGAAACCGACGGGAATCTGACATGGAAGAAACCCCTAAAATCCCTATTAAACGATCCATACGGATCATGCTGGCCACAATTCTGGTCTTTGGCATTCTCGTTGCCACTCATCTGGGCGAGTTCTGGCCATTCAGCGTATTTCCGATGTTTTCCCAGGCCGGCAACCCGTGGACCCGCGCCATGGCCATGGATATTACCGATTACCCACATGATGATGTGTGGACGATTACCATTGTAGACGAATTGCCTGGAGAGCATTTCTCCATGAGGGCCCACAATGTGGATCAGATCGACTATTCCAATTTTGTGTCAAAAACCCGTAACTGGAATCCGGGCCGCGTAATGGGCCTGCGGAATATGCTCGGTGAACATCATCTGCAAAACCGCCGGGTGATGATCTACAAGGTGCGGGGTGAACTCGCCTACAACGATTCGGTAGCCGTACATGCCACGCCTATGCTGCTGCTGGATCCCGATACGACTTATTTCAACCCCAACCTTCCCCAATCATTTTATTTCAGGGACTAGTGGAAAAGTTTTTCACCTCACTGTTCAAATTCGACCGGGATGAAACCACCGGCGAGATGCTCCATTTCAAGTTGTTCGAGCTCTATATGGTGTACCACATAGTCTGGACAGTCTGGTACTGGGGCATGTACACACTCCGTATTTCCGACGTTGTACTCCCGCTCGGCATCGCTCAGTATATCGATATCACTTTTATGTACGGGAATTCACTGCCGTTGATCAACGCCGCACTTATTAGTGTACTGGTTGTGCTCACCTGGTTTCGCCTCACACCGGTATGGACCTATATGCTCGCAGTAGTACTGATGCACATCCAGTATGTAGCCCGCTTCAGCCTTGGCGAAATTTCACATGGGGCGCATATGACGGCCATGACCCTGCTTTGCTTTGCACTTGGACTGCTTTTTTTCCGTTCATCCAAAGAGAGCCGCCGCTTTATTATGGGTGCCGTCTTCTTTTTTGTAGGACTGAGTTACGTGTCGGCCGGTGTTAGCAAACTTATCGGTACCGGTCCGTTCTGGATTGACGGAAGGCATCTTTGGCTGTGGATGGGTGAAAAGGGCATCGACATCCTGTCGCGTGAGGGCGCTTTCGGCAACAACTGGCTGCAGGAGCTGGCCTGGACGAGCCGGGGCATGGCCACTCTCATCCTTCTCTCCGGGCTACTCATTGAACTGGGTGGATTTCTTTTCTGGTTCGAGCGTTTCAGGCCCTATATAGCTACCCTTATTATCGGAATGCACCTGGGCATCATGGCAACCATGAACATCCGTTTTGATGCATCCATCGCCCAGATCATTGTGATCGGATATCCCTGGGCGTTGCTGTTCAATTACATGCTGATAAACCGCGAGGCAGTGCGTATCAAAACAGAAAAGCTGCTGCAAAAGGTTATGTAAGAGGCGGCCCGGCATCAGACGGGGGAACATCGCTACGTCGGTACATCGGTACGTCTTATGAATCGTTAGATCAATTGGATTCAGATTTGACCGGTATCGCGATTTTTTGATATCCGATTCATGAGACGTATCGACCTGGCGAATATTCGATCTGGTGGGGAACATACGGGCTTTTAGGCTCCCCCCCTTTTGCTTCACGCCTTCTAACTTTTGCTTTCTGTCTTCTGCTTGTCTTTTGCCTTGTCTCATTTCTTATGTCTCATGTCTTGTGTTCAACTATTCTTCAATTCTTGCGCATTTCGTTCTCTTAACAGTGTTATCTTACGAACAACCTAACGCTTACGATCATGACAAAATCAATTTTTATTACCGGTGCCGCCAACGGGATTGGCAGGGAAACCGCGCTCTATTTCACTACAAGAGGATGGTTTGCCGGGCTTTTCGATATCAATGAAGAAGGCCTGAAAAAAACGGCCAATGAAATCGGGCAGGACCGTTGCTGCCACATGAAGCTGGATGTGACCGACCCGGAATCCTACCAGCACGCCATCGATTTTTTTTCCATTCATACCGATGGCAGGATGAATGCGCTGTTCAACTGTGCCGGCATCATGCGAATGGGGCCGTTTGATGAGGTCCCCCTCGATGAGCACCTCAAAACGATTCGTATCAATATAGACGGGCCGGTTATCGGTACCCGCCTTGCGTTGCCCCTGCTTGAAAAAACACCCGGAGCATCAGTCATAACAATGTCGTCGGCATCCGCCTTTTATGGCGTACCGGATCTTTCGGTATATTCGGCATCCAAATTTGCCGTGAAGGGTTTCACAGAGGCGCTGAATATTGAGTTGGAAGGAAGAGGGATCACTGTAACCGATCTGATGCCCCTCTATGTAAATACGGGCATGATCAGCAGCCAGCAGCACCGTGCGGGGACTCTTGATATGTTCGGTGCCAGACTGAGTCCGCTCGAAATGGCAGGTCTTGTATGGAAAGCGGCACACGGATCCAGAGTGCACTGGGTACCAACGGCCAAACTGAAAACCCTCTCCCTGATGAGCAGTGTGTTCCCATTTGCAAAAAAAATTACCATGAAGACCATCAGCCGTAAATAGAATACTTTTGGCACACCCGCATCTACCAGAATGACCTATTTCGAATTCATTCGCACCAATAAACGGTTGGCTGCTTTCGGCCCTGTGCTGACCTTTCATTCTGCATTCGGGCAGACTTTTTTCCTATCACTGTTTGTACCCTTTTTCCTCACGGAGTTTGGCCTTACCAACACCACTTTCGGATTTATCTACTCCGGGGCCACTCTGGCCAGTGCCCTCCTGATGATGGTCACAGGGCAGCTGATTGACCGGTACGACCTGAAGTGGTACAGCGGCGCTGTGGCAATCGGCCTGGGTCTTTCGGCACTGCTCATGTCGGCGGCTTTCTCGGTATGGATTCTTGTGCCGGCACTGGTGGGATTACGGTTGTTCGGTCAGGGCCTGACCTTTCATACGGCTCAAACAACGATGGCCCGTTACTTCGACTCATTGAGGGGTAAAGCACTGGGTGTATCGGTGCTGGGCCTGCCTTTTGGTGAGGCGGTCCTGCCATCCCTGTTTGCCTTCACTATCGGAATGGTGGGATGGCGGAGCAGCTGGTTCATCATTGCCTGCGCTGCGTTTTTCCTCTTGTTGCCTGCAATTATGCTGCTTCTGAGGACCCTTGAGACCCATCCGGCAAAGGTTATTCAGCAGGTAACCGGTAAGGACGACAATGATATCATCTGGAAGCGGAGACATGTACTGCGGGATGTCCGGTTTTTCTTTTTCCTGCCGGCTATTTTGCTTACCCCGTTTATGATCACCGGTCTGTTTCTGTTCCAGATCAGCCTGGCTGAATACAAGGCGTGGTCTGTAGAAACGATCGCCGCCGCCTTCATTGCCTTTGCCAGCTTTAAAGTGATTTTTTCGCTCTGGGTGGGACCGGCCATAGACAAATACTCTGCCAAAAAAATATTCCCCTGGTTTCTCTCACCTTTTTTGGTTGGCATCCTTTCACTTTGGCTGATCGATCACCCTGCCGCGGCATTTCTCTACCTTGGCCTGCTGGGGGTTACCGACGGTTTAGGAGCCAGTGTGAAAACATCGCTTTGGGCCGAATTGTATGGAATTAAGACGATCGGTGCTATCCGCAGTATGCTCACAACCATTATGATAATAAGTACCTCCATCAGTCCCCTGCTATTTGGATGGCTGCTTGATGCCGGCTATGGATTCGACGTAATTCTGCCTGCGGCAGTACTGCTCACCCTTACGGTTATGGCACTGGCATTCGGAGTGAACAAAAAACCGGCCCGGTAACAAATCCGGGTAACATTCCCGGCATGCATTCGCACACTGAACAACACCATGCGGCATTAATACAAATGCACATATAATTGGCAACAGAAGCCGGAGGTTCCGCAGGTTATCTACCTGGAATCGGGTTTGTCTGCCGGCTCTTCTTCTACTGAATCCTTCTTACCACTGTGGTCTGCGGTATCTTTGGAAGACTCTTCGGGTGCTTCAGCGGCTTCGGCTTTTCCGTTACCCGAGTCTTTCACGTCTTTTGTACGGGTTTTTCCCCTGGCTGATTTTTTTTCGTCGATTTTAACATCATCCACACTTAAAATTTCGCCAATTGTATCGGCATCTTTTTTCGTGATCGGATAGTTACCGTACGGGCGTTCTCCCAATAGTTCAATCAGATCTTTTGAGGTCAGAATCTCTTTGTCGAGCAGCGTTTCAGCCATTATATGAAGTTCCGCCTTATGCGATATGAGCATTTTCCTGGTACGCTCGTAACACTCCTTGATGATATTGCTGATAGCTTCATCAATTTTCCGCGCGGTATCTTCCGAATATTTTCTGTTGAACCCGAACTGTCCGCCGTCGGAATTCTGGGAGTCGTTGTAAGAAAGATAGCCCAACTCTTCGCTCATTCCATAGATAGCTACCATGGCGAATGCCATATTGGTTATGCGCTCAAGATCGTTCTGTGCACCGGTCGATATTTTCCCGAAGGTCAGCTCTTCGGCCACACGCCCGCCAAGTAGTACGCATATACGGTCGATCAGCTCTTCGCGGGTCATCAGGAATCGGTCTTCGAGCGGTGTTTGAAGTGTATAGCCCAAAGCAGCCAGACCTCTCGGCACAATCGATACTTTCAGCACGGGGTCGGTATGCTCCAGGTACCATCCTACAATGGCGTGACCCGACTCATGGAATGCAACAATTTTCCGTTCGTTCGGGCTGATGATTTTGTTTTTCTTCTCAAGACCGGCAACGACCCGTTCAATGGCATCCTGAAAATCGATCATTTCAACAGAAGTCTTGTCGCGCCGGGCAGCCAGCAGCGCAGCTTCATTGCACATATTGGCCAGTTCGGCGCCAGCGAATCCGGGCGTCTGCGATGCAAGAAGATTCGTATCTACATCGGTGCCCACCTTGATTTTTTTCAGGTGCACCTTGAGAACAGCTTCTCGTCCCTTGAGATCGGGCTTGTCAATGAGTATCTGCCTGTCGAAGCGGCCGGGCCTGAGCAGGGCTGAATCGAGGATGTCGGGGCGGTTTGTGGCCGCCATGATAATGACCCCTTTTTCGGTATTGAATCCGTCCATTTCGGAGAGCAGCTGATTAAGCGTATTCTCGCGCTCATCGTTGGATGCCGCCATCGCATTCTTCCCGCGGCTGCGGCCAATGGCATCGATTTCATCGATAAATATGATACAAGGTGCCTTCTCTTTGGCCTGCTTGAAAAGGTCTCTAACCCGTGCGGCGCCCACGCCCACAAACATCTCCACAAAATCGGAGCCGCTCAGGCTGAAAAACGGTACATCGGCTTCACCGGCCGTGGCTTTGGCCATCAGCGTTTTTCCGGTTCCCGGAGGGCCCACCAGAAGTACACCCTTGGGTATGGCGCCACCAAGCACAGTGAATTTTTTGGGGTTTCTTAGAAATTCTACAACCTCCTCAACTTCTTCCTTGGCTTCCTCAAGTCCCGCCACATCCTTAAATGTTACTTTATTTTCGCCCTGCTTGTCGTAGAGTGCAGCCTTGTTTTTGCCGATGTTGAGGACCTGCTGTCCGGGATTCATCCGTTTGAAAATATACAACCAGAACACCACAATCAGTGTTATGGGGAGCAGCCAGAAGAGTAGGCTGCCAAACCAGTTGTCGTCGATACGGGCATCGTACGTCACATTGTTTTCATCCAGAAGCGGGCGCAGTTCATCGCCCTCAATCATGGTTGTGGTAAAACTATACGAGGGTTCACGGGTTTGAAACTGCATTAACGATTCCGAATCGGCACGTGAACCAACAAGACCATCGTCAACGGCCTGACGTTTAAATTTACCCTCTATACGTACACCATTTACAATGACCACTTCTTCCACATAGCCTTGTTTCACGTGGTCGAGAAATTTGCTGTACTCAAGACGCGTACCCTGATCGGGCGAAAATGTATAGAAATTGAGGACCAGAAGGCCTACAATAATTGCAATGTAAATCCAGAACGGGAATTTTGGTGCGCGCCGTTGCTGATTTGGAGGCTGATTTTTTTTATTTGGTATATCAGACATGTAATTCGACTGAAAATCTGTAATCGGTATAAAATGAATAAGTAGTAAAGATACGACAAAGTACAGAACTATGCCGTCTGCATCATGGCCGTTGGATAAACTATTGAACCTGTTCTGAAACTATCAGCAGTTGATCATCAGGCAGATCGTACGTTTAGATAACGGACGCGGGTACCGCATATTTGATCCTGCTGTTTTAACTCCTGCAGTAAGGAAAGCGTTCAACCCGGGAGAGTGATCTCGTGCATTTCACCTTCCGCTGTCTGCAACAAAATTCCGTCTTTGGCAGGTACGATTTTACCGATGACCACAAAATCCTTGAATAGTCCGGCAAAACGTTCCACGTCTCTTTCGGGCAGTGTGAACAGGATTTCATAATCCTCACCCCCGTGCAAGGCAAATTGATCCACATCCTCCTGCAGTTCATCGGCAGCAGAACGGGTATCGGGGGCAACCGGCAGGGCTGCTTCAAAAAGCCTGATTCCGCAACCCGAGGCCCGGCTCAGATACATCACCTCATTTGCAAGACCCTGACTGATGTCGATCATGGCGCCGGGTATGATCTCTGCCTCATCAAGCGATTCGATGAGGTCTTTACGGGCATGTGGCACAAGCTGGCGCCCGACCACGTAATCAAAGCCGGAGAGATCGGGTTCAAATTGATCATCGTTCCGCTCCTGCCACACATTCTTTTCCCGCATCAGCAACTTTAAACCGGCAAATGCGCCGCCAAGATCACCCGTAACGCAGAGCGCATCCCCGTTCCTTGCACCAGATCTGTAACAGACTCGCTCGGAACCGGCCGTACCGTAGGCCGCCATGGTTATAATCATATTGGAAAGTGTTGGGGCAACATCTCCGCCGGCAATATCGATGTTGTAAAAATGGGCGGCAGAATGCATTCCCGCATAGAGTTCATGCAGCATTTCCAGAGATATCCTGTTGGGCAGCATCACCGATACTGTAATCAGATCCGGCTTCCCGTTCATGGCATAGATATCGGAGACAGCCGCCGTTACCGCTTTGAAACCGAGATGTTTGAATGGTGTGTAGACAAGGTCGAAATGGACACCTTCAACCAGGCTGTCGGTTGAGAGCAAACCCGACAAATAATCACTGATTCTGAAAACCGCAGCATCATCGCCAATGCCTTTTATCAGAGTTGCTGAATGTGATGTCTCAAACTGCATCAGGCTGTCGATCAGCTGCTGCCTGCCCACTTCCTGGATGGGGGTAAAAGATTGGTCGCTCATAATATGTAAATAAAAAGAGGCCGACCCTGAATCAGGGCAGCCTCAGTTTTAGCATAATATACAACAGGTCAGATTGGATCTCTTCGTGTAGAATAATTGATCCTCAGCGTACCGGCTTCACGTAATTCCTGCTTAACATCGCTTACAACGCCCATCTCCGATTCACGGTCAACACGTATAGATACGATCAGCTTGGGTTGTTCCCTGAGTTTATCGTACATCAGCCTGCGGATAACACGGTAATCTTCGACCAGATCATCATCAATCTGAACACTGGTATCGCCGTAGCGGTTTGCTCCGAGAACGCGGGGACCGATGTAGACATAACTGACGAGGCGCTTCTGCTCAATCTTTTCGATGTTGGTAGCCGAGGTTAGCTGTACCCTCACCTGCAGTTCAACTTCACGCAGTACCGTGGTAACCATGAAGAAGATCAGAAGCATGAAGATGATATCGGGCATCGATGATGTCGGTACATCCTGCTTCGCTTTCGCTTTTTTCTTGAAGTGTGCCATAACTAATTTTTAATAGATTATACACCTGGATCAGGCTCTGCTTCAGAAATCTTCTGCGGATACAGATCCCGGATTTCATCCTCAAGTCCGCGTTCATCCACATATGTTCTGTATTGCTCATAACTCCGGAACCCGCGCACGCGCGATTCGGCATCCCTGAGCTCTCTGTATGCCCCCATTACTTCATCAAGCATATCAATGTAGATGTCGTAAGGGGTATCACGGTCGGTCTTGATAGAAACAATAGCCATCTGCGGGGATTCGGATAACTCCTCATCTTCGCCGTTGTTGTCAACAAAGCTGATAACAAGGTCTTTCACATCGCGAAGGGCTGAAGGTGACTCGTTAACCAGAATTAGTCCCTGATTGTTGACAAGGATTTTTAGCATGTTCCGCTCCCTGATTGGTGGCGGGGGCTCATCAGACAGGGGCGGGAGCACTAGTCCGATTCCGGTGTCAACATCAATGGTAGTTACCACCAGAAAGAAGATCAGAAGCAGAAATGCGATATCGGCCAGTGACGACGAGGGAACCTCGGCTTCACCTTTGGTCTTTTTTTTCTTTAGTAACATGAAGGGTTACCGTTAAATTTTGATAAATGAACTTCGTGCGCCGGTAAGAAAAATACCCAGGAAAACGATGCCGATCATCAGCAGCATAGTGAAGATGGCAGCCTGGGTGGCATCACCGAACACGAAATAGGCAATGACGGCAATGATGAATGGAACGGCAATCGTTACCAGTTTATCAAGGGCCATCTTGCCGGAAATGACATTCATAAAGCCGAAAACCAGAATTCCGATTACTCCGGCTGCTACGAGTATCAGTGTGAGTCCTATTGCAATGGGTACCATAAAAACTTCCTTGATCGAAGATTATTCTTTATCGGTTGATTCGCTGGGTGCAATCAGAGGTTTGCCTTCCTGCATCATCGCGATAGAATCGATGAGTACAATCGAGCTCTCTTCCATATCTACAACAAGGCGGTCAATTTTCGACACACAATAATTGTAACCCACCTGAAGAATAATCGCCGACATAAGTCCGGCAAGTGTAGTGAGAAGAGCAACCTTGATACCACCGGCTACAAGACTCGGAGAGATGTCACCGGCAACTTCGATAGCATCGAAGGCCTGAACCATCCCGATTACGGTTCCGGTAAATCCGAGCAGCGGAGCAAGTGCAATAAACAGGGACAACCAGACCAGACCCCGCTCCAGAAAGCTCATCTCGATGGAACCATATGAAGTAATGGCCTTTTCGGCAGCTTCAATACCCTCGTCGGCACGGAGAAGACCAGCCTGAAATACAGAGGCAACGGGGCCGCGGGTACGTGAGCAAAGCTCTTCAGCAGCACTGATGCCACCGGTTTGAAGGGCTTCTTTTACCTGCAATATGAATTGACGCGTGTTAATATCGGCGCGATTGAGTGTTATAAGTCTTTCCAGAAATATGGCAAGCCCCAGAATGAGACAAACCAATACCGGCCACATGAAATCGCCGCCTTGATTGAAGTACTCGACAAGCACGTTGAACAGCCCCATGTCGTCGGTCACTTGCATCATTAGTACAGTTGAGGAGAGGGTCATATCAGATACTCCGTTAATCCTTTATTTGGGTTAGAGTTTAAAATAATGCGAAATGATAGATTATTTTGGTTTAAATGTCAAAGCAGTGTAACTATTTGTCTGAAAGAAATTTGGCGGTTAACTCCGGCATGGAGTACTGTAAATTTAATAATATTACCCTTACAGTTTGCCATTATTCAGATACTGTAATATTTATCACCACGGTACAATATGCATTTTTTTACGCTTTATTTCATCCCCTTAATAAAAAACGGAAAAAAATAACCCTTCGCACCGCCGCAGCACTGCTAATCACCTGCTAACTGCCGTATTGGCCCGCCTTTCATCGCTGCGGGACTACACATAATCACAATGCACGTTCGTTAAGAATTTGCCTGTATGTTCCCGGATAACTGCGAACGGGTACCACCTCTTGCAGTGCAGGCAGTATTCTATCAACAGGCAAGACGATGGAAATGTAGCCGGTGCCGGAATCAGAATACAGCTGTAAATACCACGCGCAGTGTTTGTACGGCCGGCCGGTCGGAAATTGTACGGCCGTCGTAATTCACCGTTGCCCGTATGAATTCACTCACACGCCAGGATAATCCGGCGCTCCACAGGAATGTGCTGCCCAGCCCGGCGCCTTCCGTCATTTCGAATTCTCCAAGGCTGCTTGTTGTTCCGGTCAGCCGGTTCGACCTGAACTCAATTCTCCCCTGCCCCTGCAACCCCATGCCTGAAAATATTCGCGTATCCGCCCGCAGCCGGAACGTATTCAGGGTCGCATTGTCGGTCGAAAACCGGTCAGTTTTGCGAATTATTGAGGAGCCTAACCCTACCTGCCACGCCCGGCTTATTTCATATCTGATCTCCGGCTCAATGCCCATATCACGGATGTCGTAGTTTCGGCCCGACAGGTTTTCGCTGGTGTTCAGGCTGCTCGCCGACCGGCCTGCTATTGTGAACTGCCAGCCGCGCAGCGCTCTGAGTGTGGTATAAAACCGGAAGGAAACCGACTCTTGCTCATCAAGACCAGTCGCCCTTCTGTTAAGGCCAAGGTTCTGATCAACTGAAAATCTGAGATCGAACAGCCGGCTCTGTGTGAACAGATCTACCTCCTGCTGCCAGTATAGGCGCCCTTCGATTGTGAGTGAATCGTCTCTGAATGTATTCAGCCTCAGCAGATATATATCTTCCAATCGGCTGGTCGTATTGCGCTCTCTGATGTCGAGAACGCTGTTAAGTTCTATGTTCCGAAGAATTTCCAGCACTGTTGGATTGGATGCATCAGCCCTGATAATCCTTTCGGGACTGATCCTGCTTCTCAGGCGGGTATTAAGGGAGATCACAGGAAAAAGCTCATCGGATGGGATAAACTGCTTAACATAAATCCCTTCGCCGGGTACAGTTGCCGGGAAGAATTCATCGATCTGCTGCACCCCGTCGTTGTTCAGGTCAACCCATATATACTGGCCAAGTTCAGGACCAATCTCTATAAAAGTCTCCTGCAACAGGGCCCGGCTTTCGGTATTGATCTCGTAAAACAGGAGCAGGTCAATAAAGCGGTTCATCGGCCGGAACAAGGTGTTCGACTGCAGAACTACACTTCTGTTGTCCTGAAACTGCAATGTTTCCCTGAAATAATCGGAATATTCCCGCTTTCTGAAGGCAAGCGTATTGGTTGTCTGCATCACGGCTCCGGGACGGTACTCTACAGAATACCGCCGGGTAAACGAACGGGATTCATCCCTCATCAGCCCCCTGTCTGCCCGGTTGTCATCGCGAAATGCATATGAAAAGGATGCCTTAAACCGGTCTTCGGATGAACGGAAAGTGAGACCCGGCATCAGATCCAGAAACATCAGACTCTGACGGGTGAGCGAGTCGGTACCGATCAGAACCTGTTCGCGGTTTTCATGTTCAACCCTGAAGCCGGGAGTTATCGTATGCGATCCTGCAGCCACATCATAGCCGGCGGTGCCTGTCTGCCTCAGCCACTGTCCTTTTACGCCAAACAGTTCTTCCCTGCTATCGGCATAGGTTACATCGTATTCTATAAACGGAAGCCCCTCTTCGCGGCTGACCAGACCTGCATTGTGCCTGAAGGCTCCAATATCAGCGCGGCCGAGTATGCCGAATGTGTATTTGAACCGGGTTTCTGATGCGGGTTGCCAGGCCATTGCAGCCTCAGATATGCGCTCACCTGTAATTTCCGTATCGGTTATATTCCAGGTCCTGTCGAACTCTACATCACGTATACGGTCGAAGTAACTGAAATTGCGGCCGGTAAAACGATGGCTGAAATCAAATGAGATTAACCCGGCAACGGTTTCCGTTTCGGTAATGCTGATTCCGGTATAGTAGCCGCTGTCGTTATTATTCGTGTTGCCCAAGCTCGAGAAACGGTTCCGGTCGAAACTGCTGCCGGCGAGCTCACCATAAATGGAGATGTCGGGGGTAATGCGGTAACTGCTTCTGATAGTGGCCATAATCCGGTTTTCGGGTGCCGGGATTCTCCGGAACGGCTCATAATTGCCCCGGCCCGGGCCCACCCATTCATAGACGATACCGTTCGAGGTGCTTCTGGCACGGCGGTACGAGCCTGTTCCGTCATCCACACGGCTGAACCTCACCCTGAATACACCGGACGTGTCGCCCGGCTCATGCCGGAAAATTGAGTAGGGCTGGCCCTGGAAAACCGTATCGCGCCGGGCGTAGAGTATATAATCGGCATCCCGGCTGAAACCGACCGAATCGACCCCGCTTATAACGGCCTGATCAGGATCGTTGCCGGCCATTTCCAGTATAGACCGTTCTTCATCGCTCAGGCCGAACTCCGACAACAGGTTCTTATCGTCAGACTCACGGATGAAACTCGCACCTACCATCCACCTGCCATCCATCAGGTTACCGGCTTCGGCCTCGGTTGCAATGATGGTTCGGGTGTATTCCTGTGTGATGTACTGGAACTCAACCACGATGCGGCTTGCGTTGGTCATGATCCGGCTGGCTGTAAAGGTGATCTCACCCAGGCCATAATCGATCACATAATCGTTTTCCTCGCCCCGGTTAAGCCTGACCCCGTCGAGGTAAACCCTCTCGGTTCCGGCCAGCACAATGATAAACTGTTCTCCCTTCGACCCGCTGAGCCTGTAGGGGCCCTGAACCCCGTCTGATCCCGCCAGGGACTGCGTTCGGAATTCACCGCGAACTACGGCCCCTGCCGCGTTCAGACTTCCTATCTGTGGCGATGAAGTAAGTACATCGGCTCCCTGAAGGCGGCGCTGTACACGGGCAAACTGACTGTTCTGTAGTGATACATCGATATCGCCGAGCTGTACCTGTCCGTAAGGACTGTTCAGGCGGATATACACCTTGTCGAACTCACGCAGGTTCTGTGTACTTCCGTCGGGCTGGATGGGTGTTGTCTGATCGGTAAGGGTTGCAAGCACCTCAACATCATCGGTAATATACCCGCTCAGTTCGAAACGCAGACCACTCTCAAGGCTGAAATCCCTGTTGGTGCCAAACGAAATACCCCTCGATAATGAACCGCTGCGTGTGAGCCGGGAATCACCGAACAGATCACTCCGGGTAAAGGGCCTGCTTACAAGGGCAGTACCATCGGGCAGCCCTTCGGCGGTGTCTGTTTCTGCAGGTACCAGTTCCCTTGCCCTGTAAACCGGTTGCAGCGAGACGGGAATCACACGGTATCGGAAAGTGAGTATCCGCGGTTCATCATCGGGCCAGAACGGCCGGTTCAGCTGCCATGTACCCTCAGCCTGACTGTAAGTCCATTCCTGCGGTGAAATGAGGCTGTCGGCCAGATAGACCCTTAGATCCGACTCTATCACGAAGTAGTCGAGAAAAAGCGGTTGCCCGGCACCGGCAACTTCAACAGAACGTACCCGTTCAAGCCCTGTCTGGGCAAGGCCATACTCGTACGAAAGGAGCAGGGGTACCGATAGCAATATCCACAAATGCGGCTTGAATGAGCACACAATCAGTTTACTGTGTCAGAATCGTGAATGGAAGTTTGGTATCCCTGGTCAATAAATAATCTGCTGGATGTAAGATTACCCGCTAATATAAATGATGTTCTCCATTTCTCCATCTGAACTGCCAACTCGGGGAAGCTGCATCACACAGAAACTGACAACACGGGAAGCTGCCATCATTAACCGGGTACACCCTCGCCGTTCGGCTAATGCTTCCCCCTGTCGGGTGCATAGGAGACTTTCACTCCCAAGTTAATGCGCCCTGCCGGGCGCACCAATAAAGAAGGCCATCCCAAACCGGGATGGCCTTGCATGTTTTTTCAGAATCAGACAGTTAAGAACCGGAAAAGGTTACTCTTCTTCTTTAACAACCCAGATTTTAAGCTCCGGTTTGATGTCTTTTGTAAGGGCAACCGTTGCCGCATACTCTCCGAGTGCCTTCACATCGGATGTGATGTCAATTTTACGACGGTCGATTTCAAGACCTTTTTCAGCCAGTGCATCGGCAACCTGCTGGGTGGTAATTGTACCGAATATTTTCCCGTCTTCACCGGCTTTTACCGTGAGGGTAATGGACGTAGCAGCAATCTTTTCTGCAAGTTTTGTTGCATTTTTGATGTCCAGTTCTTTTTTCAGGGAAATCTGCTTTTCTTCATTTTCCGCAGTACGGATGGCAGATTTACTGGCGAAAATAGCCAGACCCTGGGGTATCAGGTAGTTACGTCCGTAACCGTCTTTTACATCAACGATATCGCCGCGTTCTCCAACAGTGGCAACATCCTGTTTTAATATCAGTTTCATAATTTGTTATCTCCGGGTGCTATGATTAACGCAGGTTTTCAGCAACAAACGGCATGAGGCCAAGATGGCGTGCCCTTTTGATTGCTTTGGTCAATTGACGCTGATACCGGGCACTTGTACCGGTTACGCGGCGGGGCAGTATTTTCCCCTGGTCGTTTGTAAACCGCTGAAGGGTTTTAACATCTTTGTAGTCGATGTATATGACGCCTGCTTTAGAAAATTTGCACTCTTTGTTACGGAGGTTGCCCTTTTTCGGGTGCTGTGGATTTTTAAGCATACTGTTTGCTGGTTTTTTAGTAGATCGTTTGATGGGTTAGCTTTCCTCTGTGGCTTCTTTTTCACGCGGTTCAAAAACAACAGGCAATTTGCCCTTTTTCTGAAGATCGCGGTGATGAAGCATTTTATTGTCATATTTAAGGGTCAGAAAGCGGAGGATGTTGTCATCAATCAGCATCTGACGTTCCATTTTGGCTATCAGGTCTACAGGGGCCGTAAAAAAGGCATTTACGTAGAATCCGCTGTTTTTCCCGTCCATCTCGTAAGCGAAGCGCTGAATGCCCCACTCATCGATCTCTTCAATTTCAGCTCCACCGTTGGTGATGAAGTCTTTATACTTCTCAACGGATGCTTTGATCTGCTCCTCATCGAGAACAGCATTCACGATGAAGGTTAGTTCGTAATAGTTTTTTTTCATTTATTATATAGGTTTCCTTTGGATGTTTACAACAGCCATCGGGGAATCCCGATAGCAGGAAGCCTTAAATATACAACTATTCCTGAGCCAGTACAACTCAGGGCAGCGGGGCAACTGAATAAAGTGAGCCCTGATAGAATCCCGTTAGAAGCTCCGATAACCCGCCCGGTAGAATCCCGAAATAGATAGTGAGTAACGCCAGCAGCAGCAGTACAAATCTGTAAGGCACCCCGGCCCGGGTGAGTTCAATTTCTTCTGTGCCTTCCTTCATGTACAAAAACACAAGAACGCGCAGGTAGTAGTATACCCCCGCCACACTTGCCAATACACCTACTATGGCAAGCCCGATCAGATCGGCCTGTATGGCTGCCGCAAAGACCTGGTACTTGCCGATGAATCCGGCAAACGGTGGGATCCCGGCAAGCGAGAAGAGAAATATTCCGAGAAGTACGGCCATCATGGGTTGCTTGTACCCCAACCCGGCATACTGGTCAACACTGTTGAATTTCATGCCCTTGTGGCGCTCATAATAGGCCACCACGCCAAAGGCTCCGATATTCATCAGGGTATAGGCCAGCAGATAATACAGCACCGCCGAATAACCGGCGGCCGTGCCGGCGGCAAGACCCACGAGAACATAACCGGCATGGGCTATACTGGAATAGGCCAGCATCCGCTTTACATTGTTCTGTACCATGGCTACAGTATTACCGAGTACCATGGTGAGTATGGCGATCACCACAAGCACACTGCTCCACTGTTCAACGGCAAGGGGTATGGCCCTCTCCAGTATCAGTATGAGGGATACAAAGGCAGCCGTCTTCGCTGCTGTAGCCATATAGGCGGTAATGGTTGTCGGCGCGCCCTCATAAACGTCGGGTGTCCACATGTGGAAGGGAACCACCGAAACTTTAAAGAAGAATCCGACGAGCAGCAGCCCCACTCCTGCCCAGTAGATCAGGCCTGCATCGGCATACAGACCGATCTCGGCCAGACGTGTTGTTCCGGTTGCACCATATAGCAGCGCGATTCCGTACAGAAAAAATCCTGTTGCGAATGAACCGAGAAGGAAATATTTCAGAGCAGCCTCGATTCCCGTTTTCTCATCCCTTACAATACCGGCCAGCACATACAAGGCAATCGACATGGTTTCAAGTCCCAGAAATACGGTAACCAGGTCGCTGGCCGTTGCCAGCACGATCATTCCTACCGTTCCGAAAAGAATGAGGGTATAAACCTCCGCAAAATTGTGATTGATGCCGGTGAGGTACTCTCTGGACAGCACCACTACAAACAGGGTTGCCGCCACAACAAGTGCCGTGCCGAATGCCGCCGTTCCGCCCGTTGTGGCCATACCGTAAAAAATCTCCGCCGACGGTAAAAAAAGACCGTAAACCGCTGCAGCGAGTGCCAGTACCAGTGATCCGACCGATACGGTATAGATCGTGGCCGTATTCTTCGTGTAGGCATCCACCATCATAACAATGAGCCCGGCCAGCGCAATGATAATAGCGGGCAGGTAGAGAACCATGTCGTTTAAAATTTCCATCTGCAAATGCAATTATAATAGAGTATCGATCGCTTTGGCCAGTTTCACATCCATGGCCGTAACCTTGTTACCGGCATCGTGCGTTGCCAGCCCGATAGTTACGTTGTTGTACACATTGAACATCTCCGGGTGGTGGCCCTGTTCTTCAGCCTCAAATCCAACCCTTACCATGAAAGCCATAGCCTCTCTGAAGCCGGGAAATTTGAAATCCTTCATCAGTTTGTCGCCTTCGGTTCTCCAGCCGTCGAGTGCTGTAAGGCTGTCTTTAATCTGAGTTTCAGACAACGGGGTACTCATTATTCTTCTCCGATTTTGGATGCGAATTCTTGTGTGATATCGTAGAATTTTCCGGCCCAGCCAGGAAGTTCGTCTGCCCTTGCCGCCTGCATGATCGAGGCGCTTTTCTGGCGCGATTCCTCCAGCAGCTGCGTAACCTGATGCTCGGAATACTGTGTAAAATGGGTTGGCCGGATACCGATCCACACGATGAAGATCATCACCGGTACAAGAAGGGTTATTTCGCGTGCGTTCAGGTCGGCCAGTTTTTCATTGAGTTTGTTGGTAACCGGTCCGAACATCACTCTCCTGTACATCCACAACATATAAACAGCAGCAAGAATAACTCCAGTTGCACCGAAAATGGTGAACCAGAAGGAATTGAGCACGTCGGAATGGAATGCTCCGTTCAGGATCAGAAATTCGCCTACAAACCCGTTCAGTCCCGGCAACCCGACCGAAGCCAGTGTGGCAATCATGAAGAATACGGCAAATACCGGCATCACACCACTCAGCCCGCCGAAATCGGAAATCATCCGGGTATGCCTGCGGTCGTAGATCATGCCGACAATAAGGAAGAGCGCCCCGGTAGAAAGGCCGTGGTTCACCATCTGTATGATGGCACCCTGCACAGCCATGGTGTTCAGGGCAAAGATGCCGAGTACTACAAAGCCGAGGTGGCTCACCGATGAGTAGGCTACAAGCTTCTTGACGTCTTTCTGCACCATGGCCACAAGTGCCCCGTAAATGATACCGATTACGGCCAGTGCACCCATCCAGGGAGCGAAAGCCTCGGTAGCATTCGGGAAAAAAGGAAGGCAGAACCTGACCAGACCGTAGGTTCCCATCTTCAGCATGATCGCCGCAAGTACTACAGAGCCGGCAGTCGGTGCCTCTGTGTGGGCGTACGGCAGCCAGGTATGGAAGGGGAACAAGGGTACCTTGATACTGAATGCAAGCGCAAATGCAAGGAACATCCATGTTTGCTCAACCAGGCCGATCTGATAGGCCGGGCTGCTGAGCAGGCGCCAGTCTGTGGTAAATACCCCGTTGTTAATGGCATCACCGGCATGGAAGCCGAGATAGATTAACGCTACCAGCATGATGAGGGAGCCGACCAGTGTGTACAGAAAGAATTTGATGGTGGCAGCAATCCGGCCATCACCGCCCCAGATACCGATAAGGAAGTACATCGGGATAAGAGTCACCTCGAAGAATACATAGAAAACGACCAGATCAAGCGAGGCGAATACCCCCAGCGAACCTGTTTGCAGAATTAGCAGCATGGCAAAGAAACCCTTCACATGCTTCCTGATGGATGTCCACGCAGACAGCACCACTATCGGGCCAAAAAAAGTGGTGAGCATGAACAACAGCAGGCTCAGGCCGTCGAGCGCGGTAATGTACTTAACATCCAGTCCGGCCAGAAGAGGGCCCGTCTCCGTCATAAACTGGCCCACATGCGAATTGGCCACATCAAAATTCAGCATCAGGGGCACCGACAGGGCAAAGCTTGCCAGTGTAACAAAAAGGCTGATCATACGCACCATCTCATCTGTGCGTGCAGCCAGAAGAACCAGCGCTCCGAGAAGCGGCAGGTAAATAACGATCTGTAAAAGAATATCCATCAGGAAACTGAATTTATCCGAAGATTAACATCCCAAGTACCACTACCACTCCCAGAACAAGGGCAAACGCATAGTTCTGTGTAACACCGGTCTGGAAGTATCTGAAAAGCCCACCGAAAAAGCGTACAAACGCGCCGATGAAGTTGACAAAACCATCAACTATTTTGATATCAAACACTGCCAGAACCCGGTCTGATACCTTTACAAGCGGATTAATGACCATGGTTTCATAGATCTCGTCAACATTGTACTTGTCTGCCCAGAGATCGTACAGGCCACCGAATCGTTTGGCGATGGCGGCATCGGTTTCAACCCCACGGTCGTTGTCGTATACTTTATAAGCCAGTATTACCGCACTCACAGCCACCACAATGGCAAGAGCCAGCAGAATCCATTTAACGGCATAGCTGAGTATAAGCGGGGGTTCGTGGGTTACCCCCTCAAGCCAGCCGTGCAGCCAGTTGATGTGGGCCGATTCACCTGTAAATGTTGAAACGAAAAAGTCGGGCACTCCCATCAGGCCGCCGACCACCGCCAGCACCGCCAGCACCCAGAGGGCCGAAGTCATGGTCGACGGACTTTCGTGCAGATACTTCTCGGATCCTTCAGCACCACGTATAAGCTTCGGAAGTTTGAAGCTTCCGTGGAATGTGGTGAGTGTAAGTCTGAACATATAGAATGCAGTAAGGAATGCCGTGATAACGGCAATACCCCAGAGAAAGAAGTAAACGGTGCCATACTGCCCAAGGCCGGCATTGAACACCATGGCCAGAATCTCATCTTTTGAGAAAAAGCCGGAAAATATCGGTATGCCCGCAATGGCAAAGGTAGACAGCAGGAAGGTTTTGTAGGTGGAGGGCATGTACTCACGCAACCCTCCCATATTGCGCATATCCTGCGGGTCGAAATGCACATCGTTGCCTTTATCATGCAGTTTGTGCTCCACATGGTGCATGGCATGTATAACGGATCCGGATCCGAGGAAGAGGCAGGCTTTGAAGAAGGCATGGGTAACCACATGGAACATCGCGGCTATAAACCCGCCGGAGCCCAGGGCCAGGAACATGAATCCCAGCTGCGATACCGTGGAATAGGCCAGTACACGCTTGATGTCGTACTGAGTGAGGGCAATGGTAGCGGCTACGATGGCGGTGAGGGCACCGATTACAGCTACAAACAGCATAACCTCGGGTGTTAGCACATAAAGACCGGAGAAACGGGCAATAAGATAGACACCGGAGGTTACCATAGTGGCCGCATGAATGAGGGCGGAAACGGGTGTGGGACCGGCCATCGCATCGGGCAGCCATACAAACAATGGAATCTGTGCGCTCTTACCGGTTGCTCCGATGAACATCAGAATGGCAATCCAGAAAACGTAATCGCCCGGAATCTGGCTGAGGCCGGCGAAGATGACGTCAAAATCGAGGCTTCCAACCGAAATAAATACCAGGAACATGGCTATCAGGAACGCAAAATCGCCCACCCGGTTGTAGATGAACGCCTTTTGGCCCGCCTCAGATTTGGCCATGTCGCCGTACCAGAAACCGATAAGCAGATAGGAACAGAGCCCCACGCCTTCCCATCCCAGGAAAAGCAGCAGCAGGTTATTGCCCAGAACCAGGTTGAGCATGGCGAAAATGAAAAGGTTCATGTAGGCAAAAAACTTCCAGTAACCCTCATCATCTTTCATGTATCCCATGGAATACAGGTGGATGAGCGCACCTACACCCGTTACGAAAAGCACCATGATAATCGACAGCTGATCCACCCGGTAAGCGATATCGGAGGTGAACGCACCTGCCTCAATCCAGGTGAACAACCGTACAACAACGGCTTCAGAATCGGCTCCCAACGACAGAAATATGCCGACAGCCATCAGGAAAGGGATAAAAACGGCAATTGTGGCAAGAGAACCTATCAGGGTTTTCTGTTTTCTGTAACCTTCCGACGAAAGGCCAAGTAAACCGTTGATCAGAAAACCCAGCAACGGGATGGCAACAATCAGCCAAACATATTCAGTTAATACATTCATGAGTTATCGGGTATAGTCTGGTCGGATAACAGTATAAAACATGGGTCACCATCGCAACAGGTTGATTTTCGTTATGTCGACGGTGAGGTTATTCCGGTAGATAGCTATGATGATGGCAAGCCCGACGGCCACCTCGGCTGCCGCTACGCAAAGTGAGAAGAAAACCAGTATCTGCCCTTGTACATCGCCCATCTGGGCGCTGAATGAAACCAGTGTAAGGTTTACGGCATTGAGCATAATTTCGACACTCATCAGAATGACGATGGCATTTTTACGGGTCAGTACTCCGATCACTCCTATACTGAACAGTACGGCACTCAACGCCAGGTACCAGCTTGTGATAATCATTTATCCTGGGATTTTAATTTTCGTTGGGCTATCATCAGCGCACCAACAACTGCAGCGGTAAGCAGAATCGCTGTTACTTCGAAGGGCAGCAGATAGGTGGTGAACAGTTCATCGCCGATTGCTTCAACCGTTCCTATGGCAATCATCTGATCGGCAAATTCCGGGAGTACCCCTGTCCAGCTGCCCAGGGCATACAGCAACTGGGCAAGCACAGCAATGCCCGCAAAAAAGGCGATTGCATGCCTGAAGCTGAATTCGGCAAACAGCTTCTCCTCTTTCTCAAGATTGAGCAGCATAATCACAAATAAAAACAGCACCACGATAGCTCCGGCATAAACGAGAACCTGAACCACGGCAAGAAATTGAGCCCGGAGCAGTAAGTAGAGCCCTGCAATCGAGAGCATGTGAAAAACAAGTGCCAGCGCACTGTTAACGGTACTCTTGTTGGTTACTACAAGTATGGCCGTTCCCAGAGCAAGCAGGGCGAAAAACAGAAACAGATACGTTATCATTCTCGGCTAATTTTTAAAGTGCCCAAATGTACCCAATTAAGAGTCGTTCATCAACAAATTTTTCCCGGCATTACTTAAAGAAATCCAAAATAGATGATGCCCGACACGCCTATTATCCAGCAATACCACGCGAAATAGTGGAGGCTTTTTTCTTTCAACAGCTTTATAAGGTATTTCAAGGCAATCACCCCGGATATGAATGATGCAAAGAATGCCGCAGTCAGTTCGCCGGCCGCCACTCCCTGAAGACCTGTATCCAGTATGTCGAGGAATTCAAGAAGCATTGCTCCGACAAGAACAGGCAACAGCATAATAAAGGAGAAATCGGCAACTTCCGACCGTTTAAGCCGGAGAAACAACCCCGTTGTTATGGTTGTGCCAGCCCTGCTGATACCCGGCATAATAGCAAATGCCTGTGCCACACCCATGATGAATCCCTTCAGCGCTGTAACATCCTGATCGTTGTGTGATGTATAAAGTGTGGAGTAGAGCAGCCCGCCCGTAACCAGCAGCATGCACGAAACCAGAACCGGACTTGCAAAAGCGGCTTCGATGTAGTCTTTAAGCAGAAAACCGACCAGCATGGCCGGGATCATACTCAGCAATACGTAAAATATAAAACGAACGTTGTACTGGTTTTTCCAGTTTTCGGCCATGTTTTTGGGATCCGAAATAAACCGGAATGCCGTAACAATCAAAAGTTTGATCCTTTCACGGAAGATGACCAAAATACTGAACAGTGAACCAAAGTGTACAACCACTTCAAATGTGATCCCGCGATCCAGTTCCCGGCCAAGTAAAGCCTGGGCCAGTACCAGGTGTCCGGAACTGCTCACTGGCAAAAATTCGGTAATACCCTGCAGAATGCCGAGAAGAATAGCTTCAATAATATCCATTTATTTGAGCTCCTGCCTTGTTATCTTTGCCTGATCTGTTAATTTGCCGTTTCAGCATCAAGGGGCAAATGATACTCATTTTAAAAGCAAGTTTCACTCTGAATTCACAGCTAAAATTATAAACCATGCAAAAATCGGTTGACATGTCCGCCCTGTCGGAAAAAATTGAAGAATCCAGCACGTTTATTGATTCGATTAACTCGGAACTCAGTAAAGTAATTGTGGGGCAACGTTATATGATCGACCGGCTGCTCATCGGTCTGCTCTCTAATGGCCACGTGCTGCTTGAGGGGGTACCCGGCCTGGCAAAAACACTCACCGTATCTTCCCTTGCACAGGTGATCTCTACTAAGTTCCAGCGCATCCAGTTCACCCCCGACCTGCTGCCCGCCGACCTCCTCGGAACGCTCATCTATAATCAGAAAGTCGGGGATTTCACGGTGAAAAAGGGACCCATTTTTGCCAATATCATACTGGCCGACGAGATCAACCGCTCTCCGGCGAAAGTGCAGAGTGCACTGCTTGAATCAATGCAGGAACGCCAGGTAACAATCGGCGATCAAACCTACCCTCTCGATGAACCGTTCCTGGTACTGGCCACCCAGAACCCCGTGGAACAGGAAGGTACCTACCCCCTGCCGGAAGCCCAGGTCGACCGTTTCATGCTCAAAATAAAAATTGATTACCCCTCACCCATCGAAGAGATGGAAATCATGCGGAAAATGGCCAGAACAGGCGATAAGCCAAAACTGAATGCTGTTGTGAAACCGGCTGATATTCTGAAAGCCCGTAAAGTGATCAACGATATCTATATGGACGAAAAAGTGGAACAGTATATAATCGATATCATTTTTGCGACAAGAAAACCGGCAAAATATAATCTTAAAGAAATCGAAGGACTTATCAATTTCGGCGCTTCACCAAGGGCATCCATTAATCTGAATCTCTCGGCAAGATCTCATGCATTTATGGAGCACCGTGCCTATGTAACTCCTGAAGATATACGGGAAGTTGCCATGGATGTACTGCGTCACAGGATTATTCCAACCTATGAAGCCGAAGCCGAAGACATTACATCGGAACATCTTATAGAAAAAGTTTTATCAACCGTTCATGTTCCCTGATTTTAATCTGTACAAAAACATTGACAGTTTTCAAATAATTCAGTTAAATTACAGACAACTTATTTAACAACTAATTAACCAACTGTATAATGAAGATTAAATTTGTACCAAGATCAGACGTTAAAATAACAAAGAAAAGTTCTTCGAAATTTCGTCCGCTGCTTGATGCGCTTAACAAGCTGAAACCAGGTGGAGAAGCACTCGAGGTAACCTATTCAACCGATAAAGAACTGAATTCCATGAGAAATGTGGTTTACACATTTAACAGGGAATCAGGCAGTAAAATCCGCAGTGGTAAAGACACTGTAAACAACAAAATCTTTTTCTATAAAGATTCCAAATAACATCTGTACGGTTATTATTGAAAATAAGGCATCCCTGAGGGTGCCTTTTTTATGGCGTTCAATTGGTGTGTGCCATGATGACCAGGCCGTGTCTGCATTTTCCGGCCTGGTTATGATAACCGGTAACCGGCTGCTGAACTGGACAGTTCAGTTGCTCATTTCCAGCATGCGGTCGAGCGATTTCCTGGCCCTGACCCGAATATCCTCATCAATTTCGATCTGGTATTTGTCTTCCTTCAGGCACGCCAGTGTATCTTCAAGAGTGATTTCGTTCATGTGAGGGCACCTGACACTGCACATGCCCAGCATCTCCTTGTCTGGGTTCTCGGCCGCTATATTGTCGCTCATACTGCACTCAGTGAGCAGCAGAAAACGCCTGGCATCAGAATTTTTCACAAAATCGACCATGGCCGTGGTGCTTCCTGAATAGTCGGAGGCCTCAACCACATCCGGCGGACATTCCGGATGTGCCACGACAACCGTATCGGGAAACTGAGCCCTGGCAGCGGAGATGTCGCCGACGGTAAATTTTTCATGAACTTCACATTTGCCGTGCCATGCAACCATGGCTGGTTCCCCGTTTTGGAGTATATCACCAGGGAAAAGGATCCGTTTGCCGGTTTCCCGGGCTATGTTCTTCGCAAGGAATTCATCAGGCAAACAGATCACTGTATCCGACTCAAGCTGGTTCACAATGCTTACCGCATTGCTGGATGTACAGCACACATCGGTTTCGGCCTTGACGTCGGCATAGGTATTTATATAGGTAACAACCGGTATCCCGGGATAGGCCTTTTTAATATTGCGTACATCATCTGCGGTTATACTTGCTGCCAGCGAACATCCCGCAACCCTGGCAGGCAGCAGAACCATCTTGCCCGGATTCAGGATTTTGGCGGTTTCTGCCATGAACCTTACCCCGCAAAATATTATACGATCGGCATCGGTTTCGGCCGATATGCGGCTCAGCCCCAGGGAGTCGCCCACATGGTCAGGAATACTGTGGTAGAGGGCCGGTTCCATATAGTTGTGACCGAGAATTACCGCTTTTTTCTCCTTTTTCAAGCGGTTGATCTCAAAGGCAATTTCAGATTTGAGCAACAGTTCGGCTTCGGGTACTATGTGCCCCAGCAGCTTCTTCATCAGCTCAAACGTTTGTGCCGCACTAACGGCTTCCTGAATTCGTAGCATATTAGTTGTTATCTGTTCAGACAAATGCCGCGCTATATGTGTCTGAAATACTTTAACTCAAAAAAAGAGGGAGAAACGTAATGTTTCCCCCTCCGGAATTAAACGCTATGATAGAGAATTTTATTTGGTCTCTTCATCAGCATCATCTGAATCTTCAGTTTCTGCCTCGTCAGCAGTGTCTGCCTTTGCATCTGTTTTCTCAGCTGCATCTTTTTTCTCAGCTTTTGACTCTTTAGCCGGCTTGGAAGCTTTTGGTTTTTCTTCTTTTTCTTCTTTTTCTTCTTTTTCTCCCTTTTCTTCCTTTGCATCACCTTCGGCTTCAGCCTTGGCTTCCTTACCTGCCTTGGCCTCAGCAGCAGCTTCCTGCTCGCTCAGTTTTTCCTTCAGGTCTGCAAGACCCGACATTTCGCCGAGGGTAAGTGCAGCACCGGTCGAAACGACTTTCTCTTTCTTCGCCTTCGATTTTTTTGCTGCTTTCGATTCAGTTTTCTCGCTTTTATCGCGGTTGAGCTCTTTCTGGCTGACCACAATATTTCTCGACTGTTCATCGAAATCAATTACAGCCACTTTCAGTGCATCACCTTCTTTTATATCACCTTTGAAGGAATCGGGATTTTCCGCTTCCTTGATCGGCATAAACGCTTCCAGACCGAGGGGAACCCTTACGTATGCACCCTTATCTGTATGGCGCACAAACGTGGCATCAAGCTCGGTTGCCGAAGCGTACTGGTCAACAAACTGGTCCCAGGGGTTTTCAAGGATCTGCTTATGACCAAGCGAGATTCTGCGATTTTCAAAATCAACCGAAAGAATAATAACTTCGATTTCGTCGCCCTTGTTCACAATTTCACTCGGGTGGTTCACTTTATCGGTCCAGCTCAGGTCGGAGATGTGGATCAGACCGTCGATACCGGGCTCGAGTTCAACAAACACACCAAAATTGGTGAGGTTTCTCACCACGCCCTTGTGACGTGAATCGATGGGGTAGCGTTCCAGGATATTGTCCCACGGATCTTTTTCGAGTTGCTTGATACCAAGGGAAACTTTGCGCTCATCCTTATTGATGTTTAGCACAACGCATTCAATAATCTGGTTTTTCTCGACCAGTTGCGACGGATGTTTGATATGCTGGGTCCACGACATTTCGCTGATGTGAACCAGGCCTTCAACACCTTTTTCGAGCTCAATAAAGGCGCCGTAGTCGGCAATGGATACAACCTTGCCCTGTACTTTTGATCCTTCGGGGAATTTGGCATCGATCTCGTCCCACGGATGCGGCTGAAGCTGCTTCAGGCCAAGAGAGATCCGTTTGCGCTGCTCATCAAATTCCAGAACAACCACGTTGAGGCGCTGATCCAGTTTCACAATTTCGGATGGGTGCTCTACACGGCCCCACGAGAGGTCGGTAATGTGGAGGAGGCCATCGACGCCGCCGAGATCGATGAATACACCAAAATCGGTGATGTTTTTAACCACACCTTCGAGAATCTGCCCCGACTCCATGGTGGAGAGGATTTCAGTGCGTTGATCTTCGAGATCGGTTTCAACAAGTGCACGGTGCGATACAACAACGTTTTCTGAACCCATGTTCAGCTTTACGATCATGAATTCCATGGTGCGGCCCACATAGGCATCAAAGTCGCGCACGGGACGCACGTCGATCTGCGAACCGGGAAGGAATGCATCAATTCCAAATACATCAACAACCATACCGCCTTTGATCCGGCGTTTGATATAGCCCTCTATAACAGTCTGGTTCTGGTGTGATTCCTCAATTTTCTGCCATGTTCTGAGTGTATCCGCTTTGCGGCGGGAGAGTACGAGCTGGCCTTCACGGTCTTCAACCCTGTCGAGGAACACCTCAACTTCGTCGCCGATTTTGACGCTTTCCGCATCCCGGAATTCGTTAAGGGGTACGATACCCTCCGACTTGAATCCGATATCGACGATTACATACTTCTCATCAAGGCCGATTACGCGGCCGGTTACAATTTCTTTTTCAGTGATGAAGTTCAGCGTACCCTCATACATTTTCATCAGGTCGTTGTACTCACTGTCGTCGTAGTCTTCCGACGCTTCCTGAAGCTCATCCAGGGTATAGATTCTGCTGCTCAGTTCACCGGTAAATGTGGGGATTTCACGTGAAGGTTCATCAGCAGGTGAGGTCTCTTCAGCAGGCCCGGACTCTTCAGCCGGTGTTTCAGTGGTTTCTGCCTGTGTGGCGGCCGGCTCTTCGGTCTGCTCTGCAGCAGGTGCCCCCCCGGTTTCATCTGATTCAGCTGCCGTTTCGCCGGCCCCGGTGCTTACATCCCCGGCGGGTGCGGTTTCCGTATCATCAGCTTTCGCCTCATCGGCGGCAGCAGCGGGTTCTTCAGTTACTTTTTCTTCTTTTTTTTCGGCTGTGCCTTCCACCTTCTCGGCAGCTGGTTCACCGGCAGTATCGGTAGCGGTTGTTTCCTGTTCCGTTAGTTCTGCTTCCTCGTTTGTAGTTTCTTTGTTTAGTTCATCTGCCATGAAAATTCCTGTGCCATGTAAATTCCGCATCCGGCAATTTGGATGGGATAAGAGTTTAGTAATTCAGTTATTTGTTTCCCCGGGTTTCGGAGAGCCTTTAATATATGATTTTATATTCACATAATACACATATGCCCGGTCAGAAAATGTGGCGGCAAATTACACGCCGTTAACCCCTGTTTTTATTCTTTTTAATTTCTGTGAGGATCAGATCAGCCTGCTGCGTAAACTCAAGTTTTGAGGTATCGATCAGTATGGCATCCTCAGCACGTCGCAATGGGTCGGCTGCCCGCTCTGAATCGATTTTGTCGCGCTCTTCAAGGTTTCTCCTGATGGTATCGGGGTCGCCCGAAAGCCCCATCTCTTCCAGTTGCTTGATGCGGCGCTGCGAGCGGGTTTTCAGATCGGCCACCATAAAGAATTTGAGGTCGGCATCAGGGAATACAGCCGTACCCAGATCGCGCCCGTCGGCTATTATATCGTTGCGTGTGGCCACCTCCCTCAACAGCTCATTTACCCTGGCCCGAACGGCCGGTATTTCCGCGATTCTGCTAACGCCCGAAGATACCCGGCTGTCGCGGATTTCAAGGGT